>JAHIJO010000155.1 GCA_018898455.1 Verrucomicrobiota bacterium | reverse complement strand
CGGTCTGGCTGTGACCAACTTTGCGGTGATTTCCGGTCCGGGCGAGATTTCCGGGTTGACGAACCTGACGTTCACCAACTCGGGGACGGTGAGCGTGACGGCGGACCAGGCCGGGGACACGAACTGGAATTCTGCCCCGGCGGTGACCAACACGTTCAATATAACCAAGGCGCCGGCGACGGTGACGCTCAATAATCTGACGCAGACTTATAATGGGAGCGCGCGGGTGGTGACGGCGACGACGGTGCCGTCGGGTAAGGCCGTGGATATCACCTATGCCGGCCATGCCTGGGCGCCGACGAACGCGGGGACGTACGCGGTAACCGGTGTAGTGAACGAAGCGCTGTATGCTGGATCCACGAACGGGACGTTGACGATCAGCTTGCTTCCGGCGCCAGTGGCCCAGGCGGCAACGTTTACGACCGTCAGTGATTTTATCGCCAACTGGGCGGCTGTGACGACGGCGACGAACTACTTTGTGGATGTGGCGTCCACCAATGACTTTTCGAGTTATCTTGGCGGGTTCAGCAACTTTATGGCGGGTAATGTTCTCTCCTGCACGGTAACCGGCGTAAGCATGGGGAATACTTGTTATTACCGGGTGCGCGCGCAGAATCCCGGGATGACGAGCAGCAACTCCGGAACGATCAGCGTGGCGATCAACGGTACGCCTGCCCTGGGCGCAACGACGGTGTCCAACATAATGGCGACGACGGCGTATCTGGGCGGGAGCGTCACGGTGACGAACGGCTACCCGGTAACCGAACGGGGCGTTTGCTGGGGCACGAATTCCGGGTCGGTTTTGGCTGACGGGATCAAATATTCGGAGATCGGAACCTTCGGTGTTGGCGTATTCAGTTTCTTGGTGACCAACCTGCCGGCCGGACGGACGAATTATTTCCTGGCCTACGCGGTGAACGGAGCGGGAACTAATTTTACGGGAGAGAGTTCGTTGCTGACGTGTCCGGATGCTCCCGCGCTATTGGCGGCAAGCAATGGAACGGTGAACGCTTTTTGGGCAAATTGGCTTATCGCCGAAAGTGCTACGAATTACTGGCTGGACGTGGCGCCAACCAATGACTTTGCCGCATACCTGGCCGGATACAGCAACCGGATGGTCGGTGCGACGCTGACGTATAACGTGACGGGACTGCCGACAAGGGTAGCGTATTTTTACCGGGTGCGCTCTGAAAATGCCTCAGGAATAAGCGCGAATTCAGGGACGCAAACGGTATCCGCGGCAGCAATGGCGTTATCCATCGGCAGTTTGAGTTATACCGGTATGTATAGCGGGGCAAATCCTGCAGAGCAGATTTTTACGATAACCAACTGCGGCGAGCGGGGGCTTGAATTTACAAACACGACAACCTATTCCTCTGGCGCTGCTGATTGGTGGGTAACTACGCCCATGACTGGGAGCGTGAACGGTTTGGCGGGTATGGTCATCACCGGATCGGTCAACCTGGCCGGAATCAATGCTGGAACCAATTTCGCAACCAACACGGTAAGTTCAGCCGACATCACGAACAGTTCAAAGTATTTGGTGATAACATTGGTAATGAACAAGGGCAACCAGACTATAATCAATTTCCCGAACCCAGGGCCGCAGGAGATGACTAACAGGGTTGGTTTATTCGCCCAGGCATCGTCTGGTCTGCCGGTAACTAATTTTATTGTTCTCTCCGGTCCCGGGATTATTGCCGGTCTGACTAACCTGACCTTCACTGGAAGCGGCACGGTCAGTATCGTGGCAAGCCAGGCGGGGGATACGAACTGGAATTCCGCGCCGAGTGTGACCAATACGTTTGATGTGACGGCCGGGCCGGTTCCGCCTGCGCAGGATGGCTGGCTGGCGGTCAACGTAACGCCTGCTGGTGGTTCCTGGCAATTGACCGCACCGGCGGGCTACACCGGCCAGACTGCGGGCACGGGCAATCTTGCGGCGGTGAGCGCGGTCACGGGCGCCTATGTTATTACCTGGGGGCCAATGAACGACTACGTGGCGCCGAGCAATCAATCCCAATTCGTGACCGGCGGAAACACAACGCTCTTTGCGAGCGTGTATCTGCAAATCTCCACCAATATCGGGACGCCCCGTGGCGTGACGGCCACGGAAGGAACCTATACCAACTTTATACGGATCACCTGGCAGGGCGTAACCGGTGCCACCGATTATGAAATCTGGCGCAGTCAGACGAATGATCCGGCCGCGGCGGCGCGGATCGCGGATGTTCCGGTGATCACGCTGAAAGGGCAGAGCCTCAGACCTGCCCGCAATGCTTCGCATAGCGATGCAGGCGGGGATCAGAGGTCAGAGGTCAGGGGGAAGCGGTCAGCAGTGAGCGGTGGAAAATCCGGGCAAGACCATTCATCCATTATTCCATCATTCCAATATTCCAGTATTCCACTCATCCAATCCTCCACCTACATCTACGACGACTACGCCATTTCCCCCATCCTGTCCTACTACTACTGGGTACGGGCAAAAACGGGGACCTTGATCAGCCCGATGAGTTACGTGGGCATGGGCTATGCCGCGCTGGCGCCGGAACAGGCAACCGGGACAGCGGATATCGCCGCAAGCGACCTGGTGTTCCTGCCGGTGAACATGACCAACGCATCTTCGGCCGGCACGGTCTCGTGCCGGGTGCTGAACTACGGTCCTGACGCCGTGAATACGGCGGCAATCGGCTTCGATTTCCACATAGTATCTGCTGTAGCCGGGGTCGCTGACCCCGGAGCCGCGATCAGCGATCGCGGCTACAGTTGCCCCGCTGCAGCCGGTCCTGGGTCGGCGACCTCCATCTGGATCGGATCGGCGCAGAGCAACTTAACACTGAGCGTGGGCGGGGAGGAATTGATAATCCTGACTCCTTATGCGAAGCGCGGTCTGATCGCGCGCGGGGATCTCTCCGGCGTTCAACAGGTTAAGGTCACGGTGCGGCATATGAACACGCTGAACGATCCGAATCTGACGAATAACACGACCACCGGTCCTGGAACGGTGCTGGTGAGAGCCTCCGGCGTGAATTCGCCGGGCCGGTCGCTGAACGATTACGACGGCGACGGTAAGTCGGACGTGGCTTTGTGCCGGGCTGACAAAGGGGTTTGGGCGGCTATCCTCTCCGGCACACGGGGCTACGGCACCACCGGGATCGAGCCGGAAACGGGCGCCGGCCGGTACTGGACGGCGGCGGGCGATTATGATGGGGACGGACTGCTGGACTACGGGCTCTACGAGGAAACCAGCGGGACCTGGTGGATTCTTAAGAGCAGTGACGGTCTGGTGCTTAGCGGCGAATTCGGCGGTTCCGGGTTCCGGCCGGTGTCCGCGGATTACGATGGCGACAGTAAATCCGATCCGGCGGTTTATGGTCCCGCGTGGGGCTATTGGGCGGGCTTGAAGTCCGCCTCAGACTATGCGTTGGGGGAGGCCTGGGTGGGTGGAGCGGATTATGAGCCGGTCATGGCGGATTATGACGGGGATGGCCTGGCCGACGAAATGGCCTATCGGGCGTCGGATGGGCATTGGACGGGTCTGCTGTCGGGTGAGAACTATGCGCCGGTTGATGGTTACTTCGGCGGCCTTGGTTTCCGGGCAGGTGCGGCAGACTTCGACGGCGACGGGTTGGCGGATCCCGTGGTCTATCGGGAAGCCGACGGGATATGGCTGGTTCTGCTGTCGTCAGCCAACTACCTGGGAACAATCTTCGAGCTGGGCGGACTGGGCTATGTGGCGGCTATGGGCGATTTCGATGGCGATGGCCGCGCGGACCCGGGCGTCTATAGCGAGCAGGGTGGGGCGTGGTATGGCCGGCTGTCCGGCCATGATTACGAATGGTCCGGCGCCCGCTTCGGCGGCCCCGGCTACCAGCCGGTGTCGGAATAAACGGCATTCCGGCTATTGGTGGATGCTCACGCTCACACCAAAGCAGAATGTTGCCTGGCAAGACCACCTCGAACGGCCGGAACTCCGGCGTCACCTGTTCTATGGCGGCGCACGGTCCGGTCGAATTGCCTTGATTTATTCACCAATATACCGTCTTATAGCCTTGAGTATTTGCAATAACAGCCATTACTCAGGAGTGCTTTATGAAAAGGAACATCGAACGGCAGTTGCTGGAATGGAAGCAGAATCCAGACCGGAAAGTCCTTCTCGTAAGGGGGGCACGGCAGGTTGGCAAGACATACTCAATTCGCGAGATTGCCAAGACATTTGCCAGTTTTATCGAGGTCAACTTCGAGGAAGAGCCGGATATCCGCGTTTTTTTCAGGGATTCCCTCAACCCCATGCGTCTCTGCGAGAAACTGGCTGCCTTCTTTTCAACTCCGATTGTCCCCGGGTAGACGCTTCTTTTCTTTGACGAGATCCAGTCCTGCCCGGAAGCCTTGAGCCTTGTCAAGGGCAGGCCCTGCGGCGGATCTGCCTATGGCACGATGCGCCGGGCGTAAAATTCATCTTGTGTAAGATCCTTTTTGCTGATATACAGGAGGCATAAAAACAACAATCGACATTCCCCTTGCGTAGTTATTATGGGGCCTTACAAAAGTCACAGTGAGAAGCGGTCGATGTTGATTGCCTGGTGGAGAGCGGCGTTTCCTACACGTTATTGCCGGAAAACGTATGCCGGAAACTCAAGTTGTCGCCGATTGACGAAATGAAATTCGTGCTGGCATCACAAAAAAATTTGCAACATGTTTCTATAAACCGG
Organism: Verrucomicrobiota bacterium; assembly: GCA_018898455.1. Lineage (GTDB taxonomy): Bacteria > Verrucomicrobiota > Kiritimatiellia > JAAZAB01 > JAAZAB01 > JAHIJO01. Next base: position 34,333 of record JAHIJO010000155.1, on the reverse strand, counting down.
GGATGATTCGCCCTGCCTGCAAAATAAGTCCAACACCATTTTTGACTTCGACGATTACGCCATCAATCCGATATGCCGAAAAAACTGTTCCAGGGTCTGCTCGTCGGTCTGGCGGCCTCGGCCATCGCCCTCCTGCTGTGGGCCGGCGGCACACTAACCAGGTTTGAGGCCAAAACGTGGGATTGGCGCGTGATGCGCCTGGCCAAACCCGGCGCCGCCACCGATAAGATCCGCCTGATCTTCATCGATCAATACAGCCTCGACTGGGCCAAGAAGGAAATGGCGCTCAGCTGGCCGTGGCCGCGCGAGCTTTACAAGCCTATCCTGGATTTCTGCCGGCGCCAGGGCGCACGCGCGGTCATCTTTGATATGCTCTATACCGAACCTTCGCGCGAGGGGGTGGAGGATGATCGCACGTTCGGCGAGGCCATTGCCCAAACCACCGGCTTCGTCGGTACGGTCTTCCTGGGCAAGGACGGCGCCAGCACTAACTGGCCGGCCAACCTCCCGTTCCCGGAAATTCGGGGATTGGACCGCTGGCTGGCGGATGAAAAATCAAAATTTGATTTAATTTTGACAGTTGCGCCTGACTCGGATGGTAAGCGCGGACGGCGGGTCATGCCGACCGCCACCTTCCCTATTCCGGAAGTCGCCACCAACGCGGATTTGCTCGGCAACGTGCATGCCACGCCGGATCCCGATGCCATCTTCCGGCGGCTGGAATTGTTCACTGTGTTCGACGGTAAAGCCGTTCCCTGCCTGGGCCTGGCCGCATATCTGGTGGCCGCCCCGGGGGAACCGCTTTCCATCGCGCCCGGCACGCTTAACATCGGGTACCCATTAGCCATCAACCCCGCGCAACGCGGGGCAAGCCATCAACTTTATCCCGCTCCGAGCGGGACATCAACCATTCTTCACTCCATTCCCATTGATCGCCGCGGCCGGGCCCTGCTGAATTTCCGCGGGCCGGCCGGTACCCACCAGCGGTTCACGGCCGCCGCCGTGATCCAGTCCGAACTCCGCCTGCAAGCTGGTGAGACGCCCACCATCACCAACCCGGCCGCCTTCAAGGACTGTTACGTGTTCCTGGGATGCAATGCGCCCGGCCTGCTGGATTTGCGCCCGACGCCGATCAGCAGGGTCTATCCCGGCGTGGAAATTTTTGCCACCGCCCTGGATAACCTGCTCTCCAACGACTTCATGCGCAACGCGCCCCGCGAGTTTACCCTGCTGTGCGTCCTCATCATGGGACTGCTGGCCGGCCTCCTGACCCGCCTGGGCCGGAATGCGCGGGAAAATGTTCTGGTCTTTGCCCTGACCCTGCCCATCCCGGCGATTTTGTGTGTCATGGCCTATCAGAAAGGATTCTGGCTGCCGTTCCTGGTCCAGGAGACCGCCGTGGTCTTCGCGCTCGTCGGCGCCGTCCTGGTCAACTACGCCACCGAGGGCAAGCAGAAGCGGTTCATCCGCGGCGCCTTCAAGCAGTACCTGAGCGAAGAAGTCATTGATCAGCTCACCCGGCATCCCGAACGCCTCACCCTCGGCGGAGAACAGCGGACACTCTCCATATTCTTCTCCGATCTTCAGGGCTTCACCACGATTTCAGAGGGCTTGAACCCGCAGGAGCTCACCGCGCTCCTGAACGACTATCTCACCGCCATGACCGATATTATCCAGGAGGAAGGCGGCACGGTGGATAAATATGAAGGCGATGCCATTATTGCCTTCTGGAACGCGCCCCTGGCCCAGGACGATCATGCCGTGCGCGCCGTGCGCGCCGGCCTGCGCTGTCAGGCCAAACTGGCCGCCATGCGCCCCGCCTTGCGCGAGCGCACGGGCAAGGACCTGTTCATGCGCATCGGGCTGAATACCGGCGCGGTGGTCGTCGGCAACATGGGCTCGCACAACCGGTTCAATTACACCATCCTCGGCGACGCCGCCAACCTGGCCTCGCGCCTGGAAGGCATCAACAAGCAATTTGGCACCTATACCCTTATTTCCGAAACCACGCGCAGCACCCTGGCCGCGGAACCAGGCTACGCCGAAGCGCTTCGCCCAGGCGAGTTTGCGGTCCGTGAAATCTCGCGCGTGGCGGTTGTCGGCCGCAAAACGGCGGTCCGCGTGTTTGAGCCAATGCTCCCGGAAGAATTCACTGCCCGGCAAAAAGAGTTTGAGGTGTTTGCGCAAGGCCTGGCCGCATATTACGCCGGCCAGTTTGAAGAAGCGCTCCGCCGTTTTGAATCGCTCCGGGAAAATGACCCGCCGGCCGCCGCCTACGCCCGTAAATGCCGCGCTCTTATGGCCCAGCCGCCAGCGCCCTGGGACGGCGTCTGGGTCATGACCGAAAAATAAGCCCGGATCATTTCCAGGCATGTACCCGTGGGGAAAGAACCGGTGCTATCGTATGCGGGTTTTCCGGTTGGAGCGGCCATGGATACGGTACAGTCGCTTGAAGTCCAGATATCCCCGATCCATGATGTAGAACGCCCCGGCTTCGATGGGCAATTCGTCGAGGATGTTGACATCGTGAACCTTGCCGGAGGTAATAATGACAAGGGTTGGAATGCTTCCATGAAGGTTCAGCAACGTATGCAATTTGACCGCCGCTTTGCGTCGTCGGAATTTCGCCCAGGGGAACAAGGACAGGCAAAGATCGGCTACGGGCGTTTCTCGTTTGCCTCCGCCAACGTACTTCGAGCCATTGGCTCCCGAATCCCGGCATGGTACAGGCGATGCCCCAAGGTCCTCATGCAGGTGTCGATATCGCGCAAGCTCTCCCGATAGGTCAGTTGCGCAAACACCGTTCGTCCTTTGTTCATTCTTTTCCCCTCCTTGCTTATCAGAGGAGAAAAGCTGAAAATAACGCACTTTGGAATTGAAATCGAAAAAAGTCATAATGCCCATTTCATATAGATATGACAGGCCTCAAATGCATGTTGCCTGTTTCTTAACCGGACAGTAGTGACAGGAAATACCAAGCCGATTTAGCGGGCGAATAAAAATTAGAAGCAATTCGCTATCTTCCGACATGCAGAAAACTCCTTCTGACCTCTGCCTCAATATCGGGGTCGCGCCAGTTCGGGTGCCAAGATCACAACGCGCACAGCAAAGCGGGAGCGCTGGCTCCCGCACTCCATATAGTTTTTTGCTGTCCCGATGCGCTTCGCAATCGGAACTGTGCGGCCGTCCAGTGAGTTTCAGTCGCGGCCCATGCATTCCACTTTGCGCGTGATCCGGACCATGACCCAGGCGAGGACGCCGACCATTACAATGATCGCGGCGATCAGCAGGTTTTTGCTGTTGATCGAAGATCGGGTGCCGGGCTTGAACTCGGGATTCTTCTGTTCATTGCCTATAGCCCAAGCCAAAGTGGCGCCGGGCAGGATGGCGCTTAACACGGTTTCCGTGTCGTAGGTCGACGCGGGGCCGCCGCTTCCGCCGTAATACAACCGGTAGCGGCATCCCGGCTTCGGGAAGAAGAGGGCCTGGTACAGATTCTCCCGCGCCCGGATTCCCGTGATCGTGAGCGGCGGATTGTCCTGGTTCTCGATGATGACCCGGTAGTGCCGGTGGCGCCGCTCGCCGTTCAACGGAATCGTCAGGGATTGCTGGTGGACCTTGCCGGCGTCTATCCGGCTGATCCGGCCGGCGGCCAGCTCCGTCCAGGGCCCCTTGGGCGTTTCGGCGACGGACACGACGACCGGCCGGCTGAAATTGGATTCCCTTGTCTCCAGGGTCAGCGCCGTGAGCGGCTCGTGGGTCGCGCTGAACGTCAAGACCGTTTGGCGGCGCTGGGCGTCGGGGACGGCGATCCATTCCCGGACCGCCTCCTCGCGCGTTTCGGTGTCCCCGGATTGGGCGATTTCCTTCTGTTCCAGGAACTCAAGACGATCCAGGCGGAAGGACTCCTTGCGGAACGCGTTGATTTCCGTCGTCTCGGTCTCGGCGTTGTCGCGGTATTTCCGGATGATTTCCGTCAGCGGTGAATCCCTGGTTTCCGTGATATTGGCCACTTCGATTTTGTAGAAGACGAATTCGCGCGGCTCGAAGGCGATCCGGTCGTTGCGAACATCGATGAACCGGGAATAGTCGAAGATTGCAATCGCTTCGGCCAGGAGCGTCCATTGCTCGCGGTCCGCGCTCCCGTAGACCGTCACCTGCTTTTCGAAATTACGTTTCGAGGTGTGAATCCGGAGGCCGGCAGGAACGGGCTGGCGGGCGTTCCGGCGGGCGATGATTTCCACGCGATTGTCGGGCAGTTCCCGGAACGACAGCACCTCGGCCGGGAATGGCGTCTCGTGGAGCGTCGATTTGGACAGCGCCTGGGTTCGGACGTGGAACGGTGTTTCGCGGTTGTCCTGGTCGATGATCCGCAGGTCCACCCGCGGGCCGTCAGAGGCTGCGTAGATGGGGCGGTCCAGGACAACGCTTGCCACATCGCCGGCGCCGGAGGCCGGCGGCTGGAGCTCCCGGTAGAACGGGAATGGACGAAGGTCCGCCGCCGGCAAACTGCCGGCGGCGATGAGCAGGGAGATAATCGGGATGGCTCGATTCATGGCGAAGCTTCTCCTGAAACAGAGCCGGGGTGAGGGCACCCCAGCTCCAAATTCCATTTCTCGCTTCCGTTGGAGACGGCCTGCCCTCAGGCCGTTCCTGTTTCTTCTCCATTACATCCATCCCGTCCAGCTAAGGCTTAACTCCCGCCTTCGCGTAGCCCGCTATGGCGGACATAGGACGGTCGTCGGAGTAGGCCCGCGGGGCGGGCAAACTTACCCCTTTTGTTGGAATTGCCGGCTGGCGTACAGGTACGCGAACGAACCCAGAAGCAACAGCGCGCCGATGACCAGGAATGCCACCGCCTTGTAGATCACGGGCATATGCTCCAGGTCCACGAAAAACACCTTGGCCACGATGACGGCGAACAGGATCAGCCCGATATAGCGCAGGGGCCGGACCCGCTTCCAGATGCCGCCGGCGATGAAGGCGGCGGCGAAGAGCGCCCAGAGGACCGAAATGCCGCCGGTCTGGAATTTAGCAAGCTTCCAGTACAGGAGGCTGTTGGTTTCCAGCGTGAGGAAGAGGAACAGCAGGGCCAGTCCGGTGTAACCGAAGACCTGGGGCGCCGCCGGCCGCCGCCCCAACAACATCCAGGCGGCAAACAGCAGTCCCAGCAGGGAAGCGAAATCCAGCCAGCGCATGACGACCGACACCGGTGTGTAAACGGCCCGAAAATAATAATGATCGCAGACTTGCCAGGCGGCCAGGTCCAGTCCGAGTGTCTTGGTCACCGCCACCGCCAGTAGAACGCATAAGCCCACAAGCATGACGGGGCTCCGTCCCGAGAGGGTGCGGAACAGGAAATAACCGGCCAGCCCGCACCAGAGCAGGGTGGATATAGCCGGCCGCAACGGCGTGTAATAGGCCAGCCCGGCATAGCATTCCAATTGCAGGAAGATGAAAACGGTCACTACGGCGCCCCAGAACAGCACCGGGCCGGCCACGGATGCAGGGATGAGAGCCGGCGTGTCGTTGGCTGGGGAAATAATGCCGCCCGATTCCCGGGCGGACCCGGCGCGACTCCTGGCGGCCTGGCGGCGCTCCAGGAAAAACGCCGCCGCCATGGATGCGATGGCTACCCCGAAGGTCCAGAGCCGGCTCCCCAGCGCCTTGCCATACACCGCCCAGGGTGTGGCGAGCGTCGGCAGCACATCGTAGTTGCGGGGCATTTCGAAGAACAGGAGCCGGAAGAACACGATCCCATACATTAGGTAGCCCAGATGCCGCAGGAAATTGCTGTTCAGCCGGATACCAAGCCAGATGAACATGAATGCCAGCAGGGACCAGCAGATCGTAAGCGATTCCTTTTCCATCACGAGCGGCAGGGTAAGCGACGCAAAGAATCCCGCCAGCGCGATCAGCGAAATCAGCAGGGGCCGGTCTTCCAGTCGGCGCCGGAGAAACCCGGACACCTGGAGAATGTAAAATGCGGCCAGGGCCAGGGTCATCAGGGCGGGATAGGGCCGGCCGACGGCGTCGCGGATCAGGTCATAGGCGCCATATGAAAACACCGCGGCATTCAAGACCAGGTGAATGATTTCCAACAGGCTGGAACGGACGGCGCGCCGGATGTTGTAAAGAATAATCAGCAGGGACTGCACCACGAAGAACAGAGATAGAAACGTGATTGCCACGGGAAAATCGGCGCGTTGGTACTGGTTGAGCGAGGCAAAGAACAGGACGTAGGTGAACACGAACCCCAGGTAATTCAGCAGGCGCCATTGCCGGAAATGGGCGATGCCCAGGATGCCGAGATTCAACAAGAGGAGATAGCCGTAGAAGGCTGGAAGCTGGGGGTGATCGGTGCTCAGCAAGATGGGCGTGCAGAAGCCGCCGATGATCCCGAAAATCGCCACCAGCATTGACCGGGTATGGACCGCCAGGATTCCCGCCGCTATGGTGATCACGATCATCAATAGAAACACGACCGGCACCGGAAACAGTTTGTAAAGGGGGCCTGCCGCGTACATGCTGAAATAAAGGGTTGCCAGGCCGCCGCCCATGAAACCCTGGCCCAGGATGTTCCAGCGACGATTGATCATCTTCAGCCCGCTCAGCAACAAGCCAAGACCGAAGAAGATGGCGAGCGCAACCCGGCCGAATGGGCCGATCAGTTCATGCTCGATCGACCACATCAGGAAATAGCCGACAAAGGCGACCACCGCGATGATGCCGGCGCGCATCAGCCAGGTTGTGGCGACGGCAAATTCCATCGTCATTCCGGTCTGACGATGCTCCTCACCGACCAGGATCCACGACCAGATTTTACGCAGGATATCGCGCACCGATGCCGCCAGTGCTGAAGGCGGAGTGGCTGGGATGGACGCCGCAGGTTCATCCGGTTCAGGTGCGACTACAGCGGCCGCCGGCGTCGCAAACGGTTGGGCGGGGAGCGGTGGTGGCATGGCTTGAGCCGTGACCGGTTGCGGGAATACGGCCGGCGCCGGCGCGGGCCGAGGTTGTTCCGGCTTGGCCTCCGGCGCCGGGCCCCGCTCACCCCTGGCCATCCGGACGAGCGCTTCGATCTCCCGCTTCAGTTCCTCCAGGCGCGTCCGCAGGCTGAGGGTTTCAATATCGAATGTCTGAACCCGTCGCTTGATCAGGGAAAGCTGGATCAGCCCGATAACCGTCAGCGTGATGAGCAGGACCATCAGGAATTCCATAGAACACCTCCGGATAATTAATTACCACAATTTTGGAACGTGGCGGCAGAATCGCAAGCGCAATCAGGATAAATTTCCACCAGGCGTACATGCGTGTGCGAACGGTGACCCGATCAACCATCAGCCACCGTCATCATAGCGCATCCCACACCGGCTTGTCGAGGAAGCGGGAGAGGGTGGTGGAGTCTGTGGAGAGCAACGAAAAATGACCATTCGGGCCATCCAACTTGGGAGTGCGGTAGCCCGCCTGCAATCCGTCAGCCGATGGATCATGTGGCCGCCGGAACTCACAGCTATCTGGATAGTTATGTTGCTTTTTGACAAAAACAAGGTTAAAGTATGCGAAAAAAATGACTGGTTTTGGTTCCATGGCGCGTAAAGCGTTGTCGGCAATAACAGCTTGAAACGAAAATTCAACTAGCCCAGGAGTCAAACCATGAATCTCAAACGAAGCCTTGCATTGGTTGTGGCGATGGGAACCATATCCGTCCTGCCGGTGTTTGCCCATCTGTGCAACGATGTGTTCATGCAGGCGAAAGACAATCTTGCCGTAAAGGTGGATATCCGTGACGACCAGCTGCGGATTAATACCTCCGCCAAGTTCCGGGTCTACCTCCTGAACACCATGGATCGCGGTATTGACGACATTCGGCTCGAAGTGAAAAGTTCCGAGTTTACGGCGCAGGTCAAGCCCTCGCCTGAATGGCGGGAATTCCCCAAGCTGAAAACCGTCAGCCAGGGCGGCAAGAAGGAATATTTCGAGGTCAAACTCGATCGAAAATCGAATACCGCCAGAGGGAAGTACAAGATCGAATTGCACCTGTTAAGCGGTAAAGATAAAAAAGCGAAGGTTTACAAGACCGTTGACCTTGCAGACGCCATGGCCCAACAGAATGTGCCGAAAGTCACCACACCACTGAAGATTGACGGTAATACCGAATCCGCGGAATGGGAAAAGAGCCTGCTTTGCTCCTCGCTATACGAGTACAAGGCCCTCAAGAACTGCGCCACCGACGTTCAAACGCGGTTCCGATTCCTGCATGACAACAAAAACCTGTATTTCGCCGTCGACTTCCAGAAAGAAGGCGGCAGCGACAAGGCAAAAATATTCGTCGCACCCAACTACGACAGCACTCCGGTCGTCTTAGAAGCAGATTTGCAGGGGAAAAACGTGACGATTGACGGTGGGCCTGCCCCCGGGGTGCAAGTAGCGGTCGTCGGCGCCAAAATGGAAATTGTCATCCCGCTCAGCAAGCTGAAAATCGCCGGCGCCAAGTCGTTCTACTTCAATGTAACCCGCTCACAAGATAAGATCGTCACCTACTGGCGCGGAAACAAAATATCGGCGGCCAACCCGGTGGTGTTCGCCAATGGCGTGCTGGATTAAACAATGCTTCCTGGAGCCAGACATCCCCGGACCGCCATGAAAATCATGGGCTTCTGTTCGCTGGTCTGGCTCGCGGCATTCACCACCGCCCTCAGCGCAACCAGCGAAGCGGTGCTCGTTGTTAAACAGGCGCCCAACGACTTTCTGAAAGATGCCATACCCGGCGAAGATGCGGTGCTAGCCGCCAACCCCGGCTGGGTGGCGATCGTCGGACTTGTCAATATCTCCGCGTTTGCCGTCAAGTCGCCTAACAATCTCGCGGTCCAAGGTGTGGATGGAAAGGCGCTGCGAACCATTATCGAGAAAGCTTCGGTATATTCCGAATTTGACGATGGAACCATCAACTCCCTGAAACTGATCGTTTTTGCACCCGAGGATGTGGCAGCGCGCGGCGGTCTGAAGTTGGTGTGGGGTGGCAACGTAAATGCAAACAATGCGCAGGTCGAGCGCCTTGTGATCCACGCCGGAAGCGCGGGCCGCTATAAGGTGTTCGCCATCGAAGAAGCTCCCAAAGGCGACGCCGGATCGTCAAAATTTGCCACGATAGAAGTCATCGTCGATGATTACGCCGATAAGTATTACTACTGGTACCTACTCCCGATCATACTGATTGGCGGAGCGTTGCTGGCCAGGAGACTAACCGCGAAATGAATGTTCTCTTTGACGCGCTGGAATTCTTCCTGAGACCCTTCGCGTCGGCCCTGTTTCTGCCCTCGCTATTGCTGATCATGGCCGTCATGACCGGGCGCGGCCACTCCGGCAAAAGCCGGGCTGCAATTGCGCTCTGGTTTGCGCTGGTGTTTCATATTGCCTTCGACACTGCGCAGCTCAATCCGAAGGCAGCATTATGGCTGGCGCGGATCGAGAATCCGTTCATGGCATTCCTGGCCGTGCTGGCGATTCCGGCCATTCTTCTGCGCGCCGGGATCTGGCGGCGAGGCCTTCTGGCGCTCTCGATCGCAGGTATCGCGCTTGCCGGGCTGGAGATCACATTCCAATACAAGCAAGTTCCATCCGGGCAATTCATCTGGTTTCCCATGCGTCCGCTGGCGCTGGCGGGCGCTTTCATGGGACTCTTGGTTCTCGCCGGCCAATTCCTGCCGCTCAACTTGTTGCGAAAGACTGTCCGCATCGCTTGTCTTGTACTGCTCCTCTATGGCGGGTTCGCCTTCCGCCAAAGCTGGACCGATTACACGCAAGCCGTGGAGCGACGCCCCCATGCCCGGACCGATATAATGACCATCACGGAAACTGTTCCTGTCTTACGTGACGACAACCGGCTCAGTTACGCGCCTGCCGCTCCCTGCCGATTCAGCGCCGATGGCGGCTATTTCCAGGGCTGCAACATGGAACTGGCACAGCGGATCATGCAGATGGACTTCGCGAAGATCCGGGCCGGAGACACCGGCGAGATTTCACTGGCCGCGAAGGTGCTGGCCGCCTGCCTGGCGCTCTTCGCAATGTGTTTCGTGGCCGGCAGGTGGTGGTGCGGTTGGGTTTGCCCGCTATCCACGCTCGGTGATGGCTTCGATCTGATTCGGCGCGCGATCAGGCTGCCGCACTTGAAACCAGCGCGAACCGTGAAGCTGTCATACCTGTTATCGGGCATCTCGCTTTCCTCGTTCGGCCTGCTCCTGGCCCGCGCCTGGCCGAACCTCGATGCGAACGGAATGATGCTGGGTTGCAAGATTCCGCTTTATCCGTTCTGCAAGATATGTCCCGGCCAGCAGGTGTGTCCGATAGCTTCGCGCGGCCTCGCGGGTATCTCGCCGCTGCCGGGCGCCGAGTGGCTGTTCGGTTTCTTCCGCTATGGGATCGTGGCGCTGCTGCTGTTGTTCATCGTTTCTTTTTTGACGTCCCGCCGGCTCTGGTGTAGGTTCTGTCCCATGGGCATGCTCGGCGGGCTCTTCAACGGCGGCGCAATGGTGGCGCTGAAAAAGAATCCGGTGAAGTGCAACGGATGCGGCGCCTGTAACGAGGTTTGTCCGATGGATATTCACCACGTGCAGGCAGAGCGGGTGAAGCACGAGGTCACCACCTATGACTGCGTGCTCTGCTTGAAATGTGTGGCGGCCTGCCCGCAGGATGCCTGCCTCTCCGTTGAGCTGGCGCACTGCGCGGTGTGCGAATCCGAATTCAAACCAGGATGACAATGGACGAACTAATCAACGAACCGTATCGGCTTCAACCGGGATTCAGCGACAACCCTGGAAACCTGAAACGCCAACGCTTTGCGGAAGACGCCCAGGTGCGCCTGCAGGCCGCGCTCCGCGAGCGACCGCCGAACATCGGCTGGTTCGAAGACCTGATGCGGAATCGCGATTTCTCGACCAAGCAGCGGCCCCGGGTTGGATACCTGTGTAACATGATCCCCCAGGAACTGGCGTGGGCGCTCGGCGCCGATGCCGTCCGGCTCGACTGTGGTAATGCCGGCGCGGCGCTGGTGGGCGAAGAAATGCTCTCCGGCGAGATTTGTCCGCTGGCCAAGGCATCGTTCGGTGTTTTCATGAACAAGGATTCAATGGCCAACTCCTGCGACGTGGTGGCTCTGCCTACCAGTTGCGACGCCAAGAAGAAGCTCGGCCAGATCCTCGACGACATCAAGCCCGCCTTTATGCTCGCGCTGCCGCCGGAACAGGATCATCGGCGCTACGCCGATGTCACCTTACAGGAAATGGTCCGGCTGGTCGGGTTCCTTGAAACCCACCTGAAAACGAAACTGAAATCCGGCGCGCTGCTGGCGGCGGTGAAGCTTGGACGCCGCCGCTCGGCGATTGTCCGCAAACTTCAAGCGATCCGCATGCGGACCCCGCGCGTCATGTCGTTCCGCGATGTGATGCTTGTCCTGCAAGGTTCCCAATTTCGACCTGTCGCCATCAGCCACTGGATCACCGAGGCGGAGAAAGTGGTGGCGTGGGCCGACACGGCGGCGCAGCAGGCTGGCACGACGAAAGGACTGAAGCCCCGGTTGGTGCTGACCGGCGCGCCGCTGATCTGGCCCAACTACAAAGTGCTTAACGTGCTCGAGGAATGCGGCGCGGAAATTGTCGCCGACACCCTCTGTACCGGAGAGCAAAGCTGCTTCGATCCGGTTGTTCTCGACGAGACCGGCGTCAAGCCGCTGCTGCGGGCGCTTACCAATCGCAGCGTCTTCGCCGCGATCTGTCCCTGTTTCACCTCCCAGACAACCCGCCTGAACCGGATTATCAGCTTAGTCGAGGAATCGGCGGCGGATGGCGTGGTCAACCATTCGTTACGGCTCTGCCAGTTGTTTGACATGGAGACGTATCGCATCGAAAAGGTGCTCAAGGCCCGCAAGGTTGCCTTCCTCAACATCCGCACCGACTACAGCCTGGAAGATACCGAACAGCTGCGAGTCCGGATTGAGGCGTTTCTTGAAACGGTATAAATGACGAATGGCAACGGAGGTCCGGATGATAACCGCAGGTGTTGATATCGGCTCGACCACCAGCAAAGTCGTGCTGTTGAACGACGACGGCATCATGGCCCGTGAGGTGATCGTGAACGGCGCGCTGCCGGCGGATTCCGCTTGGGATCTTTTCCAGAACACGCTCATAAATGCCGGCATTCAGCGTAAGGCCGTGGCGGCTGTCGCCATGACGGGGTACGGCCGACGATTGGCCAATTTCGGCGACATGATCATCACCGAAATCAAATCGTGCGGGTTGGGCGCCGTGGCTCAGACCTGTCCCGCCGGACAAATTTACACCGTGATCGACGTGGGTGGGCAGGATACCAAAGTCATCAGCCTCAACGACGATGGCGACGTCGAAGACTTCGCCATGAACGACAAGTGCGCCGCCGGCACCGGCCGGTTCCTGGAAATGCTCGCGCACAAGCTGGGCCTCACCTATCCCGCCTTCGTAGAAGTGGCGTTGCAGTCAACCGCCATGATCCAGATGAACTCCACCTGCGCCGTATTTGCGGAAAGCGAGGTCGTCTCACTGCTGGCCCGCGGCATCGATAAAGCCGATATCGCCGCCGCCGCGCACGAGGCCATAGCGCAACGCATCGGAACCATGGTGCGTAGAATCGGATCCAAGGAGGTCTTCTGTTTTACCGGCGGCGGCGCCATCAACCGCGCGCTGGCCAAAACCCTCGAGGAAGCGCTGAACAAGAAAGTATTCATCCCGCCGAGTCCGCAGACCGTTGTAGCGCAGGGCGCCGCCATCGCCGCGCGTCAGAAACTGGAACAAGGAGAAAAAACGTAACTATTCAGGTCAGCCAGCTTTGGCTCCCGCACTCCATATAGTTTTTCGCCGTTCGTCAGCCGATGGACCGTGCGGCCGTCGGGCCTCATGGCTGAGCAGTTACAAAAAAATGCACTTCATCATGTCCATCGCCGTGATTCTTACGCTTGCCCTTTCGTCCGTCATCAACGCGAATGCGGATGAGTCCCCGCTGCGTATCTTTCTCGCCGCCAACTTCAATCCGGTCATCAAGACTGTGAAGGCTGATGCCCAAAGGGACTTGGGGCTCGCACTGATGCCGGAAAGCTCCGGGAGCCAGGTTGCCTGTCGGAAAGTTGCCGAACTTGGACGTGAATGCGACGTTCTGATTCTGGCCGACCCGCAGTTGTTTACGGAGCTGGTTCCGAAACAGTGCCCGTGGCGGATTACCTTCGGCTGTGACCGGATGGTACTTGGTGTCGGCCGCCGTGCAAAGCGATCCGATGATGCCGAAAAAGACTGGCCCGCCGTGATCCTGGATCCGGCCATTACCGTCGGCCGCGTGGACGAAAACCTGGCGCCGAGCGGATACCGCACGCTATTACTGCTGAAACTCAAGGACTCGTCCGGCAAACTCCTGGCGAACGTGATTAAGAAAACCGACCGGAAATGCGACGATGTCGCGGCCTTGGCGGCGCTGCTCCGGAACGGCGACATAGAGTACGGATTTCTCTACCGGAGCGCCTGCCTGAATTACGACATCCGCTTTATCGAGTTGGGTCCGGCCATCAACATGGGACACTCCACCGTTGACTACTCAACCGCCACCGTGTCGTTCAAGAACACAAAGAACGCGGACGTAACCATCAAAGGTTCACTGATTTCCTACGGACTTTCCATCCCTTCGACGGCCCGGAATGGGGAGGGTGCCGTCCGGTTCATCAGATATTTACTGACCAAACGGGCGGCGGTTCTGACCCAGTGCGGAATTGAAGCGCTCAAGCCGAAGTTCCACGGTCCCAAGGACTCATTTACACCCTTTGCCGGGTTCTGTGACTATGCCGGAGACCAGTGACATGCCTCGTTCATCCGCAAGGACCGTGATCCCGCTTTTCATCCTCGCCGCGCACGCGGCGCTGCACGCGATGCTGGGCATCGGCGGATGGTTGCGGCCGTTTGAACTGTTATCACTGTTGCTGCTGGGCGCAAACCTGGTTATTGCGCTGTGTCTGTGGAAAGGGTCCTGGGATTTGCCAAGCGGAACCTGCACGATGCTGCTGATTGCCGGGCATGGATTGATCGGACAGCGGCTGGCGCCGGACTCGTTGACCAGCGGGGCTATGTTGACGGTCAACATTCTGATCGTGTATGTCGGCGTGAAGATCTACGAGCATCTGTCACGCCTCCATTTCGCGGCGTTTGCCGGAAGTTACCTGATTCTTTTCTACATCTTCCTGACCCGCATGCAGAATGCCGAGGCGCTGTTCCTGCTGTTCCTGATGGGACTGGCGGCCACGGCGCGGGATTTCAAGCTGTTGACGTATTTCTGGGCGATCGTGTTATCATTCACGGCCTGCCAGCCCTATGCGTGGGAGACCACCTTCTCGTCGTTCCTGATCCTGACGGCGCTGTTTTCCATCCGGGACTCGAACTGGAATCCGGCGTCGGTCATCTTCCTTGTCGGCGGCATGGCGCTGCTGCTGTTTGTGCTGCTGCCGGTGATTGTGCTCATGGCCGGCGAGGACCCGCGGAATGTTGTCGCCATGCTGAAATCCGAGAGTGTCCGTGACGCCCTGCGCCTGACGGCCGTCACCGCAACCATCTCGACCGTCATCCTTGCCGCCTTCTGCGTGCCACTGGCCTACGCGCTGAGCCGTCTGGATTTCAAAGGCAAGTCGCTGCTGCTGGCTCTGGCCGATCTTCCGATCATCGTACCGCAGTCGGCCGCGGGCCTCGCGATCCTGAAGGTGTTCGGAAAGCAGCAGTATCTTGGCGGCATCATCTTTGACGCATTCGGCATCCGGTTTGACGGCTCGGTTTTCGGAATCTGCCTGGCCCAGATATTCGTGGCCATGCCGTTCATTCTGAAAGGTTCGCTAGCCGCGTTCGAATCGGTCCCGGTGGCGTTGGAAGGCGCTGCGCGCACGCTGGGCGCATCATCGTTCAGCGCGTTCAAGCGGGTGGCGCTGCCGCTGGCCATGAAAGGCGTCGTGGCCGCGGCCATCCTGGCGTGGGCACGCGCGGCCGGCGAATTCGGCGCAGTGTTGTTCGTTGCCCCATACCCGGAGACCGCGCCGATCGCGGTTTACAATCTGTTTAACAGCGTTGGACTTGTGCAAACCGCGCCGCTGGTCACAACCATCCTGCTCTTTTCGCTGGCAATGTTCCTGGCCTTGCAAATCCTGGTCAAGCTGGCGCCCGGTCTTACCCGGCGGGAGGGTTCAGGAGCATGACGCCGCATCTTCATATTGGCGGCGTTGAAGCGTCGTTTGGCTCTTTCAAGGTCGGACCGGTCCGCATCGAAACGGAGCGCGGCGAATATCTTGCGCTCCTGGGTCCAACGGGCTGCGGAAAAACTTCGCTGTTGAAATGTATCGCCGGCTTGAAAATAATTACGGCCGGCTCGATCCGTCTGGCCGGACAGGAGATATCAGGACTGCCGCCCGAGCGGCGGGGCGTGGGGCTTGTGGCCCAGACGGGCGACCTTTTCCCGCATCGGAATGTGAGGGAGAACCTGGATTTCGGACTCCACTATACCCGGCTCAACCGGACGACGCGGCAGGCACGGCTTGAAAAACATTTGGTCATGTTTCGGATCGCGCCGCTGGCTCATCGGTATCCGGCCGGCCTGTCGGGTGGCGAGACGAAGCGGGTGGCGCTCGCCCGGGCCATGGTGCTGGAACCATCCCTGCTCTTGCTGGACGAGCCGTTCGGCATGCTCGACCACAACGGGCGGCTCGAGATGGCCGAACTGCTCCGGATGATCCTGCGCGAACTGGGCACGACAGTTATTCACGTCACGCACGACCGGCACGAGGCCTGGTCGCTGGCCCGCCGGTGCGCGATCATGAATCAGGGCCGGATCGTCCAATGCGGCCAAGTGGCCGATGTGTTCCGCCGGCCTGCCGACGTGTTCACCGCGCAGTTCCTCGGCTGCGAAAACGTTTTTGAAGCCTCCTTTACGGAACAGACCGCCCGCTGCGGGGAGGCAAGGTTCGCGCTGGGCTACAAACCGCCCTTCCGCTCGGGATTCGTGGCGATCCGGCCCGAACGCATTGCGGTGGCAGCGCACGGACAGCCCCACCTCATATCCGGACGGCTGATCGAACTTCAAGATGCCGGCGATAATCTGAAAGCGTGTTTCGATTGCGGTGCGTTGAAACTGACGGCCCGGCTGCCTCTGGAACTCGCGCCGCGCCTGACCCTGAATGCCTGTTTCAATCTGACCTGGCTTGCCGACGCCGTGCATGCCATCAAGCCGCAGGGTGATGAAGGAGCGAATTCATGAACGGATTGCCGGATAGAATGGAAGAATTCCTCGCCGGCTTCTTCGGCAATATCAAGTTTGTCGAGAAGGCCCTGCTCGGGCTCGAAGGCAGTTATGTCGAGCTGCTGACGATCCTGTCGCTGGGTCTGTTGGCGGTGCTGCCGACGATCGTCCCGGAACGACGCCGGCAGACCTGGCGGCGCCTGAACCAGATCTTCGGGATCGTGATCTTCATCTACGTGGTGTTCACCTGCCTGGGCGTCTTCGGAATGGTGCGGAATTTCTTCCGTGGTATGAACGAGATCGGGCGCGAAAACATAATCGCCCTCTACTACTGCTCGGTGCCCGTCACGATTCTGGTTACTTCAATGCTTTTCGGCCCGGCATTCTGCGGCTGGATCTGCCCGACCGGCGCCCTGCAGGAATTCGCCGGGATGCTGACCCGAAAATGGACGCTGCGCCGCAAGCTGCGCGGCTATCCGTTCGGCTGGGGATTCCTGCTGACGGCCGGCCTGGTAGGAGTCGTATTTCTGCTGTGGGTCTGGCGACTGGCCGTGACCCGCACATTCTTCGTCGAGGATTCCACCATCTACTGGTCGGAAGTCCTTGTGCTGCTGCTGTTTATTCTGGCATTTCGGATGCGGGAGTGGGACCTGAAATTACGTCGGATCCGGATTCTTTCCTTCTGGATCATCGTGTTGGGCGCGCTGGCAGGAATCCGGATTACCTCGCCGGTGCATCTGGGTTTTGCCAAGGTCTACGACCCGGCATCCCTGCTTTCAACGGTGGTCGTGGTGGTTGGCGCGCTGACGATCCCGAACGTCTGGTGCCGGTACCTGTGCCCCTGGCGATGCGCCATCTCATGGGCTGCCCGGAAGAGCGTGCGATTCATCGAGAGCGACGTCTCCAAATGCACAAAGTGCGGGAAATGTTTTGAAGGGTGCAACGTGGATGCCGTCAAGGACGGCAAGATCAACACCGAGGAATGCCACTTTTGCATGAAGTGTGTGGATGCCTGTCCGACGAACGTCTTCACGATCAAGGATGACTGGAGACGGAAATGAGCCGATTCCCGGCAGCGACACTGATCGTCATCGTACTGACCGGTACCCTGGCCCTGGCGCTTGAACCGCAATGGCCCTGTCAGCGCGGGGATTCGTCCGGCCAGGCATCGGTTACTTTTAACAACGGCTCCGAGATCAACGAGTGGCACTACCTGCACAAGGGCGCGCGCCGCTATAAGCCGGGCCTCGCCGTATGGGCTTCGCCGGCTATCGCCGTGGTGGCCGGCCGACCGATGGCGTTCATCGGAGGCTACGACCAAACCATGCACGCGCTCGATCTATCCGACAAGCGGGCCGTCTGGACCAAGCTGACAAATGGCGAGATTCAGAATGCGCCGGTCGTCGGGATGGCGTCAGGACTCGATGTCGTATTCTGGGGTTCCGCCGACCGGACGGTGTATGCGTTCGTTGCGTACAGCGGCCGCATGCTCTGGACAAGCGAACTGGTCCCGCCATCCAACAGCCAGGGCGACGTCGAGATGTCGAGCCCGTTCTTCATGGAGGGACGCCTCTATATTGCCTGTTTCGCGTTCGACAAGTCGCTTCCGCGCAATTCGCAAAGGGGGGTGCTGTACTGTCTGGACGCGGAGAACGGCCGGATCCTATGGCGCGAGCTGGTCTGCGATGGCCCCACCAGCTCGCCGCTGGGTTTCAAGCGCGACGGCAAACCACACGTCTCGATTGCGGCCCGGCGTGGATTGCTCCAATGTTACGATGTCAGCGGCGAATCACCCCGCCGGGCTTGGAGCTTTCAGATGCCGCACGAAACGCTGGGTTCGCCGGTTGTTGCCGACTGCGATGGACGCACGCTTCTGTTTCTCGGTTCCAAATACGGAAACCTGATTGCGCTGGACGCGGCCACCGGCAAGGAGGTTTGGCAGAAAATGGCGGGCAACTGGTTTGACAACGGGGCCTGTGTGGGCGACGTCGGTGGCCGGAAACTTGTCTTTGCCGGCTCGCATGACTACAACCTGTATGCCTTGGATGCCCGGGATGGCGCACTCGTCTGGAAGAAGGCGCTGGGCGGTGAAATCCATTCAGCGCCGTGCCTGCTCCCCTTTGCAGACCGCGCGGCCGTGGCCGTGGCCGCGCTCGACAACCATCTGTACGTCCTCGACGCAGCCACCGGCGAGAGTCGGATCTCCTACTTCACCGGCAACCCGATCTGGGATAAACTGGTGAAAGGCGAGACCCTGTGGGGCTCGCCCTCGGCAATCGTCGCCGGGAGACAGACCGCTCTCGTTTACGGCTCATTCAATAACGTGGTCTACACTATCCCGGTGGAGAAAGAATGCTCCCTGACAGCCAGTCCGCGCTCATCCGCATCGCTCTGGAAGAGTTTGCTGTTTGTGGCCGTACTCTTCTGCGGGCTGGTGGTACCGCTGGTCGTGCGATTCACGCCCGCCAGATCGGCCACAACGGTTTCCAGCCCCGCGACCACCAGGGCGAACCGGTCATAGTTCAGTTTCCCGGGCGTGTCCTCCGGGGTGTGATACCAGCGATACCGGAAGAGGGCCGTATCGGTGACCATGACGGCCAAATAGCCTGCATGCCAGAAGGACCAGTGGTCCGACCAACTGACGCCAGTGATCCAACCCGGCAGGAAAGCCGCTTCCGAGGGACATAGCGCCGTGCTGCGAAAGCTGTTCACGGTGGTCCGCACCAGGGACCGGGAACGGATATTGCCGATGAAGGCCGCAAAATTACCGGTGGTGGGATAGATTCGGTTGAGCAGGGGGAGGGGGTAACGCTGACTTCCCTGTTCGTCGGAATAATAGCCCAGAGTTTCCAGGCTGAGCATGGCCACGATGTTTTCGTTCCGCTCGCGGCAGCGCCGGGCATATACCAGACTGCCCATGTCGCGGGTCCAGAAAAACGGCGGCTCTTCATTGACGAACGCCACGAACCGAAGCGTCCGTTCGGGCGCGGCGCCGGCAAACGCGCGGGCCAGGGCCAGCAGGGCGGCCACGCCGCTGGCGTTGTCGTTGGCGCCGGGAGTGTGTTCCGCTGAGTCGTAATGGGCGCCGATCACGACAATCTCATCGGGCCGGACCGTGCCCCGGATTTCGACTTCAAGATTATAACAAGGCCGGCCTTCCAGTCCGTCAATTTCATAGCCCTGGCGCCGGACCTGATATCCCGCGTTTGAAAAAGCGCTTTCGATCAGGTCGGCCGCCGCGCCGAGGGCGTCGTAGCGCGAGATGACATTGCGTCTGCCGATCGTTCCAGCCAGCGTCTGCACATCCGCCTTCAGCGCGTCGCCAAGCAGGCGCTGATCGGTGGTCAGCGGTGGACAGGAAGTTATCGGATGCAGATCCGGCATGCGGATCATGATAACACCGGCGACCAATAACGCAACCGGCAAACAACCCATGAGCAGAGCTGTCGATCCGGAAAGCCAGGTTTTTACGGACATCTCGATCCGGCGGAGTCGCAGGAGGTACAGCAGCGCCCTCGGAATGGCCAGCAGGGACAGGGCGCCCCACGCGATGCCGAACACGAACGCAAAACAGAACAAAACGATCCGGAGCTGGCTGACGGGCCCGGCCGAGCGAAACGGCAGGATAACCAGCAATCCCATGGTAATAACAAGGATGCCGAAGATGATCGCCAGCGTGATGCAAACCCGGCGCATCGATACCGACCGGTTGGATAAGAGATGATGCATCATGGATCCCACCCCTTCATTTTGCTTTCATGAGTTCAAAGATCGCACTCGGCTTGCCTTCCAGCGCTTTCGAGATCTCGACACAACTGCTATAGCCGCAGTCCCGGCAGATTTCAGGATTGCCGACATCGCGACAGCAAGTGAACAAGCGCTTTCCCGCGAAAAGCTCGATTTGTTTAACAGGCCGCTTCCAGTTGTTTGCCCGCAGTGCCAAGTATGCCGCTCTTGAGAGAATGATGGGGTAGCCCTGCCGTTTCAATCTCCAGATACGATCCAAGATCCGGAGCCTTTCTTCTCCCGATATTCCATATCGGGCGACGATGTCCGGGTTATGCGTCAGAAGATTAAAGGTGATCCCAGTGAAGGCGCGGGTGGCGACTATCTCCTTAATCGCGGGATCGAGTTCTTGTGCATTTGCCTTGGAAAGCGTGATGGATGCGACAACCCTTGTGTTCGCAGCCCGGACATGCCCAAGAATCGTATCGTAAGTTCCGGCCCGGATGGAGTTATGGGTGGCTCGTGTTCCGTCGATGGTGACGATGAAGGTAATGCCGTCCGACTCCAGGGGGAACGTTCCGTTCGTGAAAACCGCGATATCCAGGAAGCCGAGCTCACGGGCATACGCGATGACATCACCAATCGCCGCACCCTCGCTCTGCCAGAGCATGGGTTCGCCGCCGGTGATGACAAGCGCTCGATGGCCGCGGCTATAGGCATCGGCCAGCGAAGACCAAACCGCGGCGTAATCGAGATCGTATTGTCCCGTATTCTTACTGGTGCAGTAGAAGCAATCCAAGTTGCACTTATCGTTGATCACCAGGATGAACAGGTACGGTCTATCGCGGCGCAGAAGGAACGTATCCACTGCGAAAGAAGCATAGACCCACAACCGCCTAAGCGTCTTTCGTAAAGAAACAAACCAATAAATGATCCAATCCTTCAACATATATATATGCCGTTTGCCGCCACCGCGGCGGTTTATTATTTCCGGGTTCCTCCCGGAAATAATTTAGAGTCTGACTTCGCTTGGCCATGGTTCTTTCCGGCATGCGCCCCAGAGGTGATTGATGTAGCTCAAACTGTATTCATTCTGGAGACGGTGGATCCAGTAGGCGCCGGGTTTGGTCACGCGATAACCGCCCGCGACCCGTTCCAGCAGTTTCATCAGAATCAACGGGCGGAGCAAATGCCCGAATTCGGTGTCAAGCGACGCATCTTTTCCAAACACGCGCTGGAAGTCACAGTCGGAAATTTTAAGTTCATAGACCCTCCAATAGAGCCAGTATGCCATCTCAAGGCGGCGGTTAACCGGCATGGAAACGGCAACCGGTCGTTCGGATGGCAGCTTGCTTGCATAGGCGCTTACATCGAAGGTATTGACATAGAAATCGGAACCCGTCATGGAGGCGGCGCTTGGGCCGAATCCGATGTAATGATGCCGGGTGATGGAACTGAACTTGCCTTTCCCCGGCTTCAGCCAGCTCCAGACGGCGCAACGGCGCAAGCCCTGTTTTTCGCAGTATTCGTCGGTGAATTTAAGCATGGTCTTGATAACGTGGTGCGGCGGACGTTCCACCTGCCGGATGCCTTTGGTCTGGCCGAGGTCGGAATACGGAAAAGAGAACATGGGGTATGTGCTGAGCTGATCGACTCCCAGGTCTACGATCGTCCGCACATCAGCCTGCCAATCTGCAAGCGTCTGGCCGGGCAGCGCAAACATCAGGTCCACATTGACCGACTCAAACCCCAACTGAAGCGCCCGTTCAACAGCGTTGATACCAACCAGGCCGTTGTGACTTCGTTTGATCTGGTCAAGCAGGCTATCGGAAGTTGACTCGACCCCGATGGAGAGCATGGTAACTCCGGCATCCTTCAACGCCCGCAAACAGTCGTTGTCCATATTTGCCGGGTGCAACTCGATGCAGATAGCGGCAACGCCGCCAATGCGCTCTCTCAAATGCCGAAGGATTGAGAGCAGCCCCGGCCAGTTCACCGTGGGTGTGCCCCCTCCAATATAGAGCGATGTGAACGACCTGCCGCGCAAGCACGATGAATAGAGATCAATTTCCTGTTTCACCGCGCGTTCATAGGCCATGAAAAGCTCTGCGCTATACTCGACCCGATTATACGGGCAGTAGGGGCATAGATTCTTGCAGAAAGGGACGTGAAGATACAGGCCTGGCGCCGAGAGTTCATCCGGCCAGCTCGGCTGGGTCTTGGTCATGCAGAAGCGTCGGGCCTGCCCCGTGACGGCTCGCTGCACCAGCGGCTTCCATATGGTCTTGCCTGGTATCATCTTATTGAATACCGACTTGCCTGGTTATTTGGATTCAAACGGTAAAAATTATCGCACTGCTCCGGGTAGCATCATCAGATCCCTCGGTCATGATGTCAATTCTTCCTGGCAATGCAGGCGACGTAGTCGTGGCAGACGTCGAAGCCCGCTTCTGAATCGCGCTTTTCCCGCAGCATGCCGAGAAATTCCTGCGTAAGTGAATCCCGTTTGACGGGATCCACTGCCTCATAAAAGACAGTGCCCGCCCCCGACTTGAGCAGATGTTCGAGCACCTGCTCAGCGGTCGCGTAGTGGAAGACGCAACGATCTTCCCACACATCAACGGGTTCCAGTCCCGCGGTTCCCAATTCCTCCCGGACGTGACGGGCATCTCGTGGAAAATCGAAAGATACTTGTTTCAACAAGCCGGAAGGATCGCGTCCAACCAGTTCGGCGAACAGCCCGAACTCACGTCGTGGAGAATTTTCCTTGTGAACGATGAAAGCCAACTGTCCTCCGGATTTTAACGCCTGGTTTGCGGCAGTCAAAAAAGGCGGCACGGGGATGTATCCCAGCACCCAACTGGAGAAGATGATATCGAGGTCACGGGTAAACTGCAGTGCCTGCAAAGCGTCACCACATTTGAACTCCACATTGCGGAGTGCATGGGACTGGAGACGGCGTCTTGCAATTAACTGCATCATCTCAGAGATGTCGACCGCCGTCAGTATTCCTCTTTGACTCAGCCTGTCGGCCAGCAGGACAGTGGCGAATCCCGATCCGCACCCGGCCTCGAAGACCTTCTCCGCATCGCGCCAATCCAGCCGCTGAATCAGTTCCCTCACGGGGGTTCCGGCTTTGACTGTCCAGAAATCGTCATAGTTAGCGCTCACATGATTGTAGGCTTTCTCCAGCTCCGCCATGCCGGCAACGTCAAGGCCCTGAGCCCGGATCTGGAAGAAGTTTGGCAAGGCATGTTCCTTGGGCAGGTGTTTCTCACAGATGGCGCACGAAAGATCCGGCGCGGCGGGCAGGACATCAGCCTTGATATGGCAATTCAGGGTTCTACCCACGCAGGTGGAGCGCGGTTGCTGGAAATACTGTCGCATCCGGTCCAAAGCAATCTCCAGCGGTTCCTGCGTAATGTTGCCGAAAGACAATGGCACCAGATTGCAGGGGCATAACTCTCCGGAGCCGTCGATATAAAGATGGGTTAGTCCAGCCCCGCAACCAAAGTTTTCCGAACCTTCAAGATAGGTAAAGGTCGAGAGAATAGGGAGGTCTTCACGCTTGGCCACTTCATGCTGGTATTTAATTATCTGCTGGCGTTCTGCTGCCGTCAAAACCACGTCGGTCCGTCCGGCAAGATTTCCCGTTGGACACGGTTCCAGCAGATGCACCTCCAGCGCTCCCAGATTTCTGGCCAGCACCATGAATGCCTCAAATCGGTCGCGCTCAAGAAACTCCCGGGTCGCGACGGAGACGATATGGGGATAGAGCCCTGCTTCCGCGGCCATGGCGATCGCTTGGGAAGCGGCGCGAAACGCTCCCTTTCTGCCACGGAGCCAATCATGTTCACGCTCATCGGCGCTATCCAGGCTGATGCCCATGCCGAAGACGCCGCTGGCGCGCAGGGACCGGGCGCGGGCTGGCGTCAGTCCCCAGCCGGTCGTGCCGACGATGATGCAGGAGCGGTCATCAAAACTCGCGCAGATTTTTTCCAGGTCCGGGCGAAGCAATGGTTCTCCGCCCGTCAGGTCGATCATGACGGCTCCTTGTTCCTGCAACTTGCCGGCGAGGCCACGGATAACCTCCAAAGACATATCGCGCTGATTGCGCCCGGCATTATAGCAGTGCCAGCAATTCAAATGACATCGGTTGGTTACGGCGAGAGTTACGGAGTATAACCGGCGGTGGTCCGCGGGGCTAAGCAGTTGATCCACCAGACCGTTGAAGGCCCGACTTGGATAAGGAGGAAAATGCGTGTTCACTACCTGCTTGTCCATGAAGCAGACGGCTTTCTCACCGGCCAGGTAGTCTTTGAAAAACTCGCCGATTCTCGGATGTAATCTTGACATCGGCGGTGCGGATGCGATCTGAGAAAAAAAGTCTTTGCCGTTCATGGCCATTCTCCTCATTACGCCGCACAGTGCATGTGCCTTGTTGGAACTCTATTTGATTTCTTTCTCGGTTCCGCAGTGCGAACAGTGCGGAAGCATCACGTGCCTGATCTTGTGGCAGGACGAACACTCCTCAAAAAGCCCGCTTCCGCAAGAGGGACAGGTGTACTTCTCTTCCTGATCTCCCCGCTCCGTTGGAACAACCATCTTGTTGACCGTTCGCCGCGTCCAGAACAGAAAACGACGGGGGCCGATGCGTATGGGGTATTCACAGACGGGGCACAGAAAACGTTCGTATGCCTCTCGATACTGCTTGATCAGCCATTGTGCTTTTGGGAAGGCAATGGCACGGATGAAGTAGACCAGCAGCCACGCCACCACAAGCAATAGCCCGCCGATAAGGATGTATTTGAAGTACTTGCTTGGGAAGTACTCGTGAACTACCAGGGCGACCTTGACTAAAGTTGCGGCGCCAAAAGCAAGGAAAAGCGGGAAGTAGATGCTCGATCGTTTTTTTATCATGACAGTTGCCGCGACAATGAGGATCGGCACGAGAATGGCGAGTTGAAAGAAAGCCAGCTTCAGCCGGTGTTTATTGCTCAGCCTGTTGAATTCGTCCCTTGCCGGTTGACGTTGCTTCTCAATCTCCTGTTCCGCCTGTTCCTTGTCCCGAACAAGCCCCTGCTTCCGTTCAAGCATGTCCGACACTGCCTGGCTTAATTCCTGGTACTTTTTCTGATTGTCCAGAAACAGATTCAGACTGCTGGTGAAGTTTGCCTGTTCCGTACCCGAGAAAGCGACGTTCTTTTGCAGACCGATCTTCTGGAGTTCGAGAAGCTGGTTTATGGTCTGTTGCAGGTTGCGCGAACCGTCGCCCACGACGCGTTGTTTTTCGGTCTGATTCTCAATCTGGCGCGTGAGATCGGCAATTTGCTTCTCAAGCGCGCTTTGTTTTGTGACCAGCTGCTTGTCCAGGTATTTCTTCTCGATGCTGGTATAGTCAGGGCCTTTGATGGATTGGATGTCCTCGACAAAGAATCCGAGGACCCAGAAGACAAGCACCGCTAGGACAAGGGTAAAAAGTTGTATGGCAAAACGATGAATCCAGGTCCCCTTTGACTTTGCATCGGTCTTCATTTTCCCGTTCCTTTCCCTGTTCCAACTTATTGGTTATGACGCAAGTTCCTGTCGGCTTGTCCTACCATCTTTACGATCAATTACTCTTTAGTTAAATACTCCTGGCCGGTGGAGTGCCTGCGCCTCAATGGGGCCGCCAGATTGGCAACGGGATGTATTAAGGCATATTCAGCCCGCGGATTATTGACGATTTCTCTTTTGAAGAAGCCGTTATTAATGAAAAATAGTGCCTGGTTGATAACTTCACGATTCCGCATGATAAACGTATGGGTCCTATGCACCACGAGAAAATCCTTCATACCGATCACCTTGGTCCTGGCGACCGCCACTTTGCCGTCATCGGCGCCGGGAATGAGCATCGAAGTAAAAGGGTTCAGGGTTCGATCTCCGGCGATAATCCCCAATTCAAAATTTACGGCTCCCAAGTTGTTGGGCAAGCCGGATGGTGTAGTGCCCAGTTGCTGCCCAGCAGGTCCAACAAAAAAACGATAAAGGAAATTAGTACGGAATCGGTCGGCAACTTCACTGCCCTGATTCGGCGGACATAACATCACCACCCGCCCGAGATTGGGGAGCGCGGTGTTCTTCAAGTAGTATGCCAAAACGATGCCGCCCAACGAGTGCGTAACGAAATGAATATTTCTGTCCGGCTGGCGGCATTGGGTTGTGATTGCCTGGCCAAGATAATTGCTTGCCAAAGTTTCAATCGGTTCCCGGGTTGACGGGTAAGCGACGTTGACCACCCGGAAGCCTTTCTGCGAAAGCTCTTTCTCGATCTTCTTCATCGCCCTTGTCGTTCTGCCCATTCCATGAAGCAGTACCACGTAGTCACCTTGGTCCGTTGCCGCTTGCCCGACTTCACTCACCGCAGGTTTGCTCAGGGCCTTGAGCATGTCGAAAGGCTGGGCCCGTCTTTTGGGAGAAATGGCTCCGTCGCGCTGGGCAACGTGATCGTTAAACGCCTGGTTCTCCGGCGCTTTCAGGAATTCCTGAACGGCATCCTTCCACTGTTGGGGATGCCGGGAGACGTAGCTTTCATGTCCCGCATCGGGGAAAGCCTTGAACCACTTTGGCGCCGGTGTTGCCGCATAGACACGCCGGCCTTCGCCAATCCGGGCCCGGGGATCATCTGTCCCATGCAGGAACAGGATGGGACAAGATACACTGCGCGCATATTCGACAGGATTGTGCCTGAAACCGTCAAAACCGATTTGCCATCCGCCCCAAAACACAAGAAGCTGCGCGCCTGGAAATGATGGAATTCCCATAGCCTGGAATCTATGCCGGACGGTATTCAGCATGGTGTCAAAAACGGCTTCGACAATCACCGCGTCGGGTTTTACGCTATGGTTGTGGATGGCCCGCAGGATGGCGACGCCTCCCATGGACTGGCCAAATAACAGAATCCGGCTCTGGGGTAGGTTCGACCTGGCGTAAAGAACGGCGGTGGTCACATCGTCGGCTTCGTGGAATCCTACGCTCGTATATGATTCGGAGGACGCGCCTGATCCCCTGAAGTCCACGAGTAAGACAGGAAGGCCCATGGCATGAAACGCTGCGGCCTCGCCCAGCATGGCGGACTTGTCGGCGCTGTAACCGTGGAACAGCAGGACGACTGCGTCATTGCGACCGTTGGGGCAATACCAGCCGCCAAGCTGCACGCCATTCCGGCCTTCGATCCTTATGGTTTTGAAGTCGAGCCCAACATCCGCCGGGGTGGATTGTCCGTGTGGACGCGGGATGTTCACCCCAACCAGAAGCACCTTGGCTTTCTGGAGGAAAGACAAGGACTCCGGTTTTTCCGTGCGCTTGCCGCTGTTCGTGAAATGCATCATTGCATGGGCATGGTTGCGGGCAACGATGTTGAGCGCCACGCATCCGCCCGCGCAAACGAGCGCAAAGGAAAGTATAATTCTTACGGTCCTTCTTTTCATGCGGATAACACCGTCTTGTATTATTTCCAACGCAGAGTATGGAACACTTGCAGCACGTCGTGACGGAGCGCGCGGTCAACGGTATATGGCGTTCCACCATCATCATTACATACCTTAACCAGAATGCGCTCACCATTCTTCATTTCATAGATACCCAAAACAAAAACGTTGAATATACCTCCCGTTCGCTCCGGCGACTCCCCCGGCGCAAGTAGTGTACAAATTAAGATAAAATTTCCGTTGATAACACGTTGATAACAGTTGCGGCGCACTAATGGCCTGTTGCCGTCCACTAGGAATTGGTGCGCAATATCGTCTAATGTCGATTCTTTGGTTAGTTTGATAAAATATCCTCCCAAACCAATACCGCAAATCTCCCCTCGCGGTGTTTTACCTAAACGATACACGTACACCCCAATCCGTTTCCCTTGTGTTTTACATTCTTCTGCAGAAGACGTGTTTTCACGAAGCGAGATACGTTCAGAACTACTGCTTGGAACGAGGAAATAATTGTCAGGATACTTGATTTCAAAGCCATATTCTTCATTATGATAGGTCTTACAGCCGTGTATGTACCGTGTGGAAATAGGCATAATTGCGAAATTAGCAGGATCATCAATATATTTTTCCGCCAAATATGACAGGTCTTCCAACTGTTTCAACATTGAAACACTTATGTAGCCTCTCGATTGGCCGGAGTCATTCGTGCGCGCGAACTCATGGCCGAATTCCTTCTGGATGTCGGCATCTTTAGTGTTGGTAAAGCCCCCAATGTAGAGGCGTCCGCCCTCCGGGTCGTCCCATTCCTTCAGGTTAGTGAAGTACTCCATCCCGCGTGCTTTCGCGACCTCGTAGAATGCTGACATAATGAACATGCTCCCCCCAACGGAGCAACCACCCAGTTTCCTGTAGGTCAGCTTGAGTTTCGACGTATTGGCATTGCGCTCAAGTTCTACGATTTTCATGAGACAGTTTGTGTCGCCGTAGTCAGCGGAGTTGATCTCAACCAGTGACGTGGAATTTATAGTTGCTGCATCGCTATCCAATTGTTGCGCCGTCGTGTTGCTGGAAAACAGCAAAAGGATTGGAATGAAGCCATACATACTCATTTTTTTTTGAAAGGGGGGTATCCACTTGAAGCAAGTATTTTCACAATCCGCACGATATTTGGTGGCTGGCGACGAGTTGCCTACCCCACCTGTTGTGGTTACTTGCGTCAAGTGGATACCCCGCTTTTTGAATAACTTTTGCATAATATTACACCTCCACATTATTTTTGAACAATGACACCAGTTTAGACGCAATTATTCTACACGTATTTTGCTCACGTTTGTTGATTTCAGACTCGGAAATCAACGTTTTATCGTCCTGATATTTATTGTCTCATTGCCTCATTTTGTGTCCCCTTTCTTCCGCTTGAAAGAATTTCTTTGGACGGCAGCGGCTTGAAAGATCAAACGGGGAAAAGAAAAGCTCTCCTATAATGGATTTTTTGTCTTTACAGTGCCGGGCTTAATGAGTGTTGGGCATGCCTCTTCCGCCTGCGAACCCAGGTCACTGCAGACCAAACCGACCAGAAGACAAGTGAAACCGCCAGAATGCTCACTAAGCAGTATACGCACCCGAGCCATTTCCCTCGCTTCACAGCTTCGCTGATCACAACTACTGGCAACAACGGTATGCTCCACTCCATGCCCGCCCAGTAGGGCGCACAAGGACTGACCATAATTGCCAACGTCAGTGAGCGAATCATCGTGCGCAGAGACGCATTTTTCATTCTTGATGAAACCCACCAGAGCAGTAAGAGCACGACCAGCAGCACCAGAGACACCACCTTGAGGTCCGTAGCAATAACAACAAAGGACATCGCAAACATTATGTACAGACACAACAGACTTAAAAATTTCATTGTTCTCCTTCTCCTTTCATTGATAATCAATTCGCCCCGGTCCAGCAATTCCCATTGCACCAACTCGCCCGCCGACACTCTGATCGCTACCGCTAACGGCCAGGGGAACATAGACATATAGCCCGCCAGCGCATCAATGTGGCCACCAGCTGGGCGTCGGGATGTAGTGCAAGGTGTATTCCGGCTGATGATTGACGATCTCTCTGGTAAAGAGTCCGCGATTAATCAAAACCGGCGTGGCATTCGTAACCGCCGTGACCAGAAGAACGGCGACCAAGATCAATAATAATGTTTTCCATTTCATAGTATGTATTCCTTTCATATAAATTGATAAGTAGCAGGATATGTGCCAAGAAATGTCTAAATGTCATAAGTCGTTTATTAACAATTAATAAGCCTAACAGATCGTTTTGGCATGATTTAATGTATTGACAAGGAATGAACATGTCATATACATTTAATGTATGAATAAGACCGTTCAGCTTTCGGATGAAGATCGGGAATTCTTCCGACTGGTTGCGGCGGCGGCCTTCAGTAATCCGTTCAGCGATGAGCGGGTGGAGACGGATTTAAGAATCATCGCTCAGGCGAGTCGTGGGGCAGGCGAAGACCGTATCCAGGTCATGATGAAAACCGTGGCGACCCGGGTGGCCGTATTGGATGCCGCCGGGCTTGGTGATCTGCGCCGGTTTGCCGCTGAAGACCGGGAAATTGTCCAGGTGGCTTTCTTGTTTGATAACTATTATCAGCTGATCGACGCGTTTGACCAGTTGATCCTGGATCAAATCCGGGCCGGCGATGATCCGCTGCCGGCGCCGTTTGCGGCGTCTGCTCGCTCCCTGATGACCCGGCGCGGATTTTCGGCGGAAGCCTTTCGCCACTATTTTGCGGTGTTTTACCAGTTGCGGCGGGCATTCTATTTCATCGATCGGGGATTAGTCGGTCATAGTCCGTGCATGAAAACCTTGCGGAAACGACTGTGGACCAATGTGTTTACTCACGACATCCGCCGGTATGAACGCTTGCTATGGGATCGCATGGAGGATTTTTCCACGCTGTTGCTGGGTGAAACCGGGACCGGCAAAGGGGCGGCGGCCGCGGCCATCGGGCGGTCCGGCTACATCCCGTTTAACATGGAAAAGGAATGTTTTAGCGAAAGTTTCACCCGCAGTTTCGTTTCCATTAATCTTTCGCAATTTTCGCCCACCCTGCTGGAATCGGAACTGTTCGGGCATCGCAAGGGCGCCTTCACCGGCGCCGTGGATCAGCATGAGGGGATTTTGGGACGCTGCAGTCCGCATGGCGCCATTTTCCTCGACGAGATCGGGGAGGTTGCCGTTCCGATCCAAATCAAACTGCTCCAGGTTCTCCAGGAACGGATATTTTCGCCGGTTGGCAGTCACGAGAAACTTCGCTTTCGCGGACGGGTGATCGCCGCCACCAACAAACCTTTGGACGAGCTTCGCCGGCAAGGTCGGTTCCGCGACGATTTCTTTTACCGGCTATGTTCGGATGTCATTACTGTGCCCTCCTTGCGTCAGCGCTTGGAGGAAGAGCCCGGGGAATTGAACGCGCTCCTGAATCATGTGATTCAACGCTTGATTGGCCAGGAATCGGAATCCCTGGCTGCGGAAATCCGGGAGGTGTTTGGTAAAAGCCTGGGGGAGCGCTACCCGTGGCCCGGCAATGTCCGGGAACTTGAACAGGCCGTGCGGCGCATTATGCTGACCAAACAGTATGAGGGCGACCTTATGGCCAAAGCGGCGCCGGATGCTCAGGCGCGCCTGCTGGCGGGAATCGAAGGGGGTTGCCTGGATGCAGAGGCGCTGTTATCGGCCTATTGCACGCTATTGTACCAACGGCACGGGACGTATGAAGAAGTGGCGCGTCACACGCGGCTTGATCGGCGCACGGTGAAAAAATATATCCTGTCCCAGCAGACGGCAGGCCAATGATCGGCTCCATTCCGACGGGCGAAAGAAAGATAAAGTTTTAAGTTGTTGGCCGTAAACCGTTGATTAGAATAGGGCAATTATGGGTATTGCATCTATGTTGGCTTGCTTGAAGCGGCTGGTGGTAAAAAATTACCCCTGTACTTTTTTCACACAGGAGCGCCTGCGTTGTGACCAGTGTTATTATGCCATGCCGGTTGAAGGGCTGGAAGTCTTCACCTTCACGCCATGTCCCAAATGCCGCAATAAAGTCTTTGTGCCGTTGCCGATTGGCGACCTGTTGCTGTTTCAGCCGATTGGGGCCGGCGGTTTTGCCAGCGTCTATAAAGCGTATCACCGCGCGATGGGCAAAACGAATCTGGCGGTAAAAATTATCCGGCAGGATAAAAAAACCGACCCTGAAATCATCAAGGCTTTTCTTGCGGAAGCGACGGTCCATCAACAGATTCCTCCGCATCCCAATATCGTCCGCTATATTGCCGGCGGTTGCGAGGATGATGAATATTATTATGCCGTCGAATACGTGGAGGGTGAACGCCTGGAACAGCGAATCAAGACCCAAGGGAAAATCTCCGAAACGGAAGCATTGAGCCTCGCGGCCCAGGTGGTTGCCGCCTTGAAGCACATTTATAACAATGGGTTTCTCTATCGCGACCTGAACGCGGGGAATGTCATTGTCAGATCGGATGGTGTTGCCAAGCTCATCGATTTCGGCCTGACTATGCCCATCGAACAGGCCCAGGAGGAAACGCATGCCGACAGCATCTGGGGATCCAGCCAGTTCATTCCTCCGGAACGGGTATGTCAAGGCGGCGAAGATGCCTGCAGCGTTATTTACAGCCTGGGCATGCTGATGTTTTACATGCTCAGCGGCGGGCAGTATATTAACGCCGAATCCATAGCGGGGGTGGTTAAACGACACGTGGGAATGGCGCGGTTGGCGGTCTCCTCCGCATTGTTACCGGGAATATCCGCGCCGACGATTGAATCGGTCAACACCATGATGCGCCAGGAACCTGCCGAACGCTATCAGACCTTTGAGGAAGCGGAATTGGCGATCGCTCGCTTGAGATCGCCGAGATAGCGGGTCAGAAATTCATCCAGCGCCTGGTGATAGGACGTTTCGGTGAAGCCCTCGCCGTCGTTATGCCCGCCGGTCAGTTCCGTGAATACTTTCGGTTCCGGCGCGGCCTCGAATAGTTTCCGGGCGTGGGCAAAAGGAATCATCTCGTCCTCCCGGCTGTGCGCCACCAGAACCGGACAGTCAAGGTATTGGATATACTCGATTGTTGGGTACCGGTAACGGCAGAGAAGTCGTACGGGCAGGTACCAGTAAACCCGGGCGCCGATATCGGGCAACGAGGTGAAGGTTGACTCCAGGATCAAGCCGGCGGGTTT
The DNA here is from genome assembly GCA_018898455.1 of Verrucomicrobiota bacterium. Taxonomy (GTDB): domain Bacteria; phylum Verrucomicrobiota; class Kiritimatiellia; order JAAZAB01; family JAAZAB01; genus JAHIJO01. The sequence continues at coordinate 1,592 of JAHIJO010000155.1, read as the reverse complement.
TTGTTTATCCGCCAGCCAGGCGGCCACGGCCCCGCCCAGCGATCGACCGCACACGATAATCCGGTCCGGCGGCAGGCGTCGTTCCCGGGTCAGGTAGTTCCAGGCGGCCAGGGCATCTTCGTAGGTTCTCTTTTCGGAAGGCGCTCCCTGGCTTTGTCCGTAACCCCGATAGTCGAAAATGAAAACGTTAAGTCCCAGCTCGTGAAAGCGCTGAATGATATGCAGGCGATCGCCGATGTTGCCGCCATTGCCGTGGCAGACGAGGACCGTGCCGCGCGCTGAGGACGCCGGCACGAACCAGGTGGCGATCCGCTCGTGGCGCGTGGCAAGCCGCTGTCCGCCGTTCGCGGTGAGCATCACCGCTTCAAAGGGAAGCGCCACGGCCGCCGGCGTGGCCAGGATTTCCCGGGAGGGAAAATAGACATAATGCGACTGGAAGATGAACATCAACAGGCACAGGCCGATATAAACCGCCAGGCCGATTCTCAGCGCCGACCATAGAATATGCAGGATGCTGACGCTATTCATAATTCACCGTGGAAAAAAATTAACCACAGAGATTCCTAGCGCGGCATAGCAAAATCTTCTCAAGAAAACAAATTTTTCAACGTCATTCGATCATTTCACCGCGGCCGGCGCGGCGTCCTCGCCGGCCGGTCCCGCTGGGGGAGTCGGCCAGCGGCCCTCCAGCGCGTCGGAGACGATTCGCTTGGTGTCGCTGGGAAAGTCGCTTTTGAGGATCCATTTCAGGAACTTGGTGTTGTTCTGCGCCAGGTCGCGCAGTTTCTGGCCGATGTATTGCGCGCCGAAATTGATCACAAGCTCGCCGTTGACCCATTTGAGCCGGCCGTTCCGATCCGCCCAGGTGGGGTTCCGCGGGGGATTGCAATAGGTGTTCAACTCCTCCATCGTTTGCGGCAGGTCCGGGTACTTGCGGAACTGGGCGTCGAGGACATTGAGCGCCGCCAGGGCGTCGGCCTCGGCGCCGTGGGCTCCGAGGTGCAGGTCGCCGCAGTAGAAGGCGACGGCGGCAGTCAGGTCGCGGGGCTCTTTCTTGTGGAAGATGCGCTGGGCGTCCAGCACGCGGACGGCGTCGGCGTTGAAATCAAATCCTGCCCGGGCGCATTCCTCGGCCAGGAGGGGAATATCGAAACGGGCCGCGCCGAATCCGGCCAGGTCGCATCCGTTCAGAACAGTGATCACTTCAGGGGCTTTCTCCCGGAAACTGGGACAATTCGCGACATCGGCGTCGGTAATGTGATGGATGGCGGTTGATTCGGGTGGAATGGCCATTTCCGGGTGGAACCGGAACGTGAATGTTTCGCGCTTTCCATCCGGATGCACCTTGATGATGGCCAAATCGATGATCCGGTCCTGCCGCGGATTGATGCCGGTGGATTCGATGTCAATCACGGCCAGGGGTCTGTCCAGTTTGATCATGGTTGATAATTTCCACTTGCGGGCAATGCCCGACATACTTGCGAATCACGATGGATCACATCATTCCGGATTCGGCGGGTGCTGTCAAAACAAATCACGATGAGATTGTAATGGGTCAATTATTGGGGGGGGGGGGGGGGGGGGGGGGGGGG
>JAHIJO010000154.1 GCA_018898455.1 Verrucomicrobiota bacterium | reverse complement strand
CTCCGGGCCGTCGTAAACCCCCCGTTAATCGGGGTTACAAGGGGTTAACCACTTGCGTTAAGCGGATAACCCATTGGGTTATCCGCTTAACGCGACGTCTTTGCGCCAAGGCTTTGAAATCATTGGCGCAAAGTGAATCTTGCGCGATTATCGCGCAAGATTCAGGTAATATAAATAATATTGGCGTATTGACGTGCGAGGAGATGAAAATACAGAAAACCTTGCACTTGTTTTTTCGGCAGTGGTTGTTAATATGTTTGTTATGGATGCTGTTCGATCTACGCCAGCCCGTCATGCCGGGGCAGGGGGATGGAACGGTAAAACTGTTATACATCGGCGAGGAGGGTGCTCATGACAAAAAAACTGGAAATCTACAAGTGCGAGGTGTGCGGTAATATGGTGGAAATGATTCATGAAGGCGCAGGCCAGTTGGTTTGCTGTGGCCAGCCGATGAGGCTGTTCAAGGAAAACAGCGTGGACGCGTCGAAAGAAAAGCATGTCCCGGTCATTGAAAAAACAGCGACGGGAATCAAGGTGTCCGTCGGCAGTGTGCCCCATCCCATGGAAGAGAAGCATTACATTGAATGGATTGAACTCCTGGTCGGCGACAAGGCCCTGCGCCAATTCCTTAAACCGGGTCAGGTTCCGTCGGCGCTGTTCGAGGGCGTCAAGGCGGATTCGGTCATTGCCCGCGAATACTGCAACCTGCATGGGTTGTGGAAAGCTTGAGGCCGGCCCCCATACCACAGGAGGCATTCGATGTTGGCCTGGTTCAACCAAAAATTTTAGATGTTATCGAAGGGCGTCCGGCGGCTGCCGGATTCGTTGCCGGGGTTAGAGGAGGTCATAACCAAGGTCAGTTCCTGTGGTTGTAGCGGCCGTTCGACAGAACGGCAATCCGCGGTTCTGGCGAACGGTTGTTACAACTTCCCTCTAACTGAAGCCTTACGTTAACAATCGAATCGGTCTTGACATTATCCGGCAAACGATTAAAAGTCAATACCCTGTTGCAATTGCCAATTTGATTCACAGCCGTAAGGAAAATTGCATGAAACCTTTGGATATCACGATTATCGGCGGCGGAATGATCACCCACGATCTGCTGTTGCCTGCCATCTACCATCTTCAGCGCACGGGGATCCTGGGCGGTATCAGCATCTGCGCACTGAACACGCCGCCGCTTAAGGCGCTCCTGGAATCTCCCGATATTGTCCGGGCGTTTCCCGGCCAGGGTTTCACCGCTTATCCGGCATTGACGGAGCCGCCGACCAGTAATTTTCCGGATCTTTACAAGGAAGTTATGGCCGGAATAAAGCCGCGCCAGGCGGTGGTCGTGGCCATGCCGGACCAATTTCATTATCCGGTGGTCATGGCCGCGCTCCGGCACAATCAGCATGTGCTGTGTGTCAAGCCGCTGGTGCTCCAGCATGAGCAGGCCGTGGAGGTGGAGCGTTGCGCCTATGAGCGCGGCCTGTTTGTCGGCGTGGAGTATCATAAACGATTTGACCGCCGGTCGCTGATCGCCCGCCGCCATTATCAGCTGGGCCACTTTGGCGCGTTTGTCATGGGCGAAGCCAAGCTGATCGAGCCGTATTACTACCGGTCGTCGAATTTTCAGAACTGGTTTACTCCCGACAAGACGGATCCGTTCGTCTATATCGGATGCCATTACGTGGACCTGGTGTATTTCATCACCGGCCTGAAACCGGTGGAGGTGTCCGTCTCGGGTGTGAAAGGTAAATTCCCCAACGGCAACGAGGGATACCTGTGGTCCAATGGCCGGGTGCGTTTCGAAAACGGCGCCTTGCTGTCCGTCATCAACGGCCTGGGCTATCCCGATGAAGGCGCCGGGAGTAACGAACAATGTCTGACGATGTTCTGTGAGGGCAACGGCAAGAGCAGCTTCATCCAGCACGACGACCAGTTTCGGGGTGTCATTCACTGCTACCTGGATGGTCTCGGCTGTGCCGGATCGCATTACAACTATATCAACCCGGACTTTTTTCAACTGGTGCCGTGGGAAGGGGCCGGCTTCAAACCAATTGGCTACGGCGTGGATTCCGTGTCCTCCATTCTCAACGCCATGGTACGCATTGAGCACGAGACGGCATCACAGAAGGAACCGGATGCTCTGCGACGGCGGCAGGAAATCATCAGGGAAATCGACCGCCAGGGCCTGATCGCCACGCCCGCTAACAGCGCGATCAACGAATTGGTCGTGGAATCGGCGCGCCTTTCCATTCTCAACGACGGTATGCCGGCGACCATTCATTACGGCGAGCGGCCCGGGGTGGCCCTGCGCGGGGGATGATGCGGGGTGGGGTTGGGATGCCCGGGCTTGACTTGGTCGGCCAGATATGATATGGGTGGCAATATGAAGACAACCATAGATATTGCTGATTCGCTTCTCATCCGGTCGCGAGCCATCGCCCAACATGAACGTGTGACTTTCCGGCAGATGGTCGAGGAGGGGCTGGCCGTGGTGATCGCGCGTCATGAGAGGCCGCGGCGGGTGTGCATCAAGCCGGTGACGGTGAAAGGTCGCGGTCTGTCCCCTGAATTCCGCAGCGGCGGTTGGCCGGCGTTGCGGAATGCCGCCTACGAGGGGCATGGCGCATGATTGCCGTAGATACCAATATCCTTGTTTATGCACACCGCGAGGATTCGCCATGGCATGCCCAGGCGTTACGGTTGCTGGTGGGACTTGCGGAAGGCCCGGCGCGCTGGGCTATTCCTTGGCCGTGTGTTCATGAATTCCTTGCGATTGCCACGCATCCGCGTATCTATCGTCCGCCGACGCCGTTATCGGTGGCTGTGGATGCCGTGCGGGCGTGGTTGGACTCGCCGATGCTGGTGTGCATTGGCGAGGCAGACAACCACCTTGACCGATTGGCGACCGTTGCTGCCAAGGCCAAAGCGGTTGGCCCCATTATTCATGACGCGCGGATTGTTTCGATCTGCTTAAGTCATGGTGTTCGAGAACTATGGTCGAGTGACCGCGACTTTTCGCGTTTTAAGGGTCTTAAGGTTGTCAATCCGCTTCTCTGATCGAAGCCGCAAACTCATTGGATATAATAAGGAAAGAAAAGCCATGGCCGAATATGATTTAAAACCCGTCCACGTCCCGAAAATCAAAACCAAATTCCGTACGATCAAGACCCGGATTCCGGTTCCGCAATCCCTCCCAATCTTCAAGGAGCTCCAGCGGTCGGAACCGCGTTCCATGAGGGGCCAGCCGCCGATCGTCTGGCATACAGCGGATAATTTCATTGTTGGCGACAAATGGGGCAATCGCTGGATTGACTGGTCTTCCGGCGTGCTGATTACCAACGCGGGCCATGGCCGCAGGGAAATCCGGCAAGCGCTCAAGGACATCATTGATCAGGGCTTGCTGGCATCGTACGTGTTCGTCCACGAGAGCCGGGCTCAGCTGACGAAAATGCTCAGGGAGATCTCGCCGAACCCGCGGAATTATACCGTATTCCTGCTCAGTGCCGGCAGTGAGGCCACCGAGAACTGCATCAAGCTGGCCAAGACCTATGCCCTGGAAAAATACGGGCCGCAGAAGAAATACTTCGTCAGTTTTCAGAGTGCGTTTCACGGACGGACGCTTGGCGCCCAGCTGGCCGGCGGCATGCCCCGGTTGAAGAAGTGGATCGGGGAGAGCGACCGTTCCTTTGTGCAGATCCCGTTCCCGGATGGCTATAAAAACGAGAATACGTCGTTCGACCTGTTCCTGAAGACGTTGAACGAAAAAGGGGTCACCGGAAAGAACATTGCCGGGGTCATGTCCGAAAGCTATCAGGGCATTGGTCCGGACTTCTTCCCGGTAGAGTATGCCCGGAAACTCGAAGGGTTCTGCCGTGAGCACGACATTGTCCTTTGCATGGACGAAGTCCAGTCCGGCTTCGGCCGCACCGGCAAGATGTTCTGTTTCGAGCATTACGGTATCAAGCCCGACCTGATTGCCTGCGGCAAGGGTATATCTTCCTCGCTGCCCATTTCGGCGGTGATTGGCCGGCGGGATATCCAGGACTTGTATGCGCCGGGGTCCATGACCTCGACGCATTCCGGTTCTCCTCTGCCCGTTGCCGCCGCCATTGCCAACCTGAAGCTGATCAAGAAGGAGCGGCTGGTTGAGCGCGCGGCCAGGATGGGACGGATTCTGCAGCCCGAAATTCAGCGCATTCAGCGAAAATATCCTTCCGTGCTCGGGTGTGCCCAAGGCAAGGGGCTGGTAGCCGGCATCCAGGTCGTGAAGTCCGGCACCCGGACGCCGAATCCGGACCTGGCCCTTAAAATCAATATCGCCTGCCTGCGGAAAGGACTGCTGATGTTCGCGCCGGTGGGCATCGGCGGGGAATGCCTGAAGATCGCCCCGCCCCTGACCATCAGCGAAGCGGCCTTAAAAGAATCCATCGCCGTATTCGAGGAAGCCATCGACGAAGTGCTTTCCATGATTGTCACTGAATCGCTAAATTAGCAGACTATGACTACCGCAAAGTCAATTCGCAAAACGGTCTCGGCTGTGTTGGCTCGGACCACTGTCGTCGATATTCACACGCATCTTTTCGACTCGGCCCTGGGACCGCTTTTACTCTGGGGCATCGACGAACTACTGACCTATCATTACCTCGTGGCCGAATGCTTCCGGGCCCGGCCGGACATGGAATATCCGGCGTTTTTTACGATGTCCAAATCCCGGCAAGCAGATCTGATCTGGTCGGAATTATTCTGCAAGCGTTCCCCTATCTCTGAGGCCTGTCGCGGTGTGCTGACCGTCCTCCAGGCCTTGGGGCTGGATCCAAATGAGGCGTCCCTGGCGGCGTACCGGCGTTACTTTGCCGGCCAGACCGGGCGCGGCTATGTGGACAAAGTATTCAAACTGGCGGGAATAAGCCGGGTCTATATGACCAACGATCCCCTGAATCCGGAGGAACGAACTGCCTGGGAAAAGGGATTCAAACGGGATCCGCGGTTTCTCGGGGTATTGCGTCTCGATAGCGCACTCATGGCCTGGCCCAAGGGCGCCGAGACTCTCAAGGGAATCGGCTATGACGTGGATTCATCGCTTTCCGGGCAAACGCTGGCGGAAGTCCGGCGCTATCTGGATGATTGGTGCCGGCGGTTGGATGCCCGCTACATGGCCATCAGCCTGCCTCCCTCTTTTCGGTATCCGGCCGCGACCCACAGTCTGACGAATTTGATGATTAAAGCCGTGTTTCCCGTCGCGCGGGAGCGGGGGATTCCGGTGGCCATGATGATCGGTGTCAAGAAGCTGGTCAACCCGGCATTGGGCGATGCCGGCGATTCGGTCGGGAAAGCGGACATCGCGACCCTGGAACAGATCGCCGGCGATTTCCCGGATAATCGGTTCCTGGCGACGTATCTTTCCCGTGAGAACATGCACGAGTTATGTGTTGCCGCGCGAAAGTTCAAGAATATCACGCCGTTCGGTTGCTGGTGGTTCCTGAACAACCCGTCGCTGATCCGGGAAATCACGGCCATGCGTCTGGAACTGCTGGGTTTGTCGTTCATTCCCCAGCACTCCGACGCGCGGGTGTTGGATCAATTGATCTATAAATGGATCCATTCCCGCGCCATCATCGGCGACGTCCTGGCCGACAAGTACGAAGATCTCATTCGCGCCGGCCGCCGGGTGACCGAAGCCGATATTACCCGCGATATCCGGATGCTGTTCGACGGCGCCCGCCTCCAGCCGAATTAACTTCCCGGATCCACACCAGCATTTCTCCCGGCTTGCGATTGTTCCAGAGGAAGTAGGGGATCGCCTTGAGGGCGACCGATTTGGTTTTTGACGCCTCCATGCGATAAAGCTGTCCGTCCCATCGGGCCGGATTCCGACGTAAGCCTTGACCGGTGATGACGACAGCGCCGTTCAGTAAACGTGGATTAAACTTTGCCGTCAGCCGGGAACTGCGGGGCAGGCAGATATCATCCAGATTGGCCCTGTTGTCGATTTCCTCCAAGCAATACACGATTGGTCCGCGCTGGAGAGCCACCCTTCCGCAATCCATGCGAACAGCGGGATGCGCTTCAATCCGTTCCACGGGCATGGGGAAGGTCAATTCCACCCGGTCGCCGGGCTTCCACCGGCGGCGGATTCGGGCGTATCCCTTGCGCATCAGGGGCCGGAGAGAGAGGGGTTTGCCGTTGATCCTGATCGCCGTGCGCCGGCACCAGCCGGGTATCCGCAGGGACAGCGTGAATTTCATCGGCGCATCAGGATTCACGGATATCTCCGCGGTTTCCTGCCAGGGATATTCCGTTCGTTGGGTCAATCGCACCGCCCGATTTCCCATTTTGAAGCGGGCGATCCCCTGCGCATAAAGATGGACCGTGATCTCGTTGGGTCCCTGGGAGTACACGTATTGGCCGAGCGACGCGAATAGCCGTGCGATATTTGGAGGGCAACACGCGCAACCAAACCATTTCTGCCGTTCAGTTACCCAGTTGCTGGAACGAAATGCGTCCGGATGCTGAGCCAGCGGATTGACATAGAAAAACCGTTTGCCATCCAACGAAACTCCGCTAAGCACCCCGTTATACAAAGTCCGCTCCATGACGTCTGCATACCGGGCATCGGCTTCAATGTTAAGCAGGCGCTGCGCGAAGAACACGAGTGCGATATTGGCGCAGGTTTCCGCGTAGGCGCTCTCGTTGGGGAGGTCGTAATCGAAAGTGAACCGTTCGCCCGCATGGGCACTGCCCACGCCGCCGGTGATGTACATGCGTTGGCTTGTCACGTTCTGCCAAAGGCGCTTGCAGGCGGCGAGCAGGGTGCGGTCTCCGGTTTCCGCCGCCACATCGGCCATTCCGCTGCAGAGATACAGGGCTCGGACCGCGTGGCCGGCCAGTTTTGTTTGGGCTCGCACGGGTAGATGGGCCTGGTGTGGCCGATACCGTTCGGCATTCCATTTACCGGGATCTTTCCCGCGCGCTTTTGCCTCGAGGTCGAAGTAGTGGGGGAATCTCCGGCCGCGTTCATCGATAAAAAATTTGGCCAGTTTCAGGTAACGTCGTTTGCCGGTGGCGCGATACAATTTGACGAGCGCCAGTTCCACCTCCTCATGACCACAGTACCCCCGTTTCTTGCCTTTTTCACGGCCAAAGACGGAATCAATGTGGTCGGCGTAGCGGCAGAGCACGTCGAGCATTTTCTTTTTGCCGGTGGCCTGGTAATAAGCCACCGCCCCTTCGATAAGATGGCCGGCGCAATAAAGTTCGTGACAGTCGCGCAGGTTGGTCCAGCGCTTGGCGGGCTCGACCGCCAGAAAATGCGTATTGAGATAACCGTCCGGCGCTTGCGCTTTGGCCATCAGGTCCACAACACCATCCACGCGCTTTTCCAGCATGCGGTCGGGGTGCGTTGCCAGACTGTAGGCCGCCGCTTCAATCCACTTGGCCAAATCCGAGTCCCAAAAGATATGGGGGGGATTCGGTTGGCCAGGCTTCCAGTTCAACTTCCAGGCGTCAATATGCCCGGTTTGCTTGCATAAACGGTACTCGGTGGACAGTGTCACGCGCCGGTTGGTTTCGAGACGCGGCGCCCAGAAGCCGCCGTTGAAGGAGACGTTCTTCAGGAGAGCCGGAACCCGCTTGAGCGTGGTCGGATGCGCGGCGAAGTCATGCCGCTGGGGCGTTGAAGGATAAGGCGATTTCATAGACGATTGCTCTCCTGAAACAAACGGGGTGAGGGTAGCCCGGTTCCATTGTTAATCTGGCTGCCGTTTCTGGAGCCGGCCTGCCCTCCGGCCGGTCCGTTGATTTTTCACCATCACCTTTCGCCCCGCCGGAGGGCAAACTAACTGGCTCCTTTGGGATAAGACGATGTTTTTTTGCGGCTATCATGCGCATGGGAAGCGATGATATGCAAGATGACAAACCGGTAGAAAAAGATGCTAATTCCGACTTGCCGCCAATTTGGCGGCGTGGCAGAATCTCCGCCTAACGCGACGTCTTTACGCCCAGGCTTGGTTATTATTGGCGTACAGTGAATATTGCGCTATTTTCGCGCAATATTCAGGTAACAGGATTGCCATGGGATCGAATTACTTAACGCTGAATCCGGCTTTGCCTATGTCGGCTTGCAATGCCGGGGTCCTGGTCTCCCGGGGGAAGGGTATCCATCCGGAGCGCGTGATCGACTCATATGAATTGATTCTGGTCCGCCAGGGTTGTCTCGGGATCCGCGAAGAGGGGCGTCCATTTCTTGTCAAGCCGGGACAAACGCTTCTTTTGTGGCCGGGCCGCAGGCATGGTGGCACCATGCCTTATGCGCCGGACCTGTCGTTTTACTGGATTCATTTCCGTCTGCGCTCTGTCCGCTGTCGCAAGGCCATCCATGGGTTGCGTGTGCCGCAATCAAGCACTTTGACCGATCCGGAGCGTCTGGCAGTGCTGTTCCGGTTGTTTCTGGATGATCAGGAATCGGGGGAATTACGCCCCTTGACGGCCAATTTGCTTGTTCTGCTTATGCTGAGCGAGGTGGCGGGTGGTAAACGGTCGGGGCTTGTGGAGGATACGCCGGCCATGGCGTTGGCGAACCACGCGGAGGCTTTCGTCCGTACCCATTTCCATGAACCGATCACCACAGCAACGGTTGCCGCTGCTTTGCGCTGCAATCCGGATTACCTTGGCCGTATCTGCCGCAAGGCGTGGAGCCACCCGCTCACGACGCACCTTCATGAACGCCGGGTGTGCCAGGCCCGTGTATTGCTTCGGGATAGCCGGATGAATATCAAGGAAATTGCCGATGCTTGCGGGTTTGGCGACGTGGGGTATTTTCGCCGGATTTTCAAACGTTATGAAGGCATCTTACCGCTGGCTTATCGCAGGTTGTTTGTCCGCATGCATGTCAATACCGAATAAGAAGTTTACCGGTCGGATTGGTTCACCCGGTAAATATGCTTGCCGGCGAAGGTATAGATTTTATTGAGAGTTGGAACGCGATCCAATACTTCGGTTTGATTGTCCTGGCAAAGAATATAATCCGCGCGCAGAACAGCAAAACGGGGATTGTCAGGATGCAGGCAAACTGTGACGATGTCCGTCTGGACCAGGCGGATGTTGAAATCAGTTGGCGCCGAAGGCAGTTCAAATACCACATGCGCATAGCGGTTGTACACGTGCCGGTAGCGGCCTTCCGGGTCCAGTTTTTTCCAGAACTCAAGCTGGGGATAGGCATGAACTCCGTTCAGCGCCCTGGCCCCGATCATGCGGAACAGATTGGGCAGGGCCAGGTCGTCATAGGCAATCCAGATTGGCCGGCGCCCCGCCTTCATCGATTCCCGGTCCAGGGCCTTGATTTTCTGTGATAGCGGGTTTTCCTCAATGAAAGCCGTGCCGCCGCGGGCCAAAGGATTAACGTCATACGTGGTCAATATTGACGTGATCATGAGGACCGGCATGACCAGTCGCGGCGCCCGGTAGAGCAGGGGCGCCAATACCATTACCAAGAGTCCTCCCGTTAGCGCCGTACCGAGGGAATATTCCGGAAAGTAGCGGGACAACTTGAATCCCAGGCCGATGAGAAATACAATCCAGAGCGCGCAGACAATCCAGGGACTGACGGTATCGGCGCGCAGTGCTGGGGCGGCCTGGCGGCGAGTTGAAACGTAAATCGCCAATAGAAACAAATCGGCGAGCCCCAGCCCGATCAGCGTCCGGAACGGCGGAGCGCGGCTCATCAGGCTCCAGCGGGACAGGGAGTCCGTGAAGCCCGCCAGATTCCAGATCAGCAGAAAAATAATGTAGCCTGAAATACCGAAAATCAGGATGGAGGGCGGTTTGCGGGTGCGCCACCAGTCACGCGCCAGCGCCGCGATGACTACCGGGAAAACCAGGAAGAATGCCGATCCCTCGCAGGGATTGAAATCCCGCCATTCGGTCGGCGGTTTGATGCCGAGGATATTGCCCCGGAAGAGATGCCAGATCGTCTGATCGCCGCCGTTGGAAATCCGCTGACCGGGATATTCGCTGTGTTGGATAGCCTGAATGGTTTCCCGGTTACTGGTTACCAGGTGCGCACCCAGGCCGAGGATAAAGAGGATAGCCAGAGCCCCGCAAAGCCACCGCATCCCGATGGGTTTGAGCCGAGTGGCGCCCGCCGGGCGTCCCAGGGCTATGCCCGGAAAAACAAAAAGAACCAGGTAGAGGAGGGTTACCAGGTAAGGCATGTATTGGAACGTGAGCATCAGCGCCACCCCGCACCAGGCGAGGCCTGCGGCGGCTAGTACCAGATCCCGGGCTGAAACGGCCGTTCGTAAGCGCACCATGGCCAGCAAAACGCCGCCGGCGAAAATCACCGATGGGGCACAGTTGAGCGACCAGGCCTGAAAAAACGGCGAGAACAATAGCGCCGTGGCGCCACAGGCAGACGTCCACTCATCATTGCCGGTCAGCCGGCGCAGGACCAGCCACACGGCCAGCCAGACGCCCAGCGCGTTGAACCACCACTGGCAGGCCATGCCGATGTCCCCGGATATGAAATATCCCCAGACCTGGGGCCGAAAGAACACCACCGGGTCGCGCACCGGCGCCGCGCCGGTGATCAGCATATTGTAACGGCCATCACCGATCAGACTGTTTTCAGATGAGAAAGACGGCGTGTCCGCCCGCTGGGCCAGCATATGGGGCAGGCTGACGATCCAGTCGTCGGAACGGTAGCCCTTGGCGTCATTCATCAGCACTTCGCAGGGCGGCGACCCGTCGATGGCCGCATGCCATGCGGAGAAGGAGAAGCCATGGAGATGGCCGGCGGTCAGCGCCGCGCCGAGTGCGATCAGGACAAGAACAACGAACGGAGTTGAAAAAGTTCGCGTTTCCGTGTTCAAGGCATTCATTCTTCATGACCTTAGAAGGTGGGAGCGGCCCCAGTGCCGCGATGATAAATTCATTGCCTGGTAACCTTGTATCATCTATTAATAGCCAACCCAACTTTCGCAAGTAGAGTTGTAAATCGTTGATAAAACGATGTCGAGTTTTAAAAATCTTCTCGACATTTTGTTATTTTCATCTATCGCGTTAGTTTCAGTCCCAGGTGCTGAAGCAGGTTAAAATAAAAAAGACATATTTTTACAATTATTCGAGTAGTTGCCCGTTATCATTATTATTATGAAGGAGGAGGTAATGAGAAAATCTGTTATTTATCTTCTAACGCGGGCTTGTGCCCGCAACCCAAGTATGCCGTTCTCCCAGCAGTGTGTCGAATTCGGTTCGAAAAATGCTGCGGCGATCTTGGGCCGTCTGCGGGCTTCCCGACCTTGCGCATACAAAGGTATAGCGCTACGGTCG
>JAHIJO010000015.1 GCA_018898455.1 Verrucomicrobiota bacterium | reverse complement strand
CCAAAATGCTGCTCGAAAATCGCTTGGCTCCCCACGCCAGCGCGGTATACTCGCAGCACTTGGGATAAAACGCTATTCGTTAACCACTTGCGTTGAGCGGATAACCCATTGGGTTATCCGCCCAACGCGACGTCTTTTCGCCAATGCCTTGTCAGCATTGACGAAAAGTGAATATTGCGCGATTTTCGCGCAATATTCAGGTTATACTTTTACATTGCCCAATTCTGTATTGCTGATGTGGGATCATCATTTCTATTTTATAGCACTGCTGATATTTTCTTTTTCAATAGTATTTCCTTTTTTGAAGCTCGCCGCCCTGTTTTATAATATGGATTGGCAGATTGAAGCCCGAATCCAGTTATCGGATCGAACGCTTGCTGCATGTTGTTTCAATATTTAATATGCTGGATGTATTCTGCCTGGCGCTATTTATCTTTATAACCGAAGGGGGCGAGCTCATTATGACCGAGGCTAGAAACGGATTATATCTATTGCTGATTTTCCTTTTCTGCGCCTATTTAATCCCGATTGTTATCAAAGGAACGCATAAAAATTATCTGCCGTCCATCAAACAGCCAATCTGAGCAATATGCGGATCCCCGGTTGAGATCGAGGTCACCTGGCACCGGCCGATATCAAGAAGGTTCCCCCCCAATTAATCCATCGATTTATCCTTGACTCATATTAAGGATTACGATTTTATTACATAATATTTTGGTGGATGTTTGAATGCAGAGCACTAATAGCGGGGAAAGGGCGTCTTCAACAGTTGGAAGGATGAATCTAATCAGAAGGAAGAAAGTATGAATAAGGTCTTGAATCGTTATATCGTATGGATGGTTGGAATGGGGCTTGTTGGAATGACCGCGCGTGCTGCGGATCCGGTTCACCCGGCAACCGGGACCGCGAAGCCGGCCGTGGAAATCAATAAACAATCGGAATCCATGGTCCCGACGCTGACGGTCAACCAGCCCAGCGGGAAGGCGATCTTTACCCTGAAGCCCTATGGCTATGTGAAAATGGACGCCTCTTACGACACGTCGCGAGTCCAGTCCGGCGACTATGCTTTCTATGTATGGCCCAAAGAGGCCGGGGAACGGGATAATGAATTCAATATGACCGCCCGCGAAACTCGCCTGGGTTTGGAACTGATGGGGCCGGATACTGAAAACTGGAAGACCGCCGGTAAGATCGAAGCGGATTTCTATGGACCGGGCGGCTCGGCCAACTCGGCAAACATGCGGATGCGTCTGGGCTACCTGGATTTGGCCCATAACAGCGGCTTCTCGGTGCGCGCCGGTCAGGATTGGGAGACCTTTATAACTGTGATTCCGCGCATGCTGAACTTTGCTATTTTGGCTGATTCGGGCCAGCTTGGACTGCGGCGTCCTCAATTCCGTTTATCGCAGGAAATACCGATGGGTACAACCAAGTTAACCGTCAAGGTGGCGGCCGCCCGGGCGATCGGCGAAGACCTCGATGGCGGCGGTCAGGATGACGGCGCCGATTCCGGCCTGCCGGCCTTCCAGTATAACGCGCTCCTGGAAACCCCGATGCTGACCGCCAAAGCATCCAAGTTCAGTGTTTCCGGTCTTATCGGCCGGGAAACGCTGGATACCGTGGTCAGCAATAAGGTCGTGGGAAGTGACGATCAGAACTACGAGTCTTGGGCCGCGATCGGCAGTGCGCTCCTGCCGCTGCATGAGAAGGTGGCATTGCAGGGCACGCTGTGGATGGGCGCCAACCTTGACACCTATTATGGCGGCATCGGCCAGGGTATCAACATCATCAACAAGACCTCCATCGCCGCCAAAGGCTTCTGGGTTCAGGTAGTGACTGATCCGACGGAGAATCTAAACTGGAACCTGGGCTACGGATTGGATGATCCGGACAACGATGACCTGAACCAAGGTAACCGTGCCCGGAATAACAGCATCTTCACCAGCCTGCTCTATAAGCTTACGCCGGCGGTTACCGTGGGCATTGAGTATCTAAACATGACAACGGCTTATCTCCAGGGTGACGACGAGACCGATAACCGCTTCCAGGGCTCCCTGATCTATAAATTTTAACCGTAATCGGATCAGGCCTTCACCTTAGCCTGGCTGGCGCAACCGGAAGCGGAAATGGGAATAAATTCTACGCCGGGGAACCAATAGTTCAAGTCGCACCCGTAAAATCGAAGCTGATTTTGGCCTGGAAGAGACCGATCTGGGCGAAGATTTCTTTCAAAAGCGCCTGCGTGATGCCGGTGAGGTCACGGGGATTGATATGGTTATCCGGTTCTTGGCCGGCGGTCAGCAGTTCCACCTGGTGTTTCAGGCGCAATTGCATCAGCGCCTTATATCCCTCGGCCAGCTCGGCATGGCCGGATTTGGTCAGCACCCCCAGCCGCAGTAATTGATCCAGGCGATCCAGGGTATTGGTATCGCTGACGCTATGCCGCAAGGCGTAGATGCGGGCGAAATTGACGATCGGCACAATCGCGCTTTTAATATTGAAAGTCTTCGGGTGGTTGCCGGCGGACGCGACCATGATATTTCCGAAAAAGCCGACGGGCGGCTTGAATTCGACGGCGCTTTTGGTCAGGTGAAACAAGAAAATATCCCGGCCCTTGACCGCCGCCAGCACGTGGCGGCGCAGTTCGGCCACCAGTTCGGGGCGGCCGTAGGCGGCGCGAAAATCGAAGAAAATATTGATATCCCGCAGTTCCTGCGTTCCTAAGACCTCGATCCACCGGGAGAAATTCCGCTTCCACTCGGAGAGGGGCCGGCACCAGCTTGGGTTTCGCGCCATGGCTTCGCCGAGGCAGAAAGGGTAGCCCACCTGGTTTAATCCGTAACAGATCTGCTCGCCCAATTGGTGAAAATAAGCTTTGACGGCGTCTTCCGTGCCGCCCGGCGCATCGGCATAGACGATGGCATTGTCCTGGTCAGCCACAAACGTCAGTTCCTCGCGTCCCTCGCTTCCCAAGGCCATAAACGCAAAATCAACCGGTGGTGCACCGAGCTTGGCGATGGTCAACTGGATTAACCTGGACACAATGGCGTCGGATATGGCTGTGATGAGGCGCGTAATGTGTCGGATACTGGCACCACTGCCGATCATGGCCTTGATCGAGCGCGGCACCCGCGCGCGGATGTTTTGGATTCTTTCCGGCGAGTCTGCCGCCTGGATTTCCCGGATCAGCAGAGCGGATGTGTATTTACCATGCGTGTCCCCGCGGGTCTCCAATTCATTGGCGATTTGTTTGCTGGCGCTGATGTCGGTGATGGTGATAACCACGCCGTTCCGTCCGTAAAGTGAAATGGGCACCGCCGCCATGGTCACGTCAATCCGGCGGTTGTGATTGCCGCGCAGGCAGGCTTCGAACCGTGTACGCGCCGTCCGGCCTTCCAGCCAGGCCTGGAAATGATCGGGCCCGGGTTGCCGGCGGTCAAGCAGTCCGGCAAAGTCATGCCGGGCGAATTCCTCCTCGGTATAGCCCAGCATGCTGACCAGCGTTTGGTTGTGGTAAATCAAACGGCCTTCCAACGCCATGACCAGTCCTTCGGACGTGGATTCGACCAGCGTACGATACTTGGCCTCGGATTCCAGTAACTCCGCTTGCGCGCTCTGCCGGCGCCGCTCGATCCGGAAACTCTGCCGGGCCATATACAAGATCAGCAGGGCGATAACGGCGCTGATCCCCAGGGATACTCGCGCGAGTCTCCCGGTCATATTCCGGATTTCAGCGCCGACGTCATCCAGATAAATGCCTGTCCCGATGATCCAACCCCAGGGTTGGAATCCTTTCACGTATGACAGTTTTGGCACGATGCGGGACGGGTCATCCTTCCATTGCCACAGGTAGTCCACGTAGCCGTCGCCCCCTTGCCGGACCACCCGCACAAAATCCAAAAACAGTGGTTTCCCGTCATTATCCCGGTAAGTGGAGAGGTCCTGGCCGTCCAGGTCGGAGCGATACGGATGCATCACCATGTGCGGCTGCATGTCCGTGATCCAGAAATAATCCTTACCCTCCGCGCCATAGCGCAGGTGACGGATTTCGGCCAGCGCCAGCTGTTGGGCCTGATCACGGTTCAACCGTCCATCCCGTTCCTGCCGGGCGCATTCCGCCAGCACTCCCCAGGCGGAGGTAGTCAATTCGCGGATCATTTCCTTTTTCCGCTCAACGATCGCGCGTTCCAGGGCGGGAATGATGATCGCAAAGATCGTGACGATAAACAGCGCGATAGCCAGAAGCGCCGGCGAGATGATCTGGAGAACGAAGTCCTTCCAGATATAGCTTTGCAGCACGCGTTTCATGACATCCTGATAAGCCTATAATCATTCCTCGCCGACTGTTAACCGCTGGAATGACACCAGTAAGAATGTGTTTTGTGATGGTGTCCCGAGCGTCCCGAGGCGCTTCGCGCTCGGGAGGACGACGGGCGGACAGGTCGCACCTGCTCTATTCCGCGCCAACTCCAAGGTAAGTGCGCAGCTTCTCGTCTTCGAAACGATCTTGAGCGCTCTGTTCAGGGGTGAGCAACGACACCAGCCACCCGGCCACAAACGCGGCGGTCATGGAAATGATGGCCGGATTTTTCAGGCCGATGAGCGGCTGGGCATTTTTGAACACGTCCACCCAGATCGTGGGGCTGATGATAATGAGCCCCACGGAAAGGATGGCGCCGGTCAGAATGGACGCCACCGCGCCGGCCGTTGTAAACTTTTTCCACAGAATTGACATGATCAGCGCCGGGAAGTTGGCGCTGCAGGCGATGGCAAAGGCCAGGCCCACCATGAAGGCCACGTTCTGGCCCTTGAACAAAATCCCCAGCAACACCGCCAGAATTCCGAAGACCACGGTCGCTTTTTTGGCCACGCTCACCTGTTCCTGTTCCGTGGCCTGGCCGCGCTTAATGACGTTTACATAAATGTCGTGCGAAAGCGTCGATGCGCCGGCCAGCGTCAGGCCGGCCACCACGGCCAGGATCGTGGCAAAGGCCACCGCCGCGATAAAGCCCAGAAACGGCGTGCCGCCCAGCAGTTCCGCCAGAAGCGGCGCGGCCATGTTGCCGCCCTTGTCTATGCCGGTGATGATGTCCCGGCCGACCAGAGCGGCGGCGCCGAATCCAACAATGGGGATGATACAGTAAAAATAACCGATGAAGCCCGTGGCGTACAACACCGAGGTGCGCGCGGCTTTGGCATCCGGCACCGTAAAAAAGCGCATCAGAATATGGGGCAGGCCGAGCAGCCCGAACATCAGCGCCAACCCGAGCGAAACGGCGTCAATCGGGCTGGTCACGAGCGTGCCGGGTTCCAGCGCTCCCTGGCCATACTTGGCCGCCACGGC
This sequence comes from Verrucomicrobiota bacterium, assembly GCA_018898455.1. Classification (GTDB taxonomy): domain Bacteria; phylum Verrucomicrobiota; class Kiritimatiellia; order JAAZAB01; family JAAZAB01; genus JAHIJO01. Next base: position 3,396 of record JAHIJO010000015.1, on the reverse strand, counting down.
GGCGTAAAGGTTGCCAGGGTTGAAGTTGAACTTGTACAGGACGATGAAGCAGAGCACGGAAACTCCCAGCAGCAGAAGTATGGCCTTGATAATCTGCACCCAGGTGGTGGCAATCATACCGCCGAACAGCACATACGCCAGCATGACGCCGCCGACGATAACCACGGCGGCCTCGTACGGGATGCCGAACATGAGCGTGATCAGATTGCCGGAGCCCACCATTTGCGCAATGGTATAAAACAGGACCGTCAGAATGCCGCCGATGGCCGAGGCCACCCGGACCGGGGTTTGCCTCAGCCGGAAAGCAACGACATCGGCAAAGGTGTATTTGCCCAGGTTGCGCAATGGCTCAGCGATTAGGAACATCAGCGCCGGCCAGCCCACCAGCCAGCCGGTGGCGTAGATCATGCCGTCGTAGCCTTTGAGGGACACCAGGCCGGCGATCCCGAGAAACGATGCCGCGCTCATGTAATCGCCGGACAGCGCAAATCCGTTTTGCAAGGCGCTGACACTGCGCCCGGCGGCGTAGAAGTCCTTGGTTGACCTGGTGCGCTTGGCCGCCCAATAGGTGATGCCTAAAGTCAGGCTAACAATGATAAAAAAGAAAAAGATGGCTGAGGCGGTCGGACTTCCCAGGCTGGTTTGAATTGCGGCCAGCGGCAGATTGAGCATCGGAAACATATTTATCTCCCGGAGTTGGATTCGGCTGATCTATTTCTATTTGCCAATGAATTTTTCGCCCGGCGAAAAATTCATTTCAGCTGGCTTTTAAGATTTTTTACTTCAACATCGTAAACCTTGTTGGCCCAGATCACATAAATTACCGTCAGGAGCCAGGAAAGCACGATGACCCCCACGCCCAAGGGAATGCCCAGGGTCGTAACCGCCCCGATTTTTGTCGCCATGAACGGTTTGTTGTATCCGATCAACAGGATATAGCCGTAGTATATGACGAACAGCAGCAGCGTTAAGATGACTGAAACCATCCAGCGGTGCCGCACGAGCCGTTTGAACGCGGGTGATTCCAGCATCTCGTGAGTTGATTGGCCGGCTTGAGACATAAGCCACCCTTTCTGTATTGAATGTTTAGGTTGGAATTTATGCTATTTTGCAGCATGACCGTCAAGCTTATTATCCGCCAGCAAGTGTTAATTAAAAAGATGTCCGGCGCGGATAGGTATGGTAACTTATCCGCCGCCGGTCAAATCGTATGAATACCGCCACCGCCATCCGGGTTAACCTGCACTGTCACTCGACGTTCAGCGACGGCGACCTTGCGCCGGAAGGCCTGGCCGAAAAACTTGCTGGCGCCGGTGTTCAATTTGCCGCCCTGACGGACCACGATACCACCGCCGGGCTCGCGCGCTTCAAGGCGGCCCTGTCGCGCTTCAGCATTGGATATGTCAGCGGTGTGGAGCTGACCGCCCAGCACTCGGGTTACGGGGAAATCCATGTCCTGGCCTACGGGATTGATGCCGAACACCCGGAATTCCAGGAGAGATTGCATCGGCTCAGAGCCCAGGCGAGTCGTGGATCCTGGCCGCCGCTTTCTTCAGATGGACAACGCCAGGCGGGTTCCGCGCCAATGGCCAAACCCCTCCCGTTGCTGGAAGCGATCAACCTGGTTCATCAGTCCGGCGGCTTGGCCTTTCTTTCACATCCCTTTACACCGGATCGTGACGTGCAACAAGTTGAACGTCTTCTAAAGGAGGACCAGGCGGCGGGTCTGGACGGGATTGAAGCTTTCTATTCCCCCTATCCCCGGGAAGTCCAGCAGCGACTGGTCCGTCTGGCGGAGCGCTTCGGTTTGCTGGTTATCGGCGGCAGCGATTTTCATGGCCCGGATCAACCGGACACACCCATCGGCGGCAGCGATATTCCAACTACCCAATGGGATGCGTTCCGTCACGCGCTGCTGAAGGCCCATCGCTCTATCAAGGTTCCAGCTCCAGCTAAAGCCCGGCGTTTGCTTATCCCGCATGGCCCGGCCGCCGGATGGAAAAAATTTCTGGTCCGGATCGTGCTCCCGACGCTGGTCGCCATTTTCCTCTTTTTTGGAATGATCTTTGGCGTCATCATTCCATCCTTTGAGCAAAAACTGATGGATCGTAAACGGGAAACGATCCGTGATTTGACGGGTTTTGTCTGCCGTACGTTGGCGGACTATGATCGGGAGACGGGCGGCAACGGGATTACCCGTGCGGCGGCCCAGGCAAAAGCGGCGGCTTGGATCACAAAGCTGCGCTATGGCCCGGAAGGCAAAGACTATTTCTGGATCAGCGACCTGCAGGCGAAAATGGTCGCGCACCCCTATCGCAGCGACCTGGACGGACAAGACCTCTCCCATTTCGTGGATCAGCGCGGCCATCGAATTTTTGTCGAGTTTGCCAGGATTGCGCGGGAAAAAGGGGGTGGTTATGTCGAATACATCTGGCAATGGAAGGACGATCCCCGGCGGCTGGTCCCCAAGCAGTCGTATGTCAGCCTGTTCGCGCCCTGGGGCTGGGTCATCGGGACGGGGTTGTATATCGAGGATGTGCAGGCTGAAATCCACCGGCTGATGAAAGACATGCTACAGTTGATGTTGGTGATTATCCTGTCCCTGGTCGGACTCCTGTTCGTGATCGTCCGCGAAAGTCTGCGTATCGAGCGGGAGCGGCACCGGATGGAGGATGTCTTGCGGCATTCCCACGAAACCTATCGCACCCTGGCGGAGGCCGCCACCGAGGGGATCATCCTCGCGCTCAATGGTCGCTGCGCCGTGGTCAACCCGATGATCCTGTTCATGCTGGGCTATACCGAAGAAGAAATGATGTTAATGGATCTTATCGACCTGTTACCCGATGCCGCCATCCGCGATGATCCGGGATTGGCCTGGATGCGAAGCCTTCAATGTAGCGAATTCTCGCTTGGTCATCCTTGTGAAACCCGTCTGAAACGCAAGGACGGATCCCTGGTGGACGTCTGGCTTTCCGCTTCGCCACTTACCTTCGCCGGTAAAGAAGGCTTCATTGTCATTATCAGGAGTGAGTCGGTAAATGATTAATCCGTGAGGGGCGCCACGTCAGCGCCAACCGCTTAAACCCGCCACGCTGCTCCAATCTAGCCAGCTAACTTGGATGCCTGTTAGATTTATGAGTTGACGGAATGAAGACCGAGCATTTACCGAATGCGTTGCAAGGTTGTTGATTATCTTCTGTAACCCCAAGCTTTCCGGCCAAGTCCTTGATTAAAAACCCAAAAGATAAATGTTGTTAATACCTGAAAATTGCACGGAGGCGTGCAATTTTCACCCTCCGGGCCGTCGTAACCCCGCATTAATGCGGGGTTACAAGGGGTTAACCACTTGCGTTGAGCGGATAACCCATTGGGTTATCCGCCCAACGCGACGTCTTT
>JAHIJO010000153.1 GCA_018898455.1 Verrucomicrobiota bacterium | reverse complement strand
CTCGCTTCCATGCAATCGAAAAACATCTCCGCATCAATTTATTGCCAACACATTTCAAACTCGGTAAAACCCATCCCTATGAATCATTAGAAAATTCGGCGATTTAAAGAAATAAAGCCCCGATAACTGTAGAAGACGGGGCTAAATATTATGTAATTATGAAGGGATTGTAAAAATCGCCGATTTTTTCTCGACCTCGATGAGAGTCGGGACAACGTGGGGGGGCAGGGGTTCAACTGCGAGCCGCGAGAGTAGCGGCGATATGGTCAGACATGTAGGAAGGCCGCCACGCTCGGAGCGTGGCGACCGATGACCTGCCCGCAATGCCTACGCGCATAGCATTTGCAGGCGGGTCGCGCGCCAGCGCGCTTCCTACATGATTTTTGACATTCTGATTACTCGCTCACCGGCTGGTAGCCGGGGCCGCCGAAGCGGGCGGTGGATAATTCGTAGCTGTGGCCGGACAGCCAGCCGTACCACACGCCGCCCCGCTCGCTATAGACGCCCGGGTCGGCGCGGCCATCACCGTCGAAATCGCCCAACGCCGCTACATAGCCCGGCCCGCCCAGTTCGAAGACCGTTCCCAGGTAATCCTCCGACGACAGCAGAATCAGCCATATCCCATCGGCTTCCCGATAGACCACGGGATCAGCCAAACCGTCCCCGTCAAAATCCGCCGCGCCCGCCCGGAAACCAAGGCCGCCGAAGTAACCATCTACCGGCGCATAGTTCTCACCCGACAACAGACCTGCCCAATGCCCATCCACTTCACGATAGGCCATCTGGTCGGCCAGTCCATCGCCGTCATAATCCGCCATAACCGGCTCATAGTCCGCTCCGCCCACCCAAGCCTCCCCCAACGCGTAGTCCGAGGCGGACTTCAATCCCGCCCAATAGCCCCACACGGGACCATACACCGCCGGATCGGTCTTGTGGTCGCCGTCATAATCCGCGGACGCCGGCCGGAACCCAACGCCTCCAAACACGCCGCTAAACACCAGACCGTCACTGCTCTGCTGAATCCCCCAAGTTCCACTGTTTTCTTCGTAGAGCCCGTAGTCCAGAATTCCGTCACCGTCGTAATCACCCGCCGCCGTCCAATACCGGCCGCCGCCCGTTTCCGGCTCGATCCCGGTGGTGCCATAGCCCCGCGTTCCGGAAAGGATGGCCGCCCATACGCCCTTGTCGGCGCGGCACAAGGCCACGTCCGACTTGCCATCTCCGTCATAGTCGTTCAACGACCGGCCCGGCGAGTTGACACCCGAAGCTCTCACCAGCACCGTTCCGGGACCGGTGGTCGTGTTGTTCGCCGGGTTCGGATCGTTCAACGCGCTCAAATGCCGGACCGTCACCTTGACCTGCTGCACGCCGCTCAGGGCTGCGGGCACCACCAGACCGCGTTTCGCTTGCGCCGTCAAAATCACCAACTGTTCCTGCCCCGCCGCCAGGTTGAATGCGCGCTGGTCCGATCCGAGCAACACCATGGCCGCATTATTACTGCCCATGCGGAAATCGAAGGCCACTTCGGCGGAGTTTAATGGGTCCGGACCCAAGTTGCCCAACCGAAACGACACCGTTCCCGCCGTCGTCAAGTTGGTCGCATTCACCGGCAGATACACCATATCGCTCGCGGTAATATCCGCCGTCCCGATGTTAGTGGGAACCTGCAGATACACACCCGCAAAGAGCGTAGTGCTTCCGCCGGTTACAAACTGGGTTTGATTGCTCGGCGCTACGTAACCGGATAACGCGCCGTAGCTGATGTCATATTGACCTGTCACGGCGCTCACTACCGCCAGGTTCCCCGTGCCGGAAGTCGGATTGGTGTAGCCAACCGGCGCGGTTAATTGCCACGAACCATCGGTTGGTGTCACTTGAACCGCCAGCCAGCCGTCCTGAACCGGTGCGGGGTTGAGGGTTCCGGCCAGATAGACGATGTAATTCGTGGGCGTGAAATTATTTGCGATCTGCACCGCCGCAGTGTAAACACCCGCGTTAGAGGGCGCAAACCGAACGGTGAAATTAGAAGCACTGCCGGCTGTAATCGAAAATCCCAAATCGGAAATCGAAAATGCCGCGGCGCCGTCTCCATTCGTGGTTACACCACTGATCGTCAGATCGGTGTTACCGCTGTTGGTAATTGAAAACGTATTGGTCAGCACCGTACCCCACTGGAGTGAGCCGAAATCCGAGCCTTTAGCCGCGCTCGCCGCCTCACCGCTGGCGATCAGCGCCCCGTTCGTGCCAAGCACCTCGGCGCTAACCAATCGGACATAGGCGTCATCAAACTGGATGCCGTAGTTGCCAGCCCACCACGGAACGTCCTTGCCCCCATCCTCGAAATAAACATATCGGACGCCGGTACCATAGTTGGTGAAGGTATAAGTAACATTAGACCAGGTGGTTCCTGCAGTCACCGTATTCGTGGCGCCACCCCAAGTGGCGACTATGTTGGATGAAGCATCCCGTAACTCAACCCTAATATAATAATTGCCATTTGCACTGCTGGCCTGCACCCACTCGCCAACTGAAATGGCTGGGGACAAATCCAACTCGGCAGATGTATATCCACTCGCCAATAGATTATTGGTTTGACACCGGCGCATCCAGTCATAGGAAGTCACGAAAAAGTTGGACCCGGAATGGGGCGTCCCAGAGTTGGTACCGGCCACCATCAGATAATCGGCTGGGTTGGCTATCATAGTCCAACCCGGGGCCACCCAGGGATTGGTTGAGCACTCACCGCCGGGATTGGCAAGCAGATTTGTATTATACGTCGCGCTCAAGCTGGTTGAAATGGCCAGGAACAACGCCGCTACCGTAATTAATACACGCCGGATTTTATTTAATGCATTATAATTGTAACTCATTTTTGCTCCTCCTATTATTTATTATGCGCCGCAGGCGGATCCCTGGCCGAGCTCGGGCAGGCTGCCTGTGGCATGAAAAAAACTCTTTCATAACTGCCATTAAATAGCCAGTTTTGTGACCGGTAACAAGAATAAAAATAAAAAAAAAGGGGGGCTTTTTTTAGCTATTCAATTTGTTTTTTGGCGACCATTCCGCTACCAAACTGGCGCTAAATTTGAGCCTTTTGCCGGATTTTGATAGGTTACTAACCCGCATTGGAAAGGACCTGCGCACAGGCCGTTCAGGGCAAGGTTGTCAGGTCGATATCCAGCAGATCATACGACGCCCAGTCGGCGTCATCGAAGTGCCACCATTCCGTGGGGAATGGAACAAATCCATGCCGAACCAGCGTGACATCCACGGCCGACCCGCGATTATGCCGCGATCCCTTGGCTGGGTCGGCCACGTATCGCTCATCGGGCATGATGGCCCAGAATTTTTTCTGCACGGCAAGCGGGCGGTACGCGTCCCAAACTTTCAACCCCAATCCCTGGCTTTCCAGGTCGGTTTGAACGGCTCCCAATTTGGCGGCGACGGTTTTGCGCAGATAGGCCTTGGCAGAGGGGTACACCGCCTGACCCGTAAAATTATTCGTGGTCGCATAGCGGATATCCAGCCGGATCCGTCTGTTCACCGAAGTCACCGCGACCAGATCGTTAGTTTACGCATGAACAACGGTCGCCACCACCCACAGAACCAGCATCCATCCCAGTATCGGTCGCATCACAGATTCCTTTGCCGGCTGGAATTGACAGCCTGGCATCCTTGGCAGATTTTAATTCCAACCAGTTGATATGGCCCGCATCGATACCCGAAAGACGAACTCGTGGGGTTTATTGTACCGTAACAGTTACTTTATCCAATAAGATCTGACCGTTCGGGTTCAGAATGCCATCCATCGGATAATCAACAGCGAACCAGAACGTATATGATCCAACTGGCAAACCAGTCATATTCAACACTTCCGTGGCCGGAAGATTGAACAAAGCCCCTGGATACACTGGATGACAATTAGAAAGATTCCCATCAAACGGTGTCCACTGCATTGAGCTGTTCAGGTAGTACCAACTTGAATTCGCAAGAGCAATGACCCACCAATCAACATTGATTCCAGCAAATTCTTCCGGATCAATCTGAACAGTGATTGATAGATTATCAGAGTTGTTTATGATGACATTATCACTGGAACCATTCGCCTTAATTACCAGTACGGCAGGGTTTGGCGGCACAGAGCCATATTCGTAGGCGCCCATATCCACGGTAATATTCCAGATTCGCAAGTTCCCATCCAAATCCACGAGGGTAATGTTTGTCGGCGCCAGGCTGTTATCACCAGCATTGATGCAGGGCGAGCCGGCTGACAACCGGTAATTGCCGTTATTCTTACACACAAACATCGGCTCATTCGTTATGTTTCCATCTCCCGCCGGCGCATCCGGGGCACACGTATAGCGCATTGTCACAGCATCACATTGAGGCGTTCCGGTGTTGTAATACACAATGCAGTTGTTCAACGTGCTTTGATACGCTGCGCCGGCAATGAAGGCCGAGTTGCCGGTGAGCGTGCAGTTATTCAATGTGCTTTGATACGCCCCGCCACCAGTGCCGTAGGAGGCCGTGAAGTTGCCGCTGAGCGTGCAGTTGTTCAACGTGCTCTCGAATGCCCCGCCGCCAAGGTAGGCCAAGTTACCGATGAGTGTGCAGTTGTTCAACGTGCTTTGATACGCCCCGCCCGCGGTGCCGGCCGAGTTGCCGGCGAGCGTGCAATTGTTCAGCGTGCTTCGATGCGCCCCGCCGCCGATGCCGGCCGAGTTGCCGCTAAGCATGCAGCTGGTTAATGTGCCGCCAAATGCCCCGCCACCATAGGCATTGGTTGGATTCAGGGCATATCCGTTGGTCAGAGTAAAACCATCGAGGATGCAATCAGACCCCAAGTAGAAGCAACGACTAAACGTGACCTGACCGTTCCCATTAACCATGGTCCTGGTTGGCCCGTTGACACTGCGAACGACGATGTTGTTCGACACGATAATCTGCCCGGATAAGACATACTCGCCGTTCGTCACCAGAACGGTATCGCCGTTGCCGGCCACATCCACCCCGGCCTGAATGGTTTTCTTTGCCAATACCCAGCTTGATCCGTTGTTGGCGTCATTGCCGGATGGGCTGACATAATACGTGGCGGCTGAGGACAACTGTGTCGCCAGGCCAAATAATCCGATCATCAGGACGCCAGTTAATCCCTTGAAGTAATTCATATAATACCTCCAAGCTGTATATAACGGGACAATACATTATACGGATCAAGGCTAAACTGTCTGAAGATTGAGATCGCACAGCCACGCGACTCCTTCTAACGCGGGCTTGTGCCCGCAACCCAAAGCTGCATCTGTCGGCCCGCATAGCATGCGGGCACCAATAGCCGCCATATCCCGCCTGCAATCCGTCAGCCGAGATAGCATTGCGGGCAGGTATGGCGGCCCACAGTTGATTTTCTTGTTATTTCTCGTGGTACCTGATGGATCAGGTACTAATAGAACGAGATCACGACCTGTTTGACTTTGAAATTGACCTCGCCGTACACATAACAAGGAACAAAACCCGGCGTGACACCGCCTTCAAAACAATCTTCCTGAAGATAAAGCTGTCCGCCAATGTACAAAGATGTCGACGTGTTTGTTCCCGACACGACGGTTTGCGCCATGCCCTCATACCCTCTACCACTTATTAATATTATTATTGCACAATCATCTCTTAAAGTCACTTTTGATTAATGCCCAAATATAGCGCGGGCAAAAATGATAACGGGAAATTGGCGACCAGTCCGCGACCAAACTGACGTGAATTTTGAGCCTTTTAATCCGGACATTTCATGAGTCTCATGAAATATCCGCCTGAAAGGCTTCGACGCGCCCGTCGGCACGGGCTTGCTCAGGGTTAACCTTCCGGCACGTCGAAGGGTTTCCTCCTGAGGCGGATCCGCCAAAGGTGGCAATCTTGAGCAAGGCGTATTATACGACGCTCCGAAACTTGGGCCACAACGCATTGTGACCCAAGCGCATATTTCACAAGCGGTAATCCGCTCATGAAATATGTGGGTTAACAAAATTGGCGGATTTTGATAGGCTGCACAAGACGCTTAATCTTACGTAATTATGCAATTATCAATGAGTTGTAAAAATTGCCGATTTTTCGTTCGCAACGTGAGGGTCAGGGGTTCGACTACGAACCACGAGGATAGCGGCGAGAAGGGGGACGCGAGCCCCCGGATCGGAGGTCAATTGCCTGCCAAGCGCCTCTATACCTTGACACGAGGGATCGGTCTGCCTTCGGCGCACCTTTTTTTCGTTGAAAACGCATCCGTCCTGACAGGGCAAAGCGTGCCTCTGTCTGGCGATAGCTCCTCCGGTCCACCCCTTTACTTTCCGGATGTGAGATGTTATACATTATAGGAAAGCAATTACCACATCTTTTTCAATCGCAACCGATAATTCCAAAACTCGGGGTCACTTCCATGAATATTGATAAATATCTGATGGCAGAATGGGTGCCGGCGCTTGGTTGCACCGAGCCGGCGTCCATTGCCTACGCGGGCCTTATCGCCACCAGCCAGCTTGATGAACGGCCGCAACAGATAATCCTGAAAGTTGACCCCAGGATCTATAAAAACTGTTATGCGGTCGGCATTCCCCACAGCGGCCATAAGACCGGAATAAAATGGGCAGCCGCCATCGGGGCTTTCTTAAAGAAAAAGGAACTGGGACTTCAATGTTTTGAAGAGACCAACGCCGCCATTTTAAAGTCGGCCCAGAAACTTATCAAGAAAAACAGGATTAAAATAGTAATAGACAAGTTAAAAGAGAAGCTCTTCATAGAATTCACTGTGATCGGCGGACGAAACAGCGCGCGCTGTGTCATTGAAGGTTCGCACACGAATGTAACCCTGGTTTCCAGAAACAATAAAATTATATACAGGAGTCGCAATAGCTTGCACTCCTCCGCGCAGGAACGCGCACGGAAATGGGCCGCTTCTCGCTCCCTGGACCAGCTGATCAAGCTGGCAAGAGCTCTCTCCATGGCACAGCGAAAGGCAATCATCAGCGGCGCGCTGCAAAACATAATGATCGCCAGGCACGGCTTAAAACTCCTGCCAAAAACATTTTTTAATATCCGCAAGACGGACGTCAATGCGCGGATCACCGCGCTTGTCGGCGCCGGCGTATATGCGCGGATGTGGGGCGAACCGTTTCCGGTAATGTCGGTAGCCGGTTCCGGCAATAAGGGAATCGTCATCTGCGTTCCGCTCATCACGCTGAAAGACAGGTGGCACATCCCTCAAAGAAAGATTGAAGAAGCTCTGCTCATTGCGATGCTCGTTACGTCGAAGACGACCTGCGAGCTGGGCACTCTTTCCGCCGTCTGCGGGTGTTCCAATGCGGCCGGTGTCGGTCTGGCGTGCGCGATCGTCTATCTCAAAGGCGGCGGACAGCGGGAAATGTCTTTCGCTATTAACAATATGGTGGGCAACATCACGGGGATGATCTGCGACGGCGCCAAGATCGGTTGTGCCATGAAAACCATGACCAGCGTCGACGCGGCCTTTCGTTCCGCGGCATTGGCCATGAGCGGAATTGGCATTCCTGTGGAAGACGGGATCGTGGGAAAAGACGGCTCCGAATCATTAGCCAATATGGGCTTAATTGCGAAAAGAGGCATGGTCAAAACGGACGAAGAGATCCTCAAAATAATGGAGAAAAAACTATAATAAATTTTGCGTTCGGCGCAAACTTCATTCACTGACCGGCTGGTAGCCGGGGCCACCGAAGCGGGCGGTGGATAATTCGTAGCTGTGGCCAGACAGCCAGCCGTACCACACGCCGCCCTGCTCGCTATAGACGCCCGGGTCGGCGCGGCCATCACCGTCGAAATCGCCCAACGCCGCTACATAGCCCGGCCCGCCCAGGCCTCCCCCAACGCATAGTCCGAGGCGGACTTCAATCCCGCCCAATAACCCCACGCAGGACCATAAACCGCCGGATCGGATTTACTGTCGCCGTCGTAATCCGCGGACACCGGCCGGAACCCGGAACCGCCGAATTCGCCGCTGACCACCTGCCCGTCACTGCTCTTCCGTATCCACCAGGTCCCGCAGGTTTCCTCGTAGAGCCCGTAGTCCAGCAGGCCATCTCCGTCGTAATCGCCCGCCGCCGTCCAGTACCGGCCGCCGCCTGTCTCCGGCTCAATCCCGGTTGTGCCATAGCCCCGCGTTCCGGAGAGGACGGCTGCCCACACACCCTTGTCGGAACGGCACAAGGCAACATCCGACTTCCCATCACCGTCATAATCGTTTACCGATCGGCCCGGAGAATTCACGCCGACGGTTCTCACCAACACCGTGCCCGGCGCAGTGGTCGTGTTGTTCGTCAAGTTCGGATCATTCAGCCCGCTCAGGCGCCGCACCGTGACCTTCACCTGCTGAACACCACTCAAGTCAGCCCGCGCGATCAGGCCACGCCGCGACGGCGGGGTCAGAATCACCAGTGTTTCCTCACCCACCGCCAGGGTGTAAGTTCCCTGATCCGAGCCGATCCAGACCGGGATCGCGTTCGAGACCACGCCTGGCGTGTGGCAAGCCATGTGGAAATCGAATCCAATCGCCGACGCATTCACGGCGTCAGGACCGTTGTTCAGCACCCGGCAGGAGACCGTGCCTGCTGGAGACGCATTGGTCATGTTCACCGGCAGGAAGACCAAGTCGTCCGCCGTGATATCCGCCGTCCCGATGGCCTGTTCCGGCGACAAGGCCGCATAGCCCATGTCCACGTAACTCAGCGGGCTGATCAGCGTTGCCGTCTTGGCGCGGACCCAGTAGTAGAAGGTCAGGATCGGGAAAATCGCATAGTCGTCGTAGGTGTAGGTCAAGGACTGAGGGACGGTGTTTCCCGTCGCCCGCCGCGGGGCGACGTGGCGGTGTTCGGCTGATTGTCCGTTGTCCACCGTTCGTTGTCCGATGGTTGTTGGATATTGGATATTCTCCGATTACTTGTTTCGTCCGGACGGTCTGACCAAGGTCAGCCCTTACAAGAGAATCCGATCGCCGCAGGGTGACCAGCGGAACATCCGCGATCCGGGCCGCGGTTGCCGGGTCGTTCGTCTGACTGCGCTAGATTTCATAGCCGGTTGCCCCGGCCACTTCCGTCCAACTGTTCCAGTCTATGTTAGTGCCGCCGATTGTGCCGGCCAGGGCTTTTGTGGACGAGATCAAAGCGATACTGGCCACCGCCGCGCAAACCTAAATTTTTAATGATTTCATTTTTATTTTTTCCTCCGATTGTTGTTTGCGAATGCGATTAATTTCAAAGAAAAATAAGTAACTACTAAGCATCGCCATATCTTGATACCACCAATAGAGAAATATTACCCCCCGCGCGCGCACGCAAGTCCAGCAAGAACAGAGTTTTCGGGTGGATATCCTTCGCTGCACTTGCCACTTCTAGCGCGATCGTGCCTTTGCCGAGAAACACTTTTAGAATAAACTTTTCAGTTATTCTTCCCCGTCATTCTTGCCTCCGGTGAAACAGGGGACAGGACGGATTCCATCCGCTTTTCACCATCATCTACAGCCCGAAAATAGCGTGCGTGTTATTGGCATTACAATCCTGCCAAACACTACTTGCTTTCTTCCGGCCGAAGTAATATACATGACGTTTCAACCTGTTAAAAATAGACCGGCTTCGAATTTTGATCCGGATAGGACAGAGGGCCGGTCAAAAATAAACCAGTCGAGGTATTCAATGTCCAGCAAAAGTAAACTCGCGCTATGCGGCGGTGCGCCGGTGCGGAAAAAGCCGTTTCCCTCCTGGCCGATTTTCGGTCAGCCCGAGCGCCGGAACCTGTTAAACGTTTTTGACAGCGCCCATTGGTGGTACGGAGCGAAGGTCAAGGAGTTTGAAGAGAAATACGCGGCTTTCCAGAACGCCCGGTTCGGCGTGTCCTGTACCAACGGCACCGCGGCCCTGGAGATCGGCCTGCTGGCCTGCAAGGTGGGCGCGGGCCAGGAAGTGATCGTTCCGCCTTACTCCTTCATCGCCACGGCGAGCGCGGTGCTGAAAGTCAACGCGATCCCGGTATTCGCGGATATCGAGCTGGATACGTGCAACCTCGATCCCCGGGACGTGGAAAGAAAAATCACCAGCAAAACCAAGGCGATCGTCCCCGTCCATTTCGGCGGATTGCCCGCCGACATGGACGCGTTCAAAAAACTTGCTCGTAAATACAAATTAAAAATCATCGAGGACGCCTGCCACAGTTGGGGCACCAAGTGGAAAGGCAAGGGCACGGGCGCACTCGGCGATTGCGGCGGGTTCAGCTTCCAGATGAGCAAGAACATCACCTCCGGCGAAGGCGGGATTCTCCTTTCGGATTCGGAAACTGTGGCCGAAACCGCCCGGAGCTATTCCAACTGCGGCCGCGGCAAGGGCAAGACGTTCTACGAGCATTTTCTGCCGGGTAGTAATCTGCGCCTGACCGAACTGCAAGCGGCGATCCTGCTGGGCCAGCTTGAACGGCTGGAGTCGCAGACCAATAAGCGCGATCGCAACGGCGCTTTTCTCGATCATGGATTGCGGGGCATCCCGGGCATCGGCTTGATGCGGCGTGATCCGCGCATGACCCGGCGCAGTTACCATGTGTATATCTTCCGCTTTATCAGTAATGAATGGCCAGGCGTCAGCCGTGAGCAGTTTATCAAGGCGCTCAATGCCGAGGGAATTCCGTGCAGTGGCGGTTATCCGATTCCGCTTTATAAAAATCCGATGTTCAGGATGAGGCAGGGCCGGGGACCCGGTTTTTGCCCGATCTCCTGTCCTTTTTATGGGAAGAAGGTGGATTATCGTCACGTCGTTTGCCCGAACACGGAGATCATCTGCAAGGAAGCCTGCTGGATATTTCATCCGATGCTCCTGGCCGAGAAAAATGACATGCAGGATATCATCAATGCGATGAGCAAGGTCCGGGAGAACTGGAAGGCTTTGAAAAATGTCTGAATTAACGGCCGGTTATGGCGAAAAGGTGATCACGCCGCCCCAGGGCGTTGATCTCACCGGTTATGGTTGTTACTCGAATCGCAAGGTGGACGGCGTCCTTGATGATTTGAAGGCTCATGCTCTGTTCCTTGGCAAGGGGACAGAAAAGCTGGTTCTGATAAGTTGTAACATCCTGGGCTTCACCATCGAATTTGTCGATGCCGTCCGCAAGCAGATTGCGGTGGAGCACGACCTGCCGATGCAGAACGTCCTGCTGGCCTGCACGCATACCCACACCGGACCGGCGTCCCAGCCATTGCTGGCCCTGGGCGAGATCGATCAGGCCTACTTGTCCGGTGTGCCGGCATTAATTGCTGAAGCCGTGCGTCTGGCTGCGAAGGATTTGCGCAAGGCTTCGCTGCGCTGCCGAATTGAGACGCTCGAGCCGATCGGTTTCAACCGGCGTAAAGGGAATTTCGAAGAGATCGACCCGAGCTTGAAAGTGGCGGTGTTCGAACGGGACACGCAGAAAATTTATCTTCTGAGCTACTCCTGCCACCCGGTGATGCTTGGCCCGATTACCAAAGTATCCGCGGATTGGCCCGGCGCCGTGACCGCCGCCATCGAACGAACGACCGGACACCGGGCGATCGTGTTCCAGGGTTTTTGCGGCGATGTTGATCCGGTAACCAATATGAATCGCTGGGGACAAGCCACGGTGGAAGACCTGGCCCTGATTGGCCAATTGATCTGCAACCGCGCGCTCAAGGCCGAAAAATATGCCGAGCCGGTGGAAGTGAAGTCGCTGAAGGCGCTGGAACACCGGGTGCGCGTCCCGCTCCAGGTGCCATCGCTGGCAGAAGTCGAGCAACAGGTGCAGGCCGCCGCCGGCGGTAACGAAACGACTAAACGTTTCATGCAGGAATGGTCGCATTCGGTCAAGGCGCAGTACCCGCAGTTGAGCAAAAACCCGCATATTGAAAACGTGCCGATCCAGGCGCTTTCCATCGGCAAGCTGAAGATTATCGGTCTGCCGGGCGAGGTGTTTTCCATGTACTATCTGCGCTTGCGCGAAAAGACTCCCTTGCTGTTCAACTTTGGCCATGCCGGCGGCACCCTTGCTTATTTTCCCACCACAGAAGCTTACCAGTGCGCCAATGATTATGCCTGTTACGGTTCGACCAGGTTCTATTGCCTTCTACCGCTTTCGTCGGAGCTCGAAAAGATCGTAATGAACGCATGCGAAACCATGTTAGCCGAACTGACATAGTTGCGTTGTTGGCCTTCATAACCGGGATATACCGAGCATGCTCGCGGTGAATCTGCCGAATCCGATTGTGGAGCCAGTCGAGTTGCCAAATTACCCTGCGAAGACAGAGCACCCAGGTTGGTTTTTTCTCGGGCGTCAACTTGCAAAACGGGGACAACAGTTTCGTCAGCTCCGCAACACTGCCACCAGATTTTCCCTTGTAATCAAGTCAACATCCCCCGGTCGTTCCAGGAATGGGTGCGGCTCAATTTTCCGGCATGGTTTACCAAGAACGTATACTCCGCGTCTCAGCTTCAGTAAATATCCCGACTACACCCACCGCACCAACTGGAGCTCAATCCGGCTGGTTTTCATTCCAGCCACCTTCAGCAGACTGGAGGCAAAGCCTGGCTCATCCTGCACTAATTCAGCTAATTCCTGAATATTCCTAATGAACAGGATTCTTGGGAAGGATGTTTCCCATCACTCGCATCATTCACATTATTGCTCATAACAACCCACTGCCCTTCTTCGCTTTTATGGCACTGATTTTTACAGGTTTCTTCGCAAGCCGGGCCGCCGGCTTGGGCACCACGGCAATCATCGGATTGGCCGCGGAAACCGTGACCGTGGCGGTCGATTCCGCCAGCTCCGCCTTCAGGGCCCGGACGGTCCCGTCGAATGAGGCCTTACTGCCGGGCTTGATCTCCTTGACGTCCGTCGGCAGTCCGATCTTGTCAAGAATGGCGATGAACGACTCGGGATCCAACTCCTCAACGTTTACCATCGTCTTCGGATCCCAGATGCCTTTTGCCACGAGGATGGCGGCGGCAACCGGAGGGACACCGGCGGTGTAACTGATGCCCTGGGACTCAACCTCTTCAAAACATTTCTTGTGGTCCGAGACCTGGTAGATGAGGACCTCCTTCTTCTTCCCGTTCTTCCAGCCCTTGACGAAGTTGCCGATGCAGGTCTTGCCGGTATATCCGGGGGCGAGGGTCTTCGGGTCGGGCAGGAGCGCCTTGACCACCTTGAGCGGCACAACCTTCTGGCCCGTGGTCAGGGTCACCGGCAGGTGCGAGAGAAACCCGAGGGTGCGGAGCACCGTGAAGACGTTGATGTAGTGGTCGCTGAAACCCATCCAGAAACGAATGCTGTTGGCGTCGATGTTCTTCGACAGCGAGTGCAATTCGTCGTGGCCGTTCAGGTAGATCGGACAGTGACCGACGACCGGAAAATCGTAGATGCGCTTGACGGAATGTGTCGGATACTCCTTCCACTGCCGGTCGATCCAGGTCCAGACCTTGATGAACTCGCGGAAGTTGATCTCCGGGTCGAAGTTCGTGGCAAAGTACTTACCGTGGCTTCCGGCGTTGACGTCCAGGATATCGATCGTGTCGATCTTGTCGAAATAGCGTTTCACCGCCAGGGCGCAGTAGGCGTTGACCACGCCCGGATCGAATCCCACGCCGAGGATGGCAGTCAGGCCTTTGGCCTTACAGCGGTCCTTGCGTTTCCACTCATAGTTCGCGTACCAGGGCGGGGTTTCACACACCTTGTCCGGATCCTCGTGAATGGCGGTGTCCATATAGACCGCGCCGGTCTCAAGGCACGCCTCGAGGACAGACATATTGATGAACGCATTGCCAAGGTTGATGACAATCTCCGAGCCCGTCTCCCGGATCAGTTTGACAGTGGCCGGGACGTCGAGCGCATCGAGCCGGCGGGAATAGAGCTTTTTCGATTTGTCCTTGATGTGATTTTTCCGTTTGACGCTCGCAATGATTTCGTCGCATTTGGCCTGCGTGCGCGAGGCAAGACAGATATCGCCAAGCACATCGTTGTTCATAGCCGCCTTGTGAGCCGCCACATGCGCGACGCCGCCGGCGCCGATGATCAATACGTTCTTTTTCATGGATATTCCTTTTTTGGTGCCTTTTGGTTCAAGCGTCCCTATGGGACGCATTCCTGTTTCCTTTTCTCTGCGCAGGCGCTAAAGCGCCTGCCTATTGTCAATCGCCCCGCTGGGGCGATGTTGGAGCCGCCCTGCCCCCAGGCCAGCCCTGTTTCTGCTCCATTCAATCCCGCCTCGATCCGGATTGAGATGTTATGAATTATTTGCCCGGCAAAAAATTCATTAAGAAAGACTCGCAATATAATCCTTGTATCCAAAACTTCGAACCCTGTCCAGGGTCCCGTCCAGCCTGCGCACACAGATGGATGGCATGGGAAGACCATTGAACCAGTTCTTTTTTACCATGGTGTATCCCGCCGCATCCGCAAAACGGATCACGTTCCCGGGTTTCAGCCGGGTTTTCAGGCTGTACTGGCCAAACACGTCGCCCGCCAGGCACGACCGGCCGGCAATCATGACCTTATGGAGCCCCGGTCCGGGTGACGCAATCTTCGCCTGGAGGCGATAGGTCAGAAGATCCAGCATGTGCGCTTCCGTGGACGCGTCCACGATGACGACGTCTATTTCGTTATGCACGACGTCGAGAACCGTGGTCACAAGTTCCGCGGAACCAGTGATCGCCGATTCTCCGGGTTCCAAATACACCTGAACCCTGTACCTCCCGCTGAAATCCTTCAACCTGGCACAAAACTCGGCCAAGGGATAACCGGGCTTCGTGAAATACAGCCCGCCCCCCAGGCTGATCCATTCCAGGCACCCGAGAAGATCGCCATATTCCCGTCCGATTCGGTCCAGGTTCTTCGAAAAGTTCCTGATATCGTCGTTCTCGCAGTTGAAATGGAACATCACGCCGCTGATAAGCCCGGCCGACTCGCGGAGCGCCCCGGCGTCCTGTACGCCGAGCCGGGAATATCTGCGGGCCGGATCGGCGAGATCAAAATGGGAATAACTGAATCCCGGGTTCACCCGGACCCCGACCTTCAGGCCACGGACCTCGCGGGAGAAAGCCTTGAGCTGTGAAAGTGAATTGAAGATGATCTTGTCCGCGTACCGCCGCACTTCCCGGATGTCCTGCCGGGAAAACCCGACGCTGTAAGCATGGACCTCTTTCCCGAATTTCTCACGCCCCAGCCGCGCCTCATATACACCACTGCTGGTCGTGCCGTCCAAGTACTGTTTCATCAGACCGAAAACGGACCAGGTCGAAAAACATTTCAGCGCGAGCACAGACTTTGCGCCTGAAACCTCGCGCACGCGCCTGATGATCTTAAGGTTCCTCAAAAGTTTCTTTTCGTCGATCAGATAATACGGCGTGGTTATCGGTGTCATCCGGCATGCCCCTCATGAAATAAGCTGAATCTTACATATCTCCTTGCCGATTTGTCAATCATTTGGGCCGGCCCGCAGTAAGGAACCAGAACCGCGCTAGAAAATATGCAGGCTAACGACCGAGTCGTCCCAGCAGGAAGGGAATGGCGGTTTCAACGCGCAGAATACGCGCGCCGATCTGAACCGGACGACAGCCGGCCGCAACCAGCTTTTCCATCTCGTAAGTGATAAATCCGCCCTCGGGTCCGATCACGAGTGTCACCGGCTTTACCGCGGCTGACGGGCAACTTTCGGCCGCGCCGGGATGCGCCACGAGCGCCACGGTGCCTCGGATCAGCGCCGGCAGTTCGTCTTCAACAAACGGCTTGAAAAGCGGGCGCAGGACCACTTCCGGCAGTTTGGTGTCACGCGCCTGTTCCAGTCCAAGGACCAGAGCTTCCCGGATGCCTCCCGGGCTCAGGACCGGGCTCTGCCAATAGCTTTTTTCGACCCGGAACCCGTTGATGAGATACAGGCGTTTCACACCCAGGCTCGCGATCGCCAACAGAACCCGTTTGACGACCTTGGGACGCGGCAGGGCCAGCACCAGGTTGACCTCCCGTGGCGCCGGCGGCGTCTCGCCCAGGGCAACCTCCATTTCCATGGCAACGGAAGTCGCAACAGTAATGCGCCCTTTGCCGATCAGTCCGTCGACCCGACCCACCGTCAGCGCATCGCCAACCGCCGGCCGATGGACCTCAAGAATATGTTTCAGGCGCCGCCCCGTCAGACGGACGGAGTTGCCGGCAACAAAGTCATCGTCGTATAGAAGAATCAGGTTCATGAAGTGCTACAAAAAAGTATCTTACCATAGAGGCAAGAAAGAACCGCCCCCCAGCGCCAACAAAACCGGACCCCCGGGAAGCTGCTGCGGCGACTTCGACGGAACCGGCGCAACACTCCACGGCATCCGCCGTTGTCTCTCAATCTTCGATACTCAGCTTGATCTCGTCGGAATTCGCTTTCAGCTCCGGCGCATACATCGCGGAAGCCCGGGTGGGCAGAGCGCTGAACTTGCCGGGGATTTCCGCCCGCAGGCGATACGCCACGCTGTGGCGGCCACGCGCCAGGGCCCGGACAAAGAAGCAGACCCGCTCGTCGCGCAGTTCCATGTAAGCGCTCAGGTCGTTACCGCCATAACCGCTGCGGACTTCCACCGGTTCAAATCCCGCCGCTTTCATGTCTTCAAAGAGCAAGTATTCGTAGTCGTTCTTGCTTTCGATCGCAAGTTCAACTTCGATCAGATCGCCACTCTTTAACACTGCCTGATTATCAAGCGGGATGCGCTGATACTTTTCAACTTTCTGGTCCACCGCCTGCCCGCGCGCCCCGGCCACCTTGACGGTTTTATCCACGGCTACCAGCTTGTAATACTTCCGGTTGACCTTGATCTCCAAGCCCGCCTTGCCGATGAAGTCCTCCAGCGTGAAATTCGAGAGATAGGCGTTGAAGTAAAGCGGACCGACACCCTTCTTCCGGAATTCCACCGTGTGCTTGCCGCTCTCCACCGCGTCGCCTTCGAGAACGAATTTATTGTCGAAGGTGAACAGATTGGCGGCATTGATCCGGACTTCCTTGCGCTTTTTGCCGTCCACATAGATTTCCAGCGTCATATCCGGTTTGTCCTCCTTGCTGGCCTTGAAATAGTCGGCCATGGCCTCGACGCACAATGCCGTATCGCGCGTGGAATTCCAATAGGTGGCATGCTTGCGGTTATTCAACAGGTATTTCACCAAGCGCGAGGCCCGCGCGCCGGCCGGATCGGTCCGGGCCAGCAGTTTCAGGTAGTAGGCCTGCGCCTCGTATTCGCTGCCGTACCAGCACCACCAGTAACCGCCGTTGCCAAGATTGAGCCAGGCGGTCTGATTCTCTTCATCCTGCACCAGGAACTGCTCGATGTTCTGAAGAATCATTCCCAGTTTTTCCTTCTGCCCGAGCTTGTGCAGGGCCAGGCCATACATTGACAGGCCGTAAACTGCCATCTGGGTCCGGTCGCGATAGAGGAATTCCAGCATATCGTCATTCCGCACCCCGGCATCCGTCAGCGCCATGAATACAAAGGCATCGAGATTGTCGGCCGATTGTTTCCAGGGCTCGACCTTTTTCGCGGCATTCTGCAGCAGCCGGACCTGCTCAGCCTGATATTTTTTCAGCCAATCCACGCCGCGCTCCAGCACTCCGGGCACCAGCGCGACATCGTTCTCGCGGGCGATCTGCAAGCCATGCACCACGTAGGCCGTGGTATGCGGATACGAATGCTCACCATAACCCGAGAACCAGCCCCACCCCCCGTCGGAGCACTGCATCGCCGTCAACTGCCGCAATCCTTCCTTGACCATATCCCGCATGGCGTTTTCGTCGAACACGGGATTCCGGTCAAACCGCTGCCATTGTTTGGCCCGCTCAGTATCCGTGCCGATCTCCTGCGCGTTCAAATTGGTGCGCTTGGCCTGGATCGCTTTCAGGTCCAGCCCCATCTGCAGGAGGATCTTCTGGGTGATCACCGCCGGCAGGAACCGGCTCAAGACCTGCTCCGTACAGCCATACGGATAATCAACCAGGTACGGCAGGGCATCCACCAGCGCGCCCGCCAGGCTCGGGGAATAGCGCACTTCCAATCGCGACTCATCAATCCGCCGTTCCGCCGGCACGTTGAACGTGATGCTCCCCTTTGCCTGCTCCGGCCGCAGGGCGCCGCTGAATGAATCGGTCTTGAGCATGCCGTGCACATACACGGGGAACTTCAGCTCCATCGCGTCCGATTCCTCGTCGGTCAGCGCCTTTATGCGCACCACGGCCGTCCCTTCCTTCTGCACCTTGACCCGCCAGTCAACCCGCTGTTCGCCGTTGGCCTCCACCGCCACGCTCTGCTTCAGTTGCCCCATGGCCTGCAGACAGGCGCCGTCAAGCTCCAGGACGACTTGCACATTCTTTTTAGTTTTCAGGTAGTTGTGCACATTCGCCGACAGCACCACCTCGTCCTTTTCGACAAAGAACCGCGGCGCCTGCAGGCGCAATAGTAGATTTTTGGTAGTCACCACGGCCGCGTCCCCTTCGCCCACCTCGGTATGGGATCCCATTGCCCAAGTGCGGATTTTCCAGCCGGTCAGATTTTCCGGCATGGTCAGGGCAATCTCCGCAACCCCATTCGAGTCGGTCGTCAGCGAACCAGCCCAGAAAGCGGTGTCCGCAAATTTTGTGCGCACTGTTGGCTGAACAACAGGCACCGGTTCCGGCGATGCGCTACCGCTCTGTTCCCCGACAAATGCCAAACTCTTTGCATCGTTCATCTCTTCACCTTGTCCCACGCCATCCGCCCTCATCTCCAAACTCATGCCTGATTTCATCGCTCTCGTGGACATAGGGGAATTTGGAATTGAAAAATCCTTTACTATGCTCCCGCTAACCTCTTTCTTATCGGATTTTTCCCATCCATCCGCAACCAGATGACCGAAAGCACCCAGGTTCTGCATGCCTGCTTTCCCCGGATCGGTCATGGCATGGGCATTGCGTCCCAGGCTGGATTCGGTCCGCGGATGATGATTGCGCCGCCATTTCCAGAAAAACGCCTTGATCTCCGGCACATTGGAGCCGCCGGAAATATATTCCAGCGCCTTGTCGTAAATCGTCATGACCGTGGAGCCGACAAACGGCTTGCCGAAGAAATCGGTCAGCTTGACCCGCACTTTGGCCGCCGCCCCGGGCTTGTAAACGGCCGCCGACGGCGTTACTTCCACGTTCAGGGTCCGCTTCTCGGGCGGCACGGCGATTTCACGGACTTCGCTGTGGATTTTGCCGGCGCTGACCGTGACCGCCTCGACAAAAAAGTTCGGCATATCGCGCTTGACGACCTCGATCTCCTCGACCGTGCTCTTGCCGTTGAGCCGCAGGATTTTGGGCGGCAGGTAGACACCGTTGGCCGGCCGCGTGAAAAGCAGGACCGTACTGTCGATCCGGTCGGTATTGACCAGTATCCTGGCCTTGTCGCCGGGCGCATACTCGCGCTTGTCGGTCACCAACTCGATGTTGTTAAACCGGAACTGGGAACCATCAAAGCCTTCGCCCGTGATGCAGAAAACGCAAGCGCCTTCGATCGCCTGTTTATTAGCGCTGACGACCTTGTAGGCCAGCCGGTATTGCCCTGCCACGGAGGCCTTGACCTGGACCAGGGCCTTGCCAAGATCGTCGGTATCCAAGTCCCACTTCTGAACCGAAGTCTCCACCGGTTGGCTGTCCTTGTCGTACGAAATCTTGAACAGGTTCAGATGGCCTTCGCCCTTGACCGGTTTGTTATCGAGCGTCTGCGCCAGGAAGTCGGCGCGAATGGTGTCCCCCACCCGGTAATGTCCGCGGTTGACCCAGGCATAAACCTTGAACGGCTTGCGGGCCACGAGGATCGTGCCCATGCCGGTGATCGTGCGCCGGGATTCATCGGTCACCTCGGCCGTGATATCATACTTGTGGTCGCGATCGCCATGAATCGCCTTGGCCAGGGCGGTGTCGATTTCGATCTTGAGCGTGCCGTCATCGCCGACCGCCACCTCGTTCTCCGCCACGACTTCCGGCGGATTTTGCGGCGCCGGCCACCAGGAGCGGTAGGGCCGGAAACAGCCCCAGTCCTTCCAGCCCGGGTACCAGGGATAATCACTTGCGAACCACCAGTACCCGCGCCCGTAGAGCCAGTCCCACGGCGCACAGGGAAACCAGTTGGCACCGTAATCGCTGCGGAGCACTTTATATTTGATCTTGCCCTTCTTCACCGGCGCGCCGAAATAATACCTAGCCGTGACGGTCGCCGTGATCTTCTCGCCCAGCATCACCGGTTCCGCGGGCGAATCCACCTTCACCTCAAACTCCGGTTTTTTGTATTCCTCAACGCGGAAACTGCCGCCGCCTTTGCCCGGAATGCTGGCCGCATAAACACCCAAAGCGGCGCCTTGCGGCAGGCTGTATTCGCCCTCCAGCCCGCCATAGGCATCCGTTTTGAATTCCCGCTCCAGGACTTTTTCCCCTTTGGGATCGTTAATCCGTACCGTGAACGATTGGTTGGCAAAGTCTGCGCCGGACTGGTCATACCGGGCATGCCGGATCCAGAACTTGAATTTTACCGGTTGCCCGGGACGATAGACCGGCCGATCACTGATGAAGAACGTCTTAATCGCATCGTAATCGGCATCATAATGGCGACCGCCCCAGATCCCGGTAAATCCCAGATGCGCAAAGCGACCCTCGTCGGTGGTGGTAATGATCAGCCATTGGTAATCGTCGGGCAGGGTTTTATCCTGTAAAATAATTACGCCGCTTTCATCGGTGAATTCCGCGGAATCCGACACCCGTAGATGATAATTATGCGAGCCCTTGACCCATTCCTGCCGGTAGCCGAAAAACTCCACATTCGCCTTGGCAATAGGCCGGCCGGATATCGCGTCGCCCACGAACAGGAATTGTCCCTTTTCAAGCGGTTTCTTGATGATCACGGTGTCGTCCAGCCAGAGAACAATCCTGCTGGTATTGCCGTCTGCCATCCGGGCGGTGACCAGGTAGGCGCCGGCCTTTTGCAGTGGGGTGGTGACCGTGAAGCGCTTGTCGAAATGCAGTGCGCGCGGCTGTAAATCCAGCTTCCAGTCGGCGACCTTGTCGCCCAGGTAGCGCTTTTCGTTCCGCTGAACGATCCGATACCCGATGTCACCAATATTAATTTTTTGCCGGTCGAGTTTGGATGGCTTGGTCTTGATGTAGGCCTTGACGTCGTCGAGCAGCAGCTTCTCCTTTAGCTGGTAGGCCTCGAAATGCGCCGCCTTGCCGTTCCGGAAACGGAACTCGACCGTCGCACCCTTGCCCGCCGGCTGGGCCATGATCGGCTCGAACTGGCCCCAGTTGCCGAGAATCTGGTCCACCCGCAACTGCTTATAGTTATCGTGCCCCGGCCCGTACTCCTTGATACTGCGCTTCCAATAGTCCGCCGCCTTGTCATACTGCCGCCGGTCCTCGAAACATTGCGCTAAAACATTGAGCGCTTTCTCCCCCCCGCCGGTTTTGGGATTATCGGCAATCCGCTGATAAACCCGTAGGTAATTGAAATCCGCCGATAACGTTAAGCGTTTGATCCCCGTGGCCAGACGCACGATGGTTTCATCTTCGCCCAACGTGTGCAGAGCATAGGCGCCGCTGTCATCCTTTTTGCCGTCGTCGTCGTCGCCGCCGAAATACCGGCCGTATTCCGCGATTGTCCGGACACCGAACTGGTTCTGCAGGAAATCCGCCCAACGCAGTAAAATCAGGTTGACGCGATCCGGCGCCGCTTCCATGGCCTGGACCAGCATCCAGCGCCAGCGTTCGCCGTCGTTTGCCGCCGTCTCATAGCTTTTAGGGATTTGATAGAAAACCGGCGTTCCGTCCGGATTCACCGGCACACCGGCGGTTTCCCGGCCGCCCCAACTGCCCCGGTGACCCTGGTAACCGCCGGCTTCATAGTCAGGCAACACGGCCAGATCGCTGAGATATTGCAGGCGCCAGGCTTCGTTGTAGCCGCGGTTGCCCAGCAGCATGTCGGCAAAGCGTTCATAAAACACGGCCAGCCCCGCCAGATCCGTTTCACCCCCGGCCTTGGCCATGGCCTGGGTCATGAGTTGCAACGCCCGGACCCGGTCGCGCTCCAGGCTATTGACCTGCCGACCCGTGCCGCCCCGATGCTGACCCCGCTGGAATTCGCCGGCAATGATGAAGCCGTATTGCGGGCCCTGGCTGAGAGTCTGGGCCGCCGCGAAAAAGATCCGCCAATGGTTCTTGTGAACCGCAACCGCTTTTTCGCGCAAGGCGTCGATCTCATTCGCGCGATTTAAATGATTCAAGGCGGCAATGGCGATCGTCAGATCTCCACCGCCGTCAGCGGATACGTTGTTTGCGTTCAAAGCCAACTGGCTGTAGATTTCATAGGCCTCCTTATAGTTGCCGTCACCGAACAGCTTGTTGGCCTTGGCCCTCTGTTCCTTCAAGCCCGGCTCATTCGCCGCCGGTGTGAACCCCGCCAGTAATACCAACGTCAATCCCGCGATCAGCGTGTGCCGCCATGTTTTCATGTTCGTTCCTTGTTGGTTGATGGAATGGTGTTTTTTAACCATCGCTCTCGACGATCTCATAAATCGTATCGTCAAGGTACAATTGCACATTGCACCCGACCGCCAGCCACTGGGCCGCGTCAACATGCTTGCTAAGCAGGGCAAAATATTCGTCGGAATTGAACTTTACCCGCGACTTCTTGGCGTCCGGATGGCTTGGCACATTGGCGTCGATCCA
Organism: Verrucomicrobiota bacterium; assembly: GCA_018898455.1. Classification (GTDB taxonomy): domain Bacteria; phylum Verrucomicrobiota; class Kiritimatiellia; order JAAZAB01; family JAAZAB01; genus JAHIJO01. The sequence goes on along the minus strand of JAHIJO010000153.1, from coordinate 17,190 downwards.
CTGGTCGCCATTCCGGTAGAAAGTCCGGCCCCGGACATAGCGGCTCTGCTGGGCTTGGATCGTTGCCTGGACTTTTGCGATAACGGGGGACGCCGCCATCGCCTTTTTCTGCCCTCCCCAGGCACGACTACTGGCCCTGGCCGGCGCCGATACTTCATTTGCAGACCGCAGGCTTTCAGTAGCTTGGGCCCCGCCAACGGCGGCGTCTCCGCTTTTCGCCGCCGCCATCTCATCATACAGCCGCCGTCCTTCATGCCGCAAGTCATCGCTCTCATTCATCGCCTGCATCGACCGGCTGGTCACCGGCACATTCCGGCGGGATTCATCCTCGACAATAAGGTAGGCGGTGTAAGGCGTGACCACTCCGTATTTCCGCGCCAGCTCGGTGACTTCGTCGCGGACCTCCTTGTTTTCGCCACGCAAACGGATTTCATCCAGCAGGAACCCGACCCGCCGCGTCGCCCACAGGCGGGGGATAAAGACATATTCCGTCGCCTTGGCTGGGAACGAAGCTTCGTAGGTAAATGTTTTAGCCTGACCATTCACCGCGCCCTCCAGGATAATGGCGGCATCCCCGGAACCGCTGTAACGACCGAACACCACGAGTTGTTCACCCTTGAACAGATCAGGAATCTCGCCCGGATGCATCTTCGCGGCCTTGATGGCGCCGGAGAATTTCAGCTTAAGATTGGCCAGCACCGGCTGGCTGATCTTGGTGTAGAAATTGGACACCTTGACCTCGATATCTTCCCCCGGCAATACATATCGGCTGACGGCGCGGGTCTTCTCGGCAATCTTATCCAGCAGATGAGTGTTGATATCGGCGCCGATCCCGAAACAGAAGATGCGGATCGAACGGCCGCCCATCGCCTTGGAAACCTGCGCAACAATCTGGTCTTCATCGGTATTGCCGATTGTCGGCCGGCCGTCGGTGAGGAAGACGATGAAACAAGGCCGGTCCTTGTCCCCACCGCCTTTGGCCGTGTCCAGGGCTTTGATCAGCGCTTCTTCGATCGCCGTGCCGCCGATCGGCTTGAGTTCTTTGACATATTCCTCCGCCTTGATCTTGTTTTGATCAGTGTTTTCCGCCAGCTTCCCGAACAGCGGCTCGGCTTCCGTGGAGAACCGGACGATTTCAAAACGATCGCCTTGATTCAAATTCTTGAGGCAGAACTGCAGAGCCTTTCTGGCCTGATCGATCTTGTTGTTCTCGGCCATGGAGCCGGAGGTGTCCAGCACAAACACTATGTCTTTCTCCACAATTTTGTCCGCCGTGATCTCCGCGGTCGGCGCGACCAACAGGGCAAAACAACCGCCGGCCGGGTCGGCGCCGTCGTTGTAAGCCTGCAGGTTCAGGCCGATATCAGATTTGGCCGTGGCCGAGAAGAACAACAGGAAGTCAGTGTCGGGTTTGACGTCTTTGGCTTCATAGCCGATCGTCGCTCTCCGGTCGGCGGGCCGCTTGATCTCCACCGGGTGGCTGGGCGAATACACCGATTTAATCGGCTGTTTGCATTCCAGCTCCACCTTCAGCGCCACGCTCTTGACCGGCGCGGCGGAGAATTTCTCCGTGTTCAACGGATACAGGTATTCAACCAGGCCGTTGTCGTTGCGCAGAAGATGAGTGTATTGCAACTTGATGCGTTTCTCGCTCCGCGGCTCAATCGGGAAGATGCGGAGCTTGAACAACGACTGCCCGGCATATTCCAGCAGGGCTGGGTCTTTCATTTTGCGGACAATATCTTCGTAGATTTTGCGGGCCTTGTCGGCATCGAGTAATTCGGCTTCCACCTGCTTGCCGTTGATGTCCATGGAAAATTTGTCGACCTGCGCCCCGCGGGGCACCGGGAACATATAGGTCCCTTCCAACTGCTGGTTGTTGGGATTGAAGAACGTCTGATCCACTTCCGTCACCGCCACCTGGTCCTGAATCTTAACGGTCACATGATGATATTTCACCTCCAAGGGTGCAAAAGCATAATGCGGCGGCGGCATGGGATGGGGATGATGGGGATAAGGGGGATGAGGCCGAATGAACGGCTGATCGTGAATATAGATAAATCCGTCGGCGAGCGCGACATTACCCAACCATCCGCCAAGCATCAGTCCCAGCACGGCTAATCCGGTCAGAATCCTGTTCATGCGTCTTCCCCCTTATTGGTATCGGGCGCTAATCTATTCTGTTGAGTTAGACACCCGCTTCGCCAACAAAGTTCCCGTTCTCTGTCAACCCTCGCAGTAATGCAATGATGGAATAATGCCAAGATCGAGCATCACGGTGGACCACGCCTGTCCCGCATCATGCGGAATTGTTTCCAACACAGCCGATTCATCCTGCCAACGCGTTAAGAATAACCCCGCGCGACGCGGGGCAGGTGCGTTCCAATCCGCCGCCATGCCCTGCCCACCATAGCCTTGGCGACGGCGGGTATGGCGGCCTACAATTCGGGAATGTCAGATCATCGCGGCTGAATGCGTACTTGAACGGAGATCAATTCCGTAGATTGGCTGGCGCCAGAATGGGGGTCGAACATATCGCTTTGGGTCTGAGCTGCCGGCTGGTTGTCATCCGTAATTTTCCCCAAGACCCGAATTTTTTTTAAAAGCTCTGAATATTCACGCGCCGATACCCAAATAGTCGTTAGCGCGTCAACTGCTTGTCCCTGGGGTTGCGACCGACTCCTGTGTTTGGGCGCCTGTTCCACGTTTTTTTCTTGCCCCCAGACCACTCCGGGTTTGTCTGCCGCGTCACTTCGTTCCTTCGTTGCCCTGTCCCGTATCTGTTCTTGCCGATAGGGCTCCAATAGTCGCATAACTGCCGCCGGATCGGAGGTGACCACCAGTAACTTGACACTGGGCTCCCGGTCCGGTGTGGACGCCCCTGCCTTATGATCAACCACTCCGGCCCGGGCCGTCTGGGGAAGCTGCGGTTTTTTTTCGATTGGATACTGTGACGCGGCAGGTGGCGGTTCCCCCGGTAAAGTTGGTACAGCGAAAGCTACCGCCAATTGGTTCCCTGCCTTGTCTTTCATCAATACAGCCTCCTGCGCGATATCCGCCGGCGCCCCATGCTTTTCTTCAATTATTTTCCCGCCGGCATGACTACTCATCTTTCTAATACTATGAAAAGAAACTGCTTTTGCGCCTTTTTGCTTGTCCTGATCGGCAATCGCAAGGTCATCAGTCCTCACTCGCTTTTCTGTCCGCTTGGTCTCGATCATCTTCGCCGCCGCAACCATTTCCAAGTTATTTTCCAAAGCCGGTACGGCATCCAAGTCTTGCAACCGATGCGCCGGCTCTGCCTTTAACGCAAGGGGGTGCGCTTCCAGCATGGAGCTTGCCGGCGCGCGTTTGGCCGGCTCCGCACCGGAAGATTCACCGGCGTTAGGAGTTGGCACAAGATTGGCGTGCTTGGTTTGGGCAGATTCAGGACTCTTGCCGCCGCCGATTATTTGTCCGTCCGTTTTGACCGACTGGACATCGCGGGTAACCGATGTCATCGGCCGATATCCATAAATAACAATGATCATCAGGAGGGCCACCGCCAGGGCCACGCGAGTCAACGGCATGGTCAATATCCGCCATACCCGTCTGGTCTCTGGCTCTACGGCAAGCCGTTGATGAATGGAATCCAGCAAATCCGGCGGCGGCTCAATGTTAGGCAGAGTCCGGATCAGCGCGATGGTCCGCTCTAAATCCGCTTTGACCTGCCGGCAGGCCGGGCAGGCGGCCAGGTGTTCCCGAAGTAACTGCGCCTGCCGTTGATCCAGCCGGCCGTCGATCTCGGCGGACACCCATTCTTGATATTGATTGCAGTTCATGGTTTGATTATTGATGATATATTTTTTTCAGTTTTTCCATCGCCAGCAACCGCCCCCGGGCAATCCGCGATTTGACCGTGCCCAGGGAGCATTGCATGGCAGCAGCGATTTCCTCATACGTCATTTGTTGCAGGTCCCGCATCACCAGGGCGGCGGCAAACTCGGGCGGGAGTTTCGCCAGGCATCCTTCCAATTCCCGGCATACCTCCACCCGTTCGACCTGTTCCCCGGGCGAACGGCCCGGATCGGGCAATTCCATCGCCATCCTGCCGTTCTCCGTTTCAAGCGGAGCATCTGTCGAAAGCGCGTTCAGGGCCGGACGATGCCGGAAACTGCGCAACTTGTTCCGGCCCATGTTGACGGCAATGGCATAAACCCAGGTCGTGAAACTCGATTCGCCGCGAAACTTATCCATGGACCGATAAATCTTAACAAATATTTCCTGCGTCAGGTCGGCGGCCTCCTCGTACTGGTTCAGCATCCGGTAGGCCAGGTTAAAAATGCGCTGCTGGTAGCATTTGACAATATCATCGAACGCCCGCACATCGCCCTGGCGAAACCGCGCCGCCAGTTCCTCCCCGGATACCTGCGGTTCCCCGACGGCCACCTCTATATCCTTTGACATCACTGCTTCCTCAAAAGTTCCCGGAAAACAATGCCCAATCCCACAAAACGCGGGACAAGCAGAGCTTGCCCCGCTAACGGCGTGGCGGGGTGGCAACAGCACAAGTCATTGGGGCTCAATGTTAATGCGTTGTAGCCCCGACGCGTTCATAACAGGTTTGAATTTAGCAGGGTGTGTCCGGAAAAGCAAGGTGAAAGCAGCCCTTAGTCTCAGAACGTCGTTGAGAATTGGGCATATTCCAGCAATGACAACCGAAACAACCCGGTTGATGATGCTGGAGCTGCGGCTAATGGCCCGCAATCTATTTTGAGAATAACGAGATCTACCCAAAATTTCAAATAACAAAAGCAAAACACAGAGTTGACATACTGTTAAAGATGGCATTATATGATCACGTAATTTAACTAAGGTGACAGAAAAATTCTGTCACGGATCCAAGTGCATGAGGAGGGCTGGATGATGAGACCCATTACGAAAGGACGGAAACAAATGACTGGGTATTGGAGGCCGTGGAGCACCTTGCTGATGGCATCCTTTTTACTCTGGGCAGGCGCGGCGACCATCCGTGCCGAAGGAGGCGAGCTGATAAGCAACGTTAAGGCTGAGTTGCCAAACCTTCGTTTCCCGATCTGCCTGCTGGTGGACGATCCCACCCCTTGCGTGAATCCGCTGTACTTTTACATGAGAGACGTGGACAAGCTCCCGGCCGGAAGCTTCAATACATGGGATGCGCCCGCCAGCGTGAAAATGGTCCGCGACATATCGTTGGACTTTCTCAAGGAATACGCCGAGTGGATAAGCAAGAACAATATCCGAGGCAAATTCTCGGTTGTCCCGTTCCCGATGGGACTGGGTAGCATTGCCGAGGGGCTGGAAGGTTACGACAAGCGCGAGGTGGATGAGTGGATCAAGATCACCAGGGAGAAAATTGCCCCCGTGTGCGACATCGGGCCGGAGATGCTGACTCATACGCTCGGCCTGGACCTCAAGACGCGAAAACTCCTCCCCACCCGCACCAAACGCGACGCCGCCTGGGAGGCCACCGTCATTTCAGATCAAAACCTCGAACAGATGACCGAATACATGACGTTTGGACTTGAGATTCTCAAAAAGGCAGGCCTGATCGCCACCGGAGTGACCCAGCCCAACTATTACAAGGGAGACCAGGCAGGCGTTTACGCGAAGGCAGTCCTCGCCGCGGTAAAAAAGGTCAACGGAGCAAAGCTCGCCTGGTATTTTATCGATACGGACGGCGGCGCCCAGACAATCCTTCCGAAGACCATGTATCTCGACAAGGCAAACAAGGAGGCGGTAGTGAGCATTATTGCCGCGGCGGCGGAACCGACATGGGAATGCGTGACCGGCAAGGGAGACGTATCCAAGATAGCGGACTACTATATCAGCGCCGACGGCACGAATGGCAGATTCGTCGATCTGATGAACAACGGGAGCTATCTCACTTTCTACACGCACTGGACATCCCTTTACGGTAACGGGACGAAGAAGGGATTCATGGTCGTCCAGGAAGTGGCCAGGAGAGCAAATCTGCATCTCGGCGACCGGGTCAAGTGGATGAAGACGAGTGAAATCGCGCGTTATTGGGTGGCCAGTCAGACGTATGAAGTCAAGCCCGATCAGGAAAAAGGCATGATCGTTCTGCGCTTTCAGTCTCCTTTTACTTGCCCGGAATTCACTGTAAGTTGCGATCTGGTCGGCGACGGGAAAATCTTGCCTAGTTGCGGCGGAAAACCGATGCGCGAGGTCACCTCCAGGAAGGATCTCAAGGATAACTCGTGGTTCCGGGACGGGAAAAAGCTGTATCTGTGCTTTCATCTTCAGGAGGCCGCGACCGTGCTAATATCGATTGCAGGCGGTTCGCGTTAATCGGTTGTCGCCCCCTCGCGGATGGCCGGGCAATGACCAATTGCTGCCGGCACTCAAAAAGGCGGTGGATACAGCCAGGAAGGTCGTGTGCATCTCCAATGAGAAGCATCTCCACCTGGATTTCGTAGAATACGCGGACAGCTAACGCAGTAGCCTGGTCTTGAAGCAAGTGTCAAGCTCCGATTGGAGCCGGGAACGTCAATTCAATATCCACGCCGCGGACGCTAAACGGATACCCGGGATACGGAATGGAGAACAGCCATGAGCGCTTACGTTCTGAAGAAGGCAACGAGTTTATTGGTTTATAGTTTGGGTTTTCTTGTTTTAGGTTTTAGCCCTACTTATGCCGGCATAAGTTATGATGTCGCAGAAAACACAATTACCCTAGAGTCGGGAACCAATACCTTGGCCAGCATTCGCAGCGAATTGGTTGCCCTGGGTTATCCGGATGTGTTGGCATACGATGCCACGCTGGTATTCAAGAACTACAATACCCATCAGTATCATATCAAGCCTTATCGAAACTTGGTAATAGAAAATATGACTGTTAAAGCGGCGAATCCTTCCTATTGTTGGATAATCTGGGTTCATGCTGAACCGGGCGCTAAATACGATGTATCAATCACTGATTCTGATTTTAGCGGAGGCGTTATCCGATTTAAACCGACTGGAGCCCAGGAAGATCGAGGAACAATTGTACTTTACTTAGCAATAACCTAGAAAGAGATGATGATTATTGGGACAAATGGAGGGGTAAGGGGTCGGGAATGGGCATGTGAAAACTGGGTGTGAAACCGCGATTCACTGGCTTTCACTGCTGCCCCCTTGACGCTCTAGTTGTTTATCCACCAGACATATCGGCGTGAAAAAACGGGACAATGAATCCATGAAAAAGGTTGCCAAAGGTATCTACTGCTTCTGGTTCTGGAACGATGTTGTGACGGAACGCGGGATCACGGAACAGATCGGCGAAATGCGCGCGGCAGGAGTGAAAGGGTTCTATATTTCCCCGCGGCAGGGACTGACTGTTCCGTACCTTTCGCCGCAGTTCAAGGACCTCATCACATGTGCCGTTTCGGAGGCGAAAAAAAACCGCATTACCATGAATCTCTGCGACGACTTCCCCTACCCCAGCGGCAATGCCGGCGGGCTGGTCACGCTCGGCAATCCCGCACACGCGGCAACGCAACTTGTGCAAAAATCCTATTTTGCTTGCGGCGGCGAAGTAAGTATCAATCTGCCGAAGGGAAAGGTTTTGAATATCATCGTCTATCCCGTGGGCGGCGGAAAAACACAATTCAACCGCGGTGTCGATCTGACGAATTCCGCGGGGGTCACGCTCCCTGACGAAACATTCATGGAAGCGGGGCTCACCGACTATAATCGCAAGCGGTATTTTTCATGCAATCCTCAGCCGGTACTGGCGGTAACATTGCCTTCCGGACAATGGCGTATTATCGCGAGCATACAGGTCGCTGTGACGCATTTTAAATATTTCAACACGATTGCCGATGTAATGAACGAGGACGCGATGCACGAATTTTTTGCGCGTACGCACGGTTTCTACGAACGACACTTCCACAAAGAATTCGGCAAAACCATCCCATCCATCTTCGTCGACGAGATTGAGCCTAACTGGTCGAACAGATTTCCGGCGCTGTTCAGAAAAACATACGGCTATGATCTTCTACCCTGCTTGAGCGCGCTCGCTGATTCATCCCATCCTGATCACGGCCGGATTTCCTTCGCGGTTCACAGCCTCAAAAACAATATTTTTCAAAAAACCTTTCAGCGCCCGCTTCTCGCGTGGTGCCGGCGCAACGGCATTCTCTACGCCGGCGAGATGCCTTCCTTACGCCTATCGCAGTTGAATTACATGAACATACCCGGCTGCGATCAGGGGCATCTCAAGGCGGGCGACGAGTTCAATCTTATTGGGCATGCACTGCGTTTTAATCCCAAAGCCGTCTCTTCAGCGGTGTATTTTTATAATAAACAAGCGGCACTTTGCGAGGCGTTTCATAGCATTGGTTGGGATATCACACTGGAGGATGTTAAGTTCGTTCTCGAATCCCTTCTCTTGCTCGGTATTGATTATTTCGTCATTCACGCCTTTTTTTATTCAACACATGCCCTGCGCAAACATGATGCGCCGCCATCGCTTTTTTTCCAGGAACCGTGGTGGCCGCTCTTCAGGCATGTGAGCGGGCGCATCGAAAAGCTCAACTCAAGTTTCGCAGACACACATATCGAAGCGCGGGTTCTGTTATTCGATCCTACCAGTGGTGTTCCATCGCCCATGGATAGCGTTGCATACGAATCGTTATTGCATCTTTTACTTGGCGCGCATATCGGATTTCACATCGTGGATACCGACATCCTTGAGCGGGGAAAGATATCCGGAAAATCGGTGAAGATAAAGGACATAACCGCAGAGGTGTTGATTATCCCTCCAATGCTGGCAATTGAACCTCCGCTCACACGCTGGCTGGTAAAATTTACACGGGCAGGCGGAACGGTGCTGCATGTCCGGAACGACTTCGACAAAAAGATTTTTATCGAGAAACTGCGGTCGCTTGTGTCCGCCGACATCGATCTGCGGGAAAAAGGCAGCGTATGCGCCGATATTTTCGTGGTAAAGCGCGTTGGCAATCATTCGTCCTGCTACTTTCTGATAAACAAGTCTTCTACAAAGCGATCCCTCACCATCCAAAGTAAAGAAAACCTGAAGGAAATATCGCTCGATCCGCATACTGCATCAGGCCTTCGCGGTGGAAACGGCACGTATACGCGCGTCATGCATCCATTTGAATCCGTCTTGCTTTCGGCGGTGAAACACGCATCGAATACGGACGCCGGCGCTGAAAATCAGGTTATTGACATCGAGATTCCCATATGTGTGCGCATACAGCCGCAAGAAATAAATCTTTTGCGGCTCGATCCGTGGACCATGGCGCTCATTGCCGAAAACGGGAAGGTTTATCAAACGGCCGTGGTTCATCCCATGCCGTCGTCAAATCAAATCGCGAAAGCGAAACTGCGTTTTTCACCGCGGGTGGTGGACCATTTCGGCTACACCCCAGATTTCGAAATGCCCGAGATGAAGGTGCGGTATTCTTGCAAATACACGATTAGATATCACGGGCGCCTGCATCTGGTGATGGAACCCGGCTCTTTGTCTGCAGACGAATGGGAGGTGTGCATTAACGGCGGAAAGCCGCTCCATGTGTCCGATTTTAATCCGTCGCCATTTCACGTTCGCGGAAGTCTTGCCGCCGACATAAGCAGGTTTTCGCGTACAGGAGAAAATATGATCACCGTCAATATGCGCATTTCGAAAAAAGGTCATGGGCTTTTGCATGCACCCTATCTCGCGGGCGATTTTTCGGTTCGTCTTCCCGTCACGCTTGAAAAGCAGCGCAGGGAAGGCATTTTCGCCGATTACCGCGAAAACGGATTACCGTTCTACGCCGGGCGGATCATCTACGAGTTTCAGTACCCTCTCAAAATAATTTCCCAGTCGAAAAACGTTTCAATTCGATTACAGTTGCCTAAGTTATTCCGCGATGCCGCTGAAGTGAAGATCAATGACAGCGAATGGTTTCCGCTGTTATGGAATCCGCGTGTCTTCACCATGCCGGTTGCTATGTTGCAAAAGAACAACGCCATTCGCATTCGCGTGTATACAACTGTTTCGAGAGCCTTTGACGGAGAGTATTTTGACTACCGCGAACATAAGTACAAAAATGTTTTGAAGGGCATGGGCCCACGGACATGATGATGAAATTAGATTCTACTTTGCAGAATCCAGCCAAATATTGTCGACCATTATTTGATAGGGTTGTCGGACTTTGGAGTGCGGGAGCCGGTGCTCCCGCCTTGCTTTCCGCGAAGCCATCGCTTCGCGGTGGAAAAGCGGTAGCGCTGGCTATCGTCGCACTCCAAAATTGAATCAAATTTTAAATATATTTGGCTAGTTTTAATACCGGATCTCTCATAAAAATCAGTGAAGGGAACCCGCCATGCCTGACGACAATAATCGCAGGAACGAATATGTGCGCGCCGTGACCCACGAAGCAGGCTTTCTCCCTTGGCAGAGCCGTGACCCAAGCCGCGCAGAAATTGACTTCCGCGCGCACGTGGAACGTCGCAAAGACCGACTTCTCGAACAACGCGCCCTTGTCCGGCATCCGGTCCTGATCGCAGAAGAGCAGATCGAGCGGATGCGCAAGAACGTGGCCTGCGCCCCATGGGCCAGGACCGCCTATCGGAAGATCGAACAGGTGGCCGACCATGTTGTCCGTCAGGGGCCGCGCTACATCGCCCAGATGATCGAAGAGTTGTCGCCCACCAACAGCATGGCCTGGAACTGTCCGCACTGCATCGGCAGGAAATCGCAGGAGGGCGGCGGGCAAATGTACAACGTGTCCTGGGACTATCGTCACCCCGATGCCGCTGCCTGCAAGCTCTGCGGCCACACCTATCCGAGTCGGGAATACCCTGAGACCGCCTTGCTGAAGTGCCCCCGCAAGGGACAGACTTTCACTTTTTACCTGAATGACGCGGAGCGCGCCCATCCGCGTAACCGTAGCGGCAGGTACGCCTGGCGCTGGGTGGGGTATCCCGTTCACGTCAGTTTCAGCGGCATTATCCGCGAGTGCAAGATTCACTTCATGTTAAATGCCCTCCGGAGTCTCGGTATGGTCCATGCCCTGACCGGCGAAATGCGCTATGCCCGATGCGCCATCGCGATCCTGAACCGCCTGGCTCATTGCTATCGCCAGTGGCTATATAAGGATTACTGGGATACGTTCGCCGACTGCGATCCCATGTATGCCGCCTGGCATGACGGGCACTTTCAGCAAGGCATGCCGCTCGAATTCAAGCGGCATCTCGCCGCCGAGGCCTTCCAGGGCGATACGGTCCGCCGCGCCAGGATGTTGCAGAGCTACTGGGGCGCGGGGCGCATCCGACCCGTAGGCATGCCCGATTTGTCCGCGATTTGTCTCGCCTATGACCTTGTCGGCACGGCTCGGGAGTCGGATGGCCGCCCCCTCTGGCGACAAGAGGAGAGAACCCGTTTTGAGCGGGACCTCGTCATCGAGTGCCTCATGGAATGCGAGCCCTTTGTGGGCGGCGAAGCCGCGGCCAAGAATTTTAGCAACAAGGCGCCCTCTGTGTATGCGGCCATGGCCGCGGGCGCAAGATGCCTGGGACTGCCCGAGTACGCGGATGTGGCCATCCGCGGCTATGAACTCGTGCGGGATCGCCAGTTCCTTTTCGACGGCTTCAGCCGCGAGAGTCCGCATTATACCCAAATGTATCTGGGAAGCGGACTGCTGGACATTGTGGATGTTCTCGACGGCTACCGCTGGCCCAAGCGGTTTCGCCGACGCAAGGGGACGGTCCGCATATTCCAGACCGATGCTAAACTGAAGCGCATGATGCAGACCTATGCCCAGCAGCTCTTGCCCGACGGCAGACACTTGCCTCTCGGCGATACAACGGTAAGCATGGGGGTGTCACCCGGCTTGGCGGAGCTCGGTGCCCGGCGCTATCCCGAGTTCTTTGCGCCCGCACTGCCGCATGTCTACACGCGGCACAAACCGGGTCTGTATGCGCTCCTCAATCTAGATGCCGCCGCCGGCGCGCGCCCCAAACCCTGGCAACTGCCCGAGGCATACTATCCGGCCTGGATGAACGCTATCTTTCGGCATGGCCAGGGAACGAAGTCGACCGTCCTCAGCCTCATCCTTTCGCCGCCCGGCAACCACCTCCACCTGGACAACCTGGGGCTATATTACTTCGATCGCGGGCAGCCGATTCTAGGCGACCTGGGATACGTGTGCGATACGCCGAATACCAAATGGATCAATAACACCTGCAGCCACAACCTCGTGATCGTGGACGATGCGGAACAGCGATCCGGGTACTTGCGGGACATGGGTCACAAAGCCACGCGTGTGCCGCGGCTGCACTTCGCGGCCATGACGCCGGTCCTTTCGGTCGCCGAAGCCTCCTCCAAGGTCTACGACCAGTGCTCCGAGTACAGCCGGCTCGTGGCTCTGGTCAAGGGGCCGGGCGCGCAGACCTTTGCGATCGACATTTTCCGGGTCAAGGGCGGCAAGAAGCACGCCTACCGTATCTTCAGCGAGTTGGCGGCAAGCGACGGCAAACGCGGCCAGATCGTGTTCACCGGCCTCGACCTGCCCAAGGAGAAGCCCCTTACCGACTTCAAGGCCAGTATCCAGCCGGAACATATCTTCGGGCTCAGGGACGTGCGCGCGGACGGGAATCCGCCCGCAGCCTGGACCGCCACCTGGAAAGAAAAGGACCGCGCCTATCGGCTCCACATGGCGAGTTCGGCGCATGGAGTGGAAGCGTCCAACGGACCGGGCATGGAGACCTACGCGCAGGCGGGCCGCCGAGTGCGCTATGTCGACGTCATCCGTAAGGGCGAGGATGTGGACAGCATCTTTGTGGCCGTGCACGAGCCCAGCGGTCCGCGCGGCAGCCTGCCCATCCGCCGAGTGGAGCGGCTGCCGACGCTGCCGACCGCCGGCCCGGATGCCGTGGCCCTCCGCATCGAGTCCGAGTGGGGCCGCTACCTCGTGCTGAGCCGATTCGCCGAAGCCGCGGACATCGCCGGCGGGCGCTTCCAGGGCGATTTCGGCGTCTTCTGCGAGGCCGGAAAGCGGAAGCGTTGGCTGGTGAGTGTTGGCGCCTCGACGTTCCAGCAAGACGGCTTTGGTTTCTCGGGCCAGATATCACACTGGCAAGGCCGCGCTCGGTCCAAGAAGTCGCAGACACTTGTCACTGCCACACAACGGCCCAGGGACTTTTCCGCCACGCCAAAAGGATGCACGAACCATGTGTTGGTCGATGGCGCTTTTGAATACAAGACCGGTTTCCCTATCGCCCGGACGGGCCCGAACAGCATCGCGGTCAAGGGGTTCCCGCTGGGATCCGCACGCTGGTTCGAACTACCCGCGTTGCAGTACATCCACCCCTGATGAATCAGGGAAGCCAACGCGCCACGGCCCGTAGTTGAAGCCATTGTCGGGCAGGGGTCTGTCTTCCCTACGTCACTTTTTGCTCAAAAACTACTTCGTCCCAAAGGCCGGGCCTGTTTCAACAAACACTACGTTTCCGCTTCGAGCAGGGTCTGGCTACGCTCGTCCAGATTATGCTTGTCCTTGATTTCGAAGCGCATTCCATTGGTGTCCATGAAGATCACGCGTCCGCCGGCGAGAGAACGGATGTCGTTGCGGTCTTTGACATATACGGTCTTTGCGCCACGATTGGTTCGGAACTTCCAGGTGATGACGCCATGCCGGGCCTTGACGTCATCGATACCGTCTATCTGCGTTGTAAAGTATAGCAGTTCGAGTTCTTCGGACGCGATGGCCCGCGACTCTGCCGGCAGGTCGTTAAGGTCGGGAAGGCCGCCGATCGGCAACCCTGTGGCGTCCTTAAAGATAATGCAACGCCCCGGCGCGCTCAGCGGAAAGGGACGCATGAGCGTAACATTGTTCCAGATCGAGTCGCGGTACACAAGAGTCAGGCGCATGTACGCGTCACGGCTAAGTACCACCTCGGTAGCGTTGAGGTTCTCCTTTTCGGTACGTATTAACTGGGCAACCGGTTCCACGGTATCATCCTCCCACTGCCGTGATTTGTGATGTCCTGGTCTGAATATCCACGAGTCGTTTAAAAAGACCGTCATCTTTTGCCAATAATTCGTCGTGCGTGCCGCTTTCGATCAGGCGGCCACCATCCAACACTAGCAATCGGTCGGCGTTGCGCAGAGTCGAAAAACGGTGGGCAATGGCAAAGGTGGTGCGTCCCTCCACCAGACGATCGACGGCCTGCTGAATGGTGGCCTCGGTCTCGGTGTCCACGCTGCTGGTGGCCTCGTCGAGGATCAGGATGCGCGGGTTTTTGAGGATCGCGCGGGCGATGGAGATACGCTGGCGTTCGCCGCCGCTCAGGCGCTGACCGCGCTCGCCGGCAAGGGTGTCGTACCCGTCAGGCAGGTTTACGATAAAATCGTGCGCGTTGGCAGCCTGCGCGGCCCGGATGATCTCTTCGTACGATGCGTCGGGTTTGCCGTAGGCGATGTTTTCGGCGATCGTGCCGTGGAAGAGGAACGGCTCCTGCGGAACCACGCCAATCTGGCGGTGGAGACCATCCATGCGCACGGAACGGATGTTGCAACCGTCGATCTCGATGGCGCCCTGATCCACGTCGTAAAAACGGCAGAGCAGGTTGATGAGCGTGCTTTTGCCTGCGCCGCTCGGGCCCACAAGACCGATCATTTCACCGGGCGTCACTTCAACCGAAATATCTTTGAGCACCGGCTCATCAGGATTATAACCAAAGGTCACGTTGCGGAAGGTGACAGTCCCGCGAATGGTCGGCAGTTCGACGGCCCCCGGTTCGTCCTTGACGCTCGGCTCGGTATCCAGAACATCGAAGAGCCGCTGGGCCGAAGTCGAGGCGCGCTCCAGACGCTGCGAAAACCGGCTGAGATTGCTGATAGGTCCGTAAAAACGCCAGAGATAATTGATAAATGCAATGAGGGTGCCGAGTGTCACGCTTTTGCCGCTGATCACCAGATAGCCGCCCACGGCCCAGACCAGAATGGAACCGATGGACGTGATGAAATTGATGACCGGGCTGAACCGGGCAAATGACTGCGACGACTTGACCGAAGCCTCCATGAACATCTGGCTGCGTTCGGAAAAGCGTGCGGTCTCAACGGCCTCTTGGGCAAAGGCCTTGACCACGCGGATGCCCGGAATCACATTCGCGAGCTGGGCGGTCATCCATGAGCGTTTGCGCCACTGGCTGTGGAAGAGCCGGTGGACGCGGCCCATATAACGCCTGGTGAGCCAGAACACGAAGGGCGCCGGAATGAGCGTGAGGAGCGTAAGCTGCCAACTCATGGGAATCATGATGGCAATGATCACCAGGATGGTCATCACGTCGCGGATAAAGTCCTGGAAACCTTCGGCAAGAAAATTCTGCAGATTGGCGGTGTCGGCGCTGATGCGGTCCATGATCCAGCCGGTCTGGCGCTCGTCGTAAAAGTCCACTGAAAGTTGTTGGATGTGGTCATACGTATTTACGCGCAGGTCGTGCACAATTCGCTCGCCGAGCCAGGCTATGAGCATTCCGCGCGAACCGGAAAAGAGCGAGCTGAAAAAATAGATCGCCACGATGCCGGCAATGATCATGGCAAAGAGACGGTAATCGGCATGGGGTATCACGTCGTCAATCAGGATTTTGGTCAGAAGCGGCGACGTCATCTCAACACCCGTAATGATGAGCATCAAAAACAGGCTTCCGGCCATGGGCCAGAGATAGGGCTTTGCCAATTCAAACAGGCGCAACAGTATCCGGCGTCGATCGATACAGTCGGGACAGAAGCCCAGGCGGTGGGGAAAGGTTCTGCCGCATTTTTCACAGGTACGCTCCTTGTTGGATCCGCCGCCCAAGTGGCCGCCATCGCCGCCATGGCCCCAGTGGCCGCCGCTATGAGGATGGCCGGTCTTTTCTGCCGGCACGGTACTCCCGGTCGCCATTTTTTCGGAACGGCGCGCCATGAAGGGGGCTAGCGTTTCGTCCATGCGCTGCAAAGCCTGGCCTTTGGACCGTGCAACCAATCCCAGCACCACGCTCTGCTCACCGGTGCGCGCTTCGAGACGGCATACGGTGTGGGCGTCGTAGCGTTCAAGCCTGACAAGATTGTTCATGGGCAGGTCGGCGTTGACGACCACACCGCCATTGTGGCGGTTGGCAGAAAGCACGCGACGGTAGGTCCCGGCGATGAAGCCTTCGGCAAAACGTCCGTCGGGCGTCATGTCGGTGGTCAGGACCGTCAGCGGTGTTTCGTCCGGACCGAGCAGGCGGGCAAGGTGTTCCTTGAGCGTCGGACTTAACTCGTCAAAGGGGGGCTTGTTTTTGGTGTTTACGTCGTTCATGGTTATCCCGGTGGAACCGGTGTCGAAGATTCCCGTTTATGCAAATGGTTATCCCGAAATTTCTGGCGAAACTGCACCAGCAGTTTTACCAGCGTTTCTTTCTGCGCCTGATCCAGGCCCTGGGTTAACTCGGCAAGATTGCGTTCGTGGTGCGGCAGGATCTGATCGATGAGCATACGGCCCTCCGACGTCAGTCGCACGATGGTGACGCGACGGTCAGCCACGCTTTCGCGCTTGACCAGCCCCTTGCGTTCGAGCCGGTCGATAAGGCCGGTTACATTGGCCTTGGTCACCAGCAGGTGACGGCTGATGAGCGAAAGGTTTAGCTCTTCATGCGCAGACTCATGCAGCAGCAACAGCACATTGATCTGTGTATTGGTAAGATCGAGTTCCCGCAGCTTGTGGTTGAGAAAAGGACTGAGCTGATTGGCAGTCCTCAGAATATTGTGGACTACCAGCGCGTCAAGACTCTGGGAAGAAAGTTGAGCAGGTTCTTCTTGTGATTGAGTGGGAAAGGAAAAATTGCTCTTATTAGTAAACATGTTGACAATCAATATAGTGACTACCCCGCGCGTTGTCAACTTTTTTTTACTTTTTATTTGCCTGTTTTAACTAGAGCCTGTCCCGTTATTCCGTGGGTCTTGAAAACACAGGGCATATCGTATTAAAGAGGAGGGGCAAGAGTACCCTAAAAGGATACTTTGCCCCAAATCCGTGTGTTATAGTGCCCGATTGTGGACGCCGCCGTGAAAGTTCCTGATATCGCCGGTTTAGGCGTTCCCTCCTGATTTAGGTCTTGTCCTTCATGCGGTAGCTTTTGCCTTCGATGGTGACGGTCTCGCAGTGATGCAAGAGGCGATCAAGGATGGCTGTG
>JAHIJO010000152.1 GCA_018898455.1 Verrucomicrobiota bacterium | reverse complement strand
TCCGTTGCTCTCTCTCGTTCGGTACATGTAGTTTTGGTTTCATGCAATAAATCATAGAAAAGTCGCCAATCCATGTCCAGTCTATATTGCATAAATCGTTATCTCTCACTATATTCAAGAACAGGAAGAATTAGCCGTGGATTCGGCCGGCTTTGGGCCATGGTTTCCATAATTGTCTTTATCTTTGAGGGATGATCCGTATGCTATGAAAGGTGTTGTGAGTCCCAAGTTTCCGGGTGCAGGCGGGTCAATTTCTTGTGGCGGCCGTTCGATAGAACGGCATAGTTGTCCCGATCCGGATCGGGACCTAATTGCATCCATAAGAAAAAGTTACCGCCTCCCACCTGAAATCGTTACCGAAGGCCTAATTGAATATTCGAAGGGGATGCCATGCTGATTCAAAGACAGGAAACGAAAATTCTGGCAACGCTGGGACCGGCATCCTTCAGCCCCGAGATGATCCGGGCGCTGATTCTGAAGGGAACGGATGGTTTCCGCATCAACATGAGTCATGAGAAGGCCGGCGACCTTGCCGCCCGCGTCCAAGCGGTTCGGTCGGCCGCCGCGCAGGAGAATGCGGCGGTTGCGGTGGTTGTGGACCTTGGCGGTCCCAAGATTCGCGTGGGGACTCTGCCCAACGGGCAAATCAACCTGGTTGACGGCGGCCAGCCGATTCTCGGCGCCGACATCCCGGTGTCTCATCCGGAAATTTTGACGGACATCCGGCCCGGCCACCGGATTCTCATGGACGATGGGAAGCTGGAGCTGGAAGTGCTTGGCGTCGTTCCCAACGGCGTGAAAACGCGGGTAAGAGTAGGCGGTCTTCTGCTCCAGGGCAAGGGCGTGAATCTGCCGGATACCGAATTGCGCCTGCCGGCCTTAACCGATAAGGATATCGAAGATTTAGCCGCGGCGGTGCGCGCCGAGGCGGACTATGTTTCCCTGTCGTTTGTTCAACGGCCCGGGGACCTGCTGCTTGCGCGGCGTGAAGCCGAGCGTCATGGCCGCTGTCCTCTCCTGATCGCCAAGATTGAAAAACCGCAGGCCGTGGATCGGTTCGAGGAGATTCTCAAGGTGTCGGACGGCGTCATGGTGGCCCGGGGCGACCTGGGGGTCGAGGTGTCCCCGGCCCGCGTCCCGGTGCTTCAAAAACATTTCATCAGCCGGTGTAATGCCCAGGGCAAAACCGTGATCACCGCGACCCAGATGCTGGAGTCCATGATCCAGAATCCCCGCCCGACGCGCGCCGAGGCGTCGGACGTGGCGAACGCCGTGTGGGATGGGACGGATGCCGTCATGCTTTCCGGGGAAACTGCTATCGGCCGTTACCCGCTGGAATGCGTCGGCATGATGCGCGATATTATTGCCGAGGCTGAAAAGGCCGCGCCCCATCGCCGTGAACCGTTTCCGGACGCCACGCGGGTCCACGCGCTGGCGTCCGCCGCCGTGGATGCGGCGGAGGAACTTCATGCCCGGGCGATCGTGATCATTACCCTGTCGGGTTTCACGGCGCAGATGGTGGCCCAGCGCCGTCCCAGTGTGCCGCTGATCGCCGTGGTGCCCGAGCTGCGGATTCGTAATCGATTGGCCCTGGTGTGGGGCATTCTGCCGGTGATTGTGCCCTGGGGCGACAATTCGGACGGGCTCCTCGCGGGGATGGAAAAAATCCTGGTGGCCAGCGGTTACATCCAGCTTAAGGATACCATCATTATCATCAGCGGTTCCACCCGCCTGCGGGGAGCCGATTACATTATGAAAATCCAAGCCCCATCGGAGCCATGAAAACACTTGCGATCCAGACGCGGGAGCGGACCGAGTTCGTGGACATCACCGCCCAGGTCCAGGCGGCACTGGAGGAGCTTGGCGTGAAAGCGGGCGCCGTCACTGTCTTTGTGCCGCACACGACGGCCGGGATTACGATCAATGAAAATGCCGATCCGGATGTCGTGGCCGACATCAAAGCCGTATTGGATGGTATGGTGCCCTGGACAGGTCATTACCGCCATGGTGAGGGCAATGCGGCGGCGCACGTCAAGGCCGGCCTGATGGGTTCGTCCGTCCGGGTGCTGGTGGAAAACAGCCGGCTGCAACTAGGGACCTGGCAGGCGATTTATTTTTGCGAGTTCGATGGGCCGCGGTGCCGTCTCGTCTGGGTTTCCGGAACCTGATTGGGCAGACCGCGCCTCCTGAACCAAATCGTGGCCGAGCAATATAGAAAATAAGATTAACAATCCGTTTCATCCGGATCAACTTGCGGGACAATTAACATTCCAACATTCTGCAGAATGTTGGAATGTTATCAAGCGAAAATAGTCTTGGCACGAATATCCCTGAAGAGGAGATTCCTTTCGTTGAAGACGACATCATAACCCCATTCCGGGGGGAAGCCGATATCTGATAGCTGAGGGCTGAAAGCATATTTCTCCCGTGACCCGTAAAAATAGGGCTGGCGCCCCAAGGTGGTTCGTAACGTTTCACTCGTCCAAATCCACGTCCGCCGGGGTATTCGAGGCCGTGACGGAGATCACTTCCTCGATCCGGATTTGGGTCCGGTGCCGGGACGGATAGCGGCGGATATCCATGTTTTTGACCATCCACAAGTCGGCAATCTTCTTGAAGTTCTTCACGGAAAGACGCCGCATGAGTTTGCCCTCGGCGTCGTATTCCTCCAGTTGAATGAGGACGATCAGGTGATCGTCAATCCATAGGCGGACGGAGGCGACGGCATCAGACGGATAGGGGGGTGACTTCTTGGTTCCCTTGGGAACGACATCCGTCGGCGGGGGCTTTCCGGGCTGGGTTTGGACAGGCAATTCAACCACATAGCAATCCCGTCCGCGGATGTTGTCGTGGCCCGCCATGCTTCCATCCGGCCACCAGAGGTAAGACAGGCTCAGGTCGTTCCACGTCAGTTCCGTCCCTTCAATGGGCTGATTCATATCCGGCGTCGTGGCCGGACGGAGCGGCTGGCCGTGTTCATAGCGGAATTCCGGCGCCCGTCCCGGCGGGCGGATAACAGTCAGTCGGGCGATGGGTGTTCCAAACGCGTCGCTCAGTATGTAAAGAGCGGATGGCGGATTCTTGCCCAATTCCAGAAGGGCTTCGATCAGGTAGGCCTGCTCCAGACGCCCGATCCGTTCGCCCTTCATGAGCTTTCCCTTTAGCCGCAGTGTTTCTTGGGGAATGCTGGATCGGACTTGGGCGAGGAGAGCTTCCGCCGATGGCGGGTGATTCGTGGAAAGAACGTTTTCCCTAGCGTCGTCCGCGAAACCCATGGAGAATATAGCGACGATTAGCCAGATGGCGAACGACAACAAACGTGTCTTGATGCGGAATAAGATCACTTCTTTTCCCCGGCGACTTTTCCCGGTAAGGGATCCGTGATAACAAAGGAAAACCGGGCATCCGCAACCTTGATATCACCCACGCGGATATGCCCGAATCCCCGGCCTATGCGCGGTCGATTGGACACCAGTTTCAGATCAAGAATCAACTGATCCCCCGGCCGGACCGGGCGCCGGAATCGCGCTTCTTCCAGCGCCATGAAATACCCGAATTTGCCCTGATACTGGGGCAGGTCCAGCATGAAAACCGCGCCGGCCTGGGCCATGGATTCCACCAGCAGGGTGCCCGGCATAACGGGGCGGTTTTGGAAATGACCGGTAAAAAACGGTTCGTTGCCGGTGACGTTTTTCAGGGCGATGATCCGCTTATCGGACTTGATGAGAACGGCGTCCACCATGAGAAAAGGATACCGGTGAGGAATAATCTTCATGATGCCATGGATGTCCATGATCGGCGCCGCCGCCGGGGAAATGCTTTCGGGGGAGAAGTCCGGGGTGAAGACCGTTGGCCGCAAGCGTTGCAGGAAGTCATCACGGAATCCGATGGTGAAGACGGCCTGGCCGACCGACTCGTTGCGAACACTGGCCACAGCCTGGAACTGGGCAACCCCGCGTCGGAATCGGAGCAGTTCGGTTTCGACCCTTAACTGGTCGCCCGGAAGCACCATTCGGCGAAACTTGGCCCGGTCGATGGCGAGCAGGAATGCCATCTTGGATTTCAGGTTTGTGGTGTGGTGAATCAGCGCCCCTCCCGTTTGAATCATCGTTTCCAGCATGAACACGCCCGGAAAAACCGGGTAGTCGGGGAAATGCCCCTGAAAACAGGGTTCGTCCATGGTGACGTTCTTAATCCCAATAGCACGCTGCTTTGCCTGGATCAGTACCCGGTCCACCATAATGTGGGGATACCGGATGGACAGAATTTCCCGCAGTTGGTCGCAGTCCAAAATGCATGGAGGATCATTATTCGGCATCGTGCTTCGTCCTCCATGTTTCGGATGTCATGGTACGCATGATCTGCAGTTGTTTGTTTGCTTCGGTGCGAACCTCTTCGTGCGAATCATTTTGGGCGATGGTCATCAGCATGTCCACATTTCTGATGGCCTGGACCGCCGCTTTACGGACTGTCGGATCGGGGTCGGTCAAAGCGATATCCTTGAGTACGGCCTGGCTGGCCACTTTTTCCGTGGCCGCTTTCCGCACGGCCGCGAACGGATCATTGCGGGCAATATCGTTCAGAATCCTCGGGTGGATCAACTTGGCCACGGACATCAAGCGAACGTTGGGATTGGGGCTGCGCGCCAGCTCATCAAGAATGGCCTGGTCGGTAATGCGTTCGACGGCAATTTGGCGCACGGTGCGGTGGGAGTCCTTAAGCGCGATGGTTTTCAACACGGTCTGGTCAATAACTTTGCCGGCCGCGGCCGCGCGCACCTCCTTGTTGGGATCGTTGCGGGCGATTACTTCGATCAGTCCCTGGTCGGTCAGTTTTATGACCGCCGTGCCGCGAACCTGCGGGATCGGATCATGGAAGGCGACGCTGGCTATCACTTCCTGGTCGCTTATTTTCGCCAGGGCGGCGGCGCGGACGTCCGGGCTGGTGTCGGTGCCGGCCGCGTCTTTCAGGAACTCGGGATCGACAATGCTCGCCAGCGCCGCCAGCCGGACATCGGAGTCCTCGTCAGTCTCCATCACCGCCAGCAAGATCGGTCCCCGGATTTTCGTCACCGCCGTCTTGCGGACCATCGGATCGGGGTCTTTTTCAGCAATGATTTCCAGGGTCGCCTGATCCGTCAGACTGGCTACCGCCGCCTGGCGCACGATGGCGTCAGGGTCGGTGGTCGCAATGGCGGCCAGCAGAGAACGGCGCTGGCATTTGCGCACGGCGAGATAGCGAATTACCGGGTCCGGATCGGTTGCTGCAATCTGGTCCAGAATATCCTGTTGGTTGATCAATTCCACGGCGGTTTTGCGGACGTCACGGTCTTTCTCAATCCGGAACAGCTGGACCAGTGCGTCCTGGTGTGTAATCCCACGCAGGGCGGAGCGCCGGACCAAGGGGTCCGAATTATTGCGGGCAATACCCGTCAGAAGTTTCTGATCCGTGATCAGGCTGGTGGCGCAGATACGTACGAACGACTCGGTATTGGACGAGGCAATATCGTAGAGCAGGCGCGGGTTTGTTATTTTTTCCGTGGCCGCTCGCCGGACGATGGATTCGCTGTTGCGCATGGCCAGATCGAAGAGCACGGTTTGGTCCTTGAGCCGTTCCGTGGCGGCCAGGCGGGCCAGAGGTTCCGTGTTTGTCGTGGCGATCCGGGTAAGCATTTCTTTGCCGGCCAGTTGTGAAACCGCGGTGATGCGAACCTGCATGTCCGGATCCGTTTCGGCAATGGCCAGCAGAACGGCCGAGTCGTGAATTTTTATGACGGCCGCCTGGCGCACGTCGCTATCGGGATCGGTGCGGGCAATTTCCGCGATGCGGGACTGGTCTCTCGTGGTTATGGTGACTTGGCGTTCCTGTTCGCCCGTCACAATATCCCCGACGACACGCACGCCGTTCTCATTTCTCAGTATGGGGGCGCAACCGAACCCGGCGGCGGCCAGCAGGACGCCGACCGTGATCCAACGAACCCTGTGCAAAAATTCAGGCATGATGGTGTTGCTGTTGCTCGTTATAGGTCATGAGCTTGGCGGCCAGTCGCGCCGCCGTGTATTCGCAGAGCGGCGTTCCGGGAATGGGAACGACTTCAACGATATCCGCCGCCACGACTTCGCGCGCTGAACAGAGCCGTTGCAGCAGGCCGGTAACGTCCTGCCACGAAAGTCCGCCCGGTTCGGGGGTTCCAGTCCCCGGCATCAGTGACGGATCCAAGCTGTCGACATCCATGGTAATATAAACCTGCCGGGAAAGACTGGCGATCGCCGGTTCCATCCAGGCCTCAGCGCCGGTTTTGGCCATAGCACGCGCCCAGAATACACATAATCCGCGATCGATGACAAGTCGATATTCCTCTTCGCAGAGACTGCGGATACCGACGTGCACGATCGGTACGTCCATATCCATGATCCGCCGCATGACGCAGGCGTGGGAAAACCGGTTGCCCTGGTATTCGTTGCGCAGATCAAGATGGGCGTCCAAGTGCAGGATGGAAAGGGATTTCCAGACCGACCGGGCCGCCGCAACCAGCGGCGCCGTGATTGTGTGTTCGCCGCCAAAGGCCATGAGAAACCGTCGCCGGCTCATGACCGACAGGGCTGCTTCCCGGATCGCCTGGAGCGCCTGTTCTTCGGTGCCGCTACGACAGTCCGTTTCCGGAAGCGTCTGAACCCGCAGGCATGGAGCGATCAGGAGTTCCTCGTCGAAGAGTTCCAGATGGTTGCTGGCGTCAAGGATGGCTTGAGGGGCATGGGCCGTGCCCCGTCCATAGCTTACGGTGCGTTCGTAGGGCACCGGCAACACCGCATAGGGGGCGTCCGGGTTATGGACCCAAGCGGGATCGTATTCCAGGAAGTGCGGGCTGCGGATTGCCCCGTCGGCGGCCAAGGGGCCACTTGCCCCGGCTTGGCGGGGCGACGTGGCGGAATGTCTGGCTGGCGTCTTGGTCCGGCCGGGTTCTATTTTCGATTTCATGGAGAAGGTCTCTTGCCCGCCGCGGGGCGCTATGAATTTTTCACCAGGCGAAAAATTTAGGTTTCAAAATAGGTGTAACCGCGCATGCCGGTTTCATAGGCTGACATGATCTCGCGGCGTTCCACCGCCGATATCCGGCCATCGCGGACTGCTTGTTCCGCCGTCGTTCGTACGCGGTTGATCATTTCCCGCGGATCGTATTCCACATAAGATAAAACGTCGGATACCGTGTCGCCCGAGATTTCATGGGCGTATTCCACCTGGCCGTCCTTCCCGATCCGCACGTGCAAAACGTTGGTGTCGCCCAGCAGGTTGTGCAGGTCGCCCAGCGTTTCCTGGTAGGCGCCAACCAGAAAGACGCCCACATAATAGTCTTCGCCGTTCCATTCGTGCAGCGGCAGGGTGGACTTCACATCGTGCAAATCAATGAAACGGTCGATTTTGCCGTCGGAATCGCAGGTGATGTCGGCGATCGTAGCCTGGCGCGTAGGCATTTCGCTCAGTCGATGAATCGGCATGACCGGGAAGAGCTGATCGATAGCCCAGGAGTCCGGCAGGGATTGGAACACGCTGAAGTTGGCATAATACAGGTCCGCGATGGCCACTTCCATGCCCTGGAGTTCCTCGGGCACGTATTTCCGTTCGCGATTTTCCGCCGCAATGCGGCAGATGATGTCCCAGAAGATGTTTTCGGCGAAAGCCCGTTCCCGCAGGGAGAGCGTGCCCTGCTGGAAGAGAGCGCGGATTTCATCCCGGTAATCCACGGCATCGTGATAGCATTCTTGCAGGTTTTTCGAGGATAGCGCATTGCGCACTTCGATCAGGTTGTTGAGCATATGATGGAGTTTGTCGGGGACTTTTTCGGTGCCGGCATCGGAGTGGGGCTCAAAACGACTGACATTCAGGATGTTGAAGACCAGCAGGGAATGATAGGCCACGGTGGCCCGTCCGGATTCACTGACGATCATGGGGTGGGGAATGCCGGCATCGTTGACGGATGCCATGATGGTTTCAACGACGTCAACGGCGTATTCCTGCTCCGTGTAATTCCGACTGCTGGCAAAATTAGTATGGGAACCATCGTAATCAACGGCCAGGCCGCCCCCGATGTTGAGCAGTCCCATGGCGGCGCCTTCCTTCGCTATTTCCACATAAAAGCGGCAGGCTTCTTTCAGGGCGGAGCGGATATTGCGGATGTTGGTAACCTGTGAGCCCAGGTGGAAGTGAAGCATTTGCAGGCCATCGAGCATGTTTTCTTTTCTCAGCCGGTCAATGATGGTGATGAGCTGGGCGGCGTTGACGCCGAACATGCTGCGGTCTCCGCCGGACCCGTCCCAGTGTCCGCCGGCCCGGCTTGAAAGCTTGACTCGTACGCCCAGCCGTGGCTTGATGCCCAGCTGTGCCGCCCGGTTCAGAATCAGATCGAGCTCTTCCGGAATCTCAATGACGAGGATGGTCTGCAGTCCCATCTTGAGCGTGTACAGGGCCAGGTCGATGTATTCCTCGTCCTTGTAGCCGTTGCAGACGATCAGGGCTTCGGGGTCCTCGGTGTAGGCAATGGCCGCCATGAGTTCGGCCTTGCTGCCCGCTTCCAGGCCGTGATGATGGGCGCGGCCGAATTCGACAATTTCGGCCACCACCTGTTTCTGCTGGTTGACCTTGATGGGATACACGCCCCGATACTGGTTCTTGTAGCCGCAGTCGCGGATGGCGGTGTTGAAGCTGGTGTACAATTGTTCAATGCGCGATGAGAGGATATCGGCAAACCGCAAGAGGACAGGCATGGTTAGTCCCCGTGCTTTTAACCCGGTGATCAGATCCATGAGAT
This sequence comes from Verrucomicrobiota bacterium, assembly GCA_018898455.1. Taxonomy (GTDB): domain Bacteria; phylum Verrucomicrobiota; class Kiritimatiellia; order JAAZAB01; family JAAZAB01; genus JAHIJO01. The sequence goes on along the minus strand of JAHIJO010000152.1, from coordinate 59,390 downwards.
TGACCGTGGCATCGCCGGCCGGTCCGCCGGGACGGACAATCACCTCGCCGCTTTCCGAGATATCGAAATAGCCCAGGCCCCAGTTACGGATGCCATAGAGGTCCGCCGCATTTTCCCTTGTCCATCGAACCAGCATCTCCGGTTTCATTCCGCCTCCTTCGTCTCAACAGTTTCCGTGGATATCATCAGCGCCCGGTGAACCGTCGGCCACGGGTTACGGAAAATTATCTTGGCTCACCCCGGATGAACAAAATCACCTGCTGAGTTGATAAGATAGGAAATCCTGCCGTGCAGTCAACTCAAACATTCAATTTTACATCAGGCTTGGCATGAGCTTCTCCGCATGATATAGAAAATAATGATAAATCCAGATCTTCACGTCCGATGCGGTTCGGTTGTTGTCGGAGGGTGGAATGAATGCGTACCGTATTCTGTAAGACTGATGGTGGGATGTGGATAAATGAGCCAATGTGCGCCCAAATTGAAATCGAAAACGAGAAAAGCATTCATAACGCAATGATATTCATAGTGTTGTAATATTTTTATTTAAAATAAACCGGGCAGTATTTTGATATTTTACTCATTTTGGCCTATCCTATTTTTTTGAATCTTCCTTTGTTGTTAAAGAGGGTAAATTTCTTGTACCGATAAGTTACATCCTAAACTTGAATTAACAGGAGGACAAATGAGAAAAAAGAAAGTATTAGAAAAGCCGGTTGCGATTCTGGGTGGAGGAGCATGTGCGCAGACTTTTGCGGCTGAGTTTACTCTTGCAGGGTATAAAGTAAGATTGTTCGAACTGCCGGAATTTGCCGCTCAAAGCCTGGGAGACGTGCTGAAAAATCACGAAATAGAACTTTACGGAGAGCAGCGCAATTTTAAATGGTTTAGAAGAGCTGGAACTGCAAAGGTTGACGTAGTTACTACAAACATATCGGAAGCTATAAAAGGCGCCGGCCTGGTGATAGTTGCCATCCCGGCAAAAGGACTGAAACAGTTTTTTGCAAAAATGATCCCGCATCTTGAAAACGGCCAGGTGATTAGCATCTTCCCGAATAATTTTGGCGCTCTGATGTTGAGGAATATGCTGCGCGAGAAAAAAAACAACCCGGATATAATAATCGGCGGATGGAGTTCCATGCCCTACGGCGTAAGGCTGGATGGACCAGGCAAGCTTGACTGCATAGCGAGGATACACTCCATCATGTGGGATACCCTGCCTTCTAAAGACGGGGATAAATACATTGAAATTATGAAGCAGATCCCGCCATTTGAGGGCGTAGTTGAAATCAAAAGAGGGGACACTATCGTCGGTGTGGATCTTTCCAATCCCAATCCGGTTGTCCACGTTCCCGGTTCGATCCTGAACGTCGGCGCAATGGAAGTATCGGAAATGGAAGGAACCCTGGGCATTCCGAAGGGCAAATATTCGATGTATAAATACGGAATGAGCCCTTCAGTTTCCCATGTCCAGTTTGCATTCTACAAGGAAGAAGTAAAAATTGCGGAAGCAATGAACATCAAGATTGCCAAACACCAGGAAGACCAATTCTACTGGAAAGGCGGGGTAATGGGGTTTGAGTACTGGGTCCCGTATGGGGATGTGATCTTGCCGCCGATAGTCGGGCCTAATTCTGTCGAACACAGGTACTTCACCGAGGATATACCCGTGGGGACTGTGGTACGCTACAATCTGGCTAAAAAATTCAACGTTGATGTTCCCATAATAGAATCAATGATCCGAATAGGTTCTGTGGTTTGCAGGCAGGACTTCTTCAAGAATGGAATTTCCCTGAAAGAATTAGGGCTTGAAAACTTGAATCGGGACCAGATTATTCAATACCTGAGAGAAGGAAGGATATAAATCCGGGGCCGTGCCGCCGTCCGAATATTAGAACCGGCGCAAGGGCAAGGCATGAAATCCACGGTGATTATCGCGCGGGCCTCGCAAAAGGCCATTGACCTGAGCGTGTCCCTCCAGCACCTTAAAATGGCCGTTTTTCGGTGTTGCTGTTGGAAGCCAGTTGGCGGCGGTGTCTTCCAGGTTCCAGGCAAGCCATGGGCGTTTGCATTCTAAGGAACAGTGTTTGACAAGGTTTCTTGGCAGGAGTAAGTTTTACACAAATTTATGACGGGAGTGTGGTTGCGGCGTTAATATATGAGCCGGAAGTTTTTTAACAGTTGCATAGGAAATAATCGGGGATAAAGGTAAATTGGCATGGCAGACTCATTTGATATTAACGAGCCTGATATTTTTGGTGACCTGGTAAGACAGTTCCGGAAAAGTGGTTTCGGACAAGGCAGACATCCGAAGGGGTTAGCCGTTGTTTTTCCCATCATCGGCGCCTTGATCCTGCTTGTGGCGGCCGGCACCTCATTCTATACGGTGGAACCCGAGGAGGAGGCGGTGATCATTCGATTTGGCCGGTACGTCTCCACCGAGCCGCCGGGACTGCATTTCAAGCTTCCCTTTGGCATGGATAAAGTCATCAAGGTGCCGACCAAGCGCGTTCTGCAGCAGGAGTTTGGATTCCGTGTTCAGGAACAGGGATTTTCCGGCAAGTCAACTTACAATCAGGAATCCTTGACCCTAACGGGGGATTTGAACGTGGCGGACGTGGAGTGGATCGTGCAGTATAAGATTGTCCAGCCCCAAAAGTACATATTCAACGTCCGGGATGGCATCAAGAATATTCGCGATGTCTCGCAGTCCATCATGCGGCGGGTGGTGGGGGACCGCCTGGTGAGCGATGTTTTGACTGTGGGGCGGATTGAAATCGCCGTGGAGGCCGAGAAACTCACCCAGGAAGTCCTGGACCGCTACGACATGGGGGTCCGTATCGTCGCGATTAAACTGCAGGATATTAATCCTCCCGAATCGGTCAAACCGGCCTTCAATGAAGTCAACGAGGCCAAGCAGGAACAGGAGAAGGTCATCAACCAGGCGGAGGAAGAATACAACAAGGTTATTCCGGAGGCCCGAGGAAAAGCGGAACAGACTATCCGCGATGCACAAGGGTATGCGACTGCCAAGGTGAACATGGCTCAGGGCGACGCGAAACGATTTACCGCTCGGTTAATTGCTTACAAAAATTCCCCGCAGGTTACCCGGACTCGGCTCTACCTGGAGGCGATGGAGGAGTTGTACGGGCGCTTCAAAGAACTGACCATCGTGGATGATAAGGTCAAGGGGGTGCTGCCCATTTTCGCTCCGGCGCTGAACGCAGCTTCCAGTCGAGGGGAGGAGCGGCCATGAATCAGCAATCCTTTAAATCCATGGGGGTCGGTCTGCTACTGGTTTTGTTCTTGGTCGTCCTCGTCCTCATGAAGGCCTCTCTGTATATTATACAGGAATGGGAACAGGCCATCATCACCCAGTTCGGCAAACCGGTGGGCGTGGCGGTCACCAAGGCGGGGCTTCATTTCAAAATCCCGTTCATTCAGATGGTGCGTCGGATAGACAAACGCATCCTGAACTGGGACGGCGACCCTAACCGGATTCCAACCAAAGACAAGAAGTATATCCACGTGGACACGACAGCGCGCTGGCGCATTATAGATCCTCTGTTGTTTATCCAGACCGTTCAATCGGAGAATGGCGCTCGCGCGAGGATGGATGGGATCCTCGATTCGGTGACCCGCGATACCATTTCCAGTCACAACCTGGTGGAGGCGGTGCGGAATACCGATGCTATTTTAATAATAGCCAAGGAGCGGTTGGCGCAAATAAAGAAGGGTGAAGTCCCCGGCGAGGAAGATGAGGTGACCGGCGAGATCGAGCCTGTCTTTATCGGCAGAGAGAAGTTAAGCGCCATTATCGGGGAACGGGCCGCCAAGGAGCTTAAACAATTCGGCATCGAACTGATTGATGTCCAGTTGCGGCGCATCGCCTACGAGGCCAGCGTGGAAACGAAAGTCTATGAACGGATGATCTCGGAGCGCAAGCGGATCGCCCAGAAAATTCGCTCCATCGGGCTTGGCAAGAAGGCTGAGATCCGCGGTAAAATCAGCCGTGATCTGCAGGGAATCGCTTCCGAAGCCTATCGGAAGGAACAGGAAATCAAGGGCGAGGCGGAGGCGGTTGCCATTGCGATCTACGGCGAGGCCATGAATGCTGACCCGGAGTTTTACGAGTTTCTGCGCAAGCTGGAGGCATGCAAGAAAGCCATTCCTGCGGATACCAAGCTGATCCTCTCCACCGACAGCGATTTCTTGAGCATCTTGCGGAAAAAGTGAAGACTTCCCACGGCTTGCTATGGTGAGCTTAACCAACCCGACCCCGACCGTGGAATTTCAGCCCAACGCCGCCGGCGATTTTGGCGGGGATAGCCGGGCGTGGTAGATGACGGCTTTCACAGTCTGCGGCATACCTGGGTATCCCTGCCCGCGGCCACGCCACAAGCGGTAATACAGGACAGCGTTGGACACGCCAACCCAGCCATGACCGCGCACTACACGCACGTTTCCGAGGCGACCGCCCGTGATGTAGTGCTGGCATTGCCGGCATTTACCGCGAGCAGCTCCAAGGCATTGCCGCCGGCGAAATCGACAAAGATGATTGAAGCCGCCCCAGTCAAGGCTCTGGGCGAAAAGTTGAATGGCAAGAACTGGAAAAAAATTCGGGCTGACATTATTGCAATGGCGACCGGATAGGGGCCGGTCCCCGCTCTGCTAATGCTTGGAATGCCCATGCTCCGCCATTATAGATTCCACAACCGGCATGATGAACATCCTGATCCTATGGCAAACGGCGCCAAATTCTTCTTCGCGCTCGGTAAATTGTCCCTTGTTTAGGAAGGCTTTCCATTGCTGGCGTTTGATAGCCGCATTGTAGAATTCCTCCGTTAGCGCCACGGGTGTTGTCTCGGGAAGCCGGGTTTTGCGCCTGGCAAAAGTGGCCTTTATCGCATGGGCCAAAACATCACCGTCAAATTTATAGTCGCGTGCCAGCAACCAGAGGTCGTAAAAGTCCTTCATGCGAGAGTTATCCAGTCCCAGCTTGACCATGGCCTCGAATTTCTCCGCCACAACGGTTTCGGGACAATAGGCGGATAGCCGGGGCGCAGGCATCTGCAATAGAACCGGAAAATCTTGCCGGCGGGGCCGCGGAACAACAGCATCACCAAAGCCAATATCCACTTGCAAGGGTATCCGGGTGCGTTCCAGAAACGCGGTCATAGTGATTCGTACGCCCGAATACTCCGCGCCTATCTGTGACACCGCCACTCGGATGCTCTGCGTGTCAATGGTTAGGCCGTCTTCCTTGCAGGGAACCTGGCTGATGGCCGTCCATAGCTTCTTTTGATCTTCGGGATCAGCAGATCCGCGCCCCAGCAGGTCGGCGTCAGCCGTGGGCCGATAATAGTCGCCATGCCATATCAAAAATAATTGGGCGCCTTTGAGCACGTAGTCTGAGACATAGGGCGATTGACCGAGCCGGTAGAGTATCCGTTCGAGGCCATAACGCTGGAGAACGGCTTGAAAATCATCGCCTTTTTCACGCGCCAGATTGAGAAGCCGCTGTTTAACTGAGGCCGCCGTGTTGACGGGTTGGGCGCGGGTCACGATGAAGCCTCCATTTCCAGGTAGGGTCGCATGACATTCCACACCCGGCATATCCGGGCCTGGCGATGAATGTCGTCCCGTGTGCACTTACGGGACCGCAGGCTTTCCCGGAGCGCCTCCATGGCTACATCCAGCCCAATTTTATTTCGATACTTAAAGCAGTCGGCTACCGTCTTGGCCGGGCTATAAACCCGAACCGGCACTCCTTGGATCACGTGAGTCTCCACACCCTCCGTAAAGGCCGCCTTGGAGAAGCGGAACAGGCGCAGGCGCGGCTTTGTCATTCGTGGGCGCCGCGCTTTCTCCGGAATGGCCAGCCATACTTCGTGCGGCTGTTGTGTGCCGATGCCGTGGAATCTGAGCGCTGAAAGCAGGCAAATCACCCCGGCCGGCACCTTGGCGGCCACCTCTGCCAGTGAATAGTGCTCTGTCACCTCAGCATTCGGCAGACGATAAAGCCCGCGGCTGACGCGCTCGAGCAGACCCTGGCGGGTAAGTCGTCCAAGGTAAACAGTTGGAATAGCGTGCTGAATAAGGTCGCGCGCTCTGATGAAACCCTTGCGCCGGGCCATCTCAAGAATAGATTTTGCCTTAGTGCTCATGACGACAGTGTTGCATAATGTAGGGACTTGTCAATAACTCTCTACATAATTAAACAGCAAAAGGTGGCAAATCGAAATCAAGCCGTCTCCGGTTTACCCAAAGATAGCCGGTTGCCGTGAGATAGGAGTAGGGGCGGCTATCGGATCGGGCTATGGCCGGACTGGCGTTGACTGAGCGGCAGATAAAAGCCATCGCGCACATCAAGCGTCACGGACGCATCACCAACACAGACTACCAGCAGCTCGCAAAAACAACCCGCAAGACAGCGACTCGAGACTTGGATGTCCTGGTTGTCAAAGGTGTTTTCCGCCGCGTCGGCGAGAAGCGCGGCAGCCACTACGTTTTGAGCGGAAAGAAATGAGCCACTTATGAGACATTTGCCCTCCCAGCGATTCAGAGACCCGCCTCCGGCCACGCAATTGAAATGGGACAGTTATGGGACATTTGGGACATCCCGCTGCTTTGGGCGTGCCTTGACCAAGGTGCCGCAAACGGCACAAAGGGAAATGGCTCATGCAAACAGGACATTGCCAAAATCGGCATCCAAGACACCTTAATTCGGAACACGAACAGCGTTCATTCGATGCCACATGTGGACAAAGGCAAGCCGTGAGCGACTACGCATCCATGCTCGCATCCATCCGTGGCCTGGCCGAAAGCATCCAATCGCTGAATCAGTCGGCGGTGCGGGAATATGCTTCCAGTTCAAGCCCCCAAATGCACTCGCCTCGAAGAGCATGGATAAGCATGGGTAAGCCCGGCCTAAAAACGGGGTATGCTCATTAACCCCTTGTGTTTATTGGCTTAAACGTGTGTCGGGCAAGCGGAATAAAGGTGGAAAACAGGGTGGGCCCGGTAGGACTTGAACCTACGACCAAAGGATTATGAGTCCTCCGCTCTGACCAACTGAGCTACGGGCCCGTGAAAAGAGTTTCTGATTTATTATCCGATAGTGAATCATACGCGGTTCAGGCCGCGATATCAAGCTGGCGATCATTTTATCGCCAATTGTAAATTTTAGGGATCAATTGGTTTTGGCATTGACATTCGGATTGTGATGTATAATGATGATGTATGTGAAGGAGGTGTGCCATGGTGAGGACGCAGATATACCTGACGGAAGAAGAAAGAGCCGGACTGGATGCTGTCGCCAAATCTACAGACAAGACGCAGTCGGAGATTGTGCGTGAGGCCGTGGATCGGTTTCTGGACCTGACCAGAGGCAACTGCCGAAAGGTTATTCTGGATAAGGTCGCCGGCCTATGGAGGAACCGGAAAGACTTGCCCGATTTCGCGGCGGTGAGACGTTCTTTGGACAGAGGCTGATATTATGACGAAACACGTCCTGGTCGATACCGATGTGATGGTTGATTTCCTTCGGGGCCATCCGAAGGCCGTCGCCCTGGTTCATGCACAGTCGGTCCTGATCATCTTGTCGAGCATCGTTGTTGCGGAACTCTGCGCGGGCGTGAGAGGTGATGAAGAGTTGAGTTCGCTTGACAGCCTCATTCACCTATTCCCTATCGTTTCCGTATCTCCCGAACTCGCACGTATAGCCGGGCTTTACAAGAGGGACTATGCAAGGTCCTATGGAGTCGGTTTGGCCGACGCTATCATGGCCGCCACAGCCCAAACCGAGAACGCCGATCTGATTACCCTTAACATCAAACACTATCCTATGATTAAGGGGCTGAAGCCAGCCTATACAAAGACATCGGAAGGCTAATCAAGCGTTCAAGGCCGACAGTTGCCGGCGCATCTGAACGCTCACGTTTTGTGAAAAGCGCTGAATAGGCAGGATTGATCTTCAATCAATGATATCCAGGGTGCTGGGCACTCGATAATGTCCGGCGATGGCGGCCAGTTGTCTAATCTCTCCCGTTTTTTTACCACTCAGTTATTCATCATCATTAACCGGTTTTGTTTCCTGCCTTGCCCGGTTTTTTGCATATTTTAACGATCAGCATGTCCATCAGCCAGGAGTCCGGAATGCTGCTGGAGACCAGTTGGCGGCGGGTTTTCAGGATCAATTGCCGGCAATGGTCCAGTTGGGCATACGTGAAGTCCGTTGCCTGTTTGGTTCGCATGCCGGCTGCATACGGATTTTTCAGCCGATTGTCGTTCAGCGCCTGATACATGAGTTGCTCCTGCTCGGGGGTGATGGCGCCTTTCGTCATAAACTTGTTGGATAATCGAATCCAGCCCTTATCCAATGCTTCCCGCAAGATCAACAGGCTTCGGAAGCGGCTCTCCAAGCCCGAAATCAGCCGGATGGGTGCTTCTTTCTGGAAGAGCAATTGACGCAGGATGCGAAGTGATGCGCCCAGATCCCTGTTGGCGACGGTGTCTTCCAGGTTCCAGGCAAACAATTCCCGCGAAGGGGAAATAACGGCCTCAATATCCTCGATCCGCACCGTTCGCGTGTCTCCCATGTAGACCGATAGTTTTTCGATTTCCTGTTGAATCTGACGGGAGTCGGTTCCGGATTTGCGTACCAACGCGCTGATGACGTCATTGGAAGCGGTGAGCCCGAGTTCCTGGCATAGCCGCGCGGCGAAGGGAATGGCCGACTTGTCGCGTTGCCATGGTTTGGCCGCTTCATATCCGATCACGGCGCCGGCGGCCTTGCATACCTGATACAACTCCAGTTTCTCGTCAACCTGCGGGGTGGTGACGACAAGAATATGGCCTTCGGGCAAACCAGATTGAATGACCTCGGCCAAGTCCTTGAGTCGGGCGCGGACTTCCTTGGATTTACCAATGATGCTTTGGTCCAAAAAGTTGGCGTTGCGCAACCAGGTCACTTTCCGGTTTCCCAGGAAGCCGAGGGTCTGGACGGCTTCGCGGCATTGTTTCAGGAATACCAGGGCTTCATCCACCGTGTCCGACCGGGCGTTGATCATTTCAAGACCCAGGATTTCATCTTCAGGCGGGATGATCTGCCGGATCAGTTCCTTGGCCTTGGTGGTGCCCGTGAATTCGTCTTCTCCATGGATGAGGTAAACCGGGGTCTTAGTACTGACTTTGGCGGCAGTCATGTCTGGGCTCGCGCGATTTCGGCGTTAAAAAAACCGTCTTGTTACGCACCGTTAACCGTGATACGTTGCTTCCGGTCAATAGTGCTGGGCCGTATTATTTCATAAACCGGTTCGTCGGACAAGAAGGCAAGTGAGGAGGAGTATGGAACGCCTATGGGCGCCGTGGCGCATGGATTATATTCTCAAATCCCGGGAACCGGGCTGTTTTCTGTGTGAAATCGCGCAGAGTGGCGAGGATCAGAAAAACCTCGTACTGCGCCGGGGGGAAGTCTGCCTGCTGGTGATGAACCGGTATCCCTACAACAACGGGCATTTGATGGTGGCGCCGTATCGCCATGTGGACAGCCTGGAGGCCATGGACGATAAAGAACGCCTTGAGATGATGACGCTTTCATCCTTGGCCTGTACGGCGCTGAAAAAAGCGGCGCATCCCGATGGGTTTAACATTGGGATCAATCTTGGCGTGACGGCGGGCGCCGGTCTGAAGGATCATATACACCTGCATATTGTTCCCCGCTGGGAGGGCGATACAAATTTCATGCCGGTCATTGCCGAAGTGAAAGTTATTCCGCAATCGCTGGATGCTCTCTGGCGGCAGCTGGGCGAGGTGTTGGGCTAGTGTCGTCAGGTGGCAGTCCTTGGATTTATATGGAGCGCCGGCTACCGCACACCGCAGTTGGATAACCTGAATAGTCCGGTTGTTATACAGAGGAGATCAACAGGTTCATGCGTAAATCCATTTCATGTCCGAATCTTGAACTCATGCGTTACGGCATTCGGGAAATCGTGGATGTTACCCAGCAGTTGCAGGCGCTCGATCCCTCGTTGCAGGTGATGGGGGAAAACATCGGTGATCCGGTGGCCAAGGGATGGGACGTGCCCGACTTTATCCGGGAGATACTGGCGGGGCTTATCCGATCCGATGCCCGGCAGGTGTTTGCCTATACGCATTCCCGCGGCCGGATCGAGACTCGGAAGTGGGTCGTGGATTACGCCCGACGTTTTTCGCCGTCTGCCCGGCTGGATTATGAACAGGTTGTCTTTGTCAATGGGTTGGGGGCGGGCATCAGCATTATCTATCGCATGCTGGCGCCCGGAGTCCGCGTGCTTCAGCCCCACCCGGGATATCCCACCCACATCTCCTCCGAGCGGTTTCATGCCGGCTTGGAATCCATCGGTTATCGCCTCGATCCGGGCCGCCAATGGCAGCCGGATCTTGACCACCTGGAATTTCAGGTGAAACGGAATCCGGACGTGGCGGGCATTCTCCTGATCAATCCCAACAATCCGACGGGGGCAGTGTATACCGAGGATGTATTGGAGGCGGTCCTTCGGATCGCCGAACGCTACCGGCTTATGGTCATCTCGGATGAAGTGTATTTCCGCATGGTTTTCAATCAGGCCCATTATGTTCAGATCACGGAGTTGGCGAAGGCGCGCGTGCCTTTGCTGGTCATGCGCGGCGTGTCCAAGGATGTTCCCTGGCCCGGCGCCCGTTGCGGCTGGCTGGAATTTCATAATGCGGATCGGGATTTGGAGTTCCAAGCTTACTTCGAAAGCATCAAGAAATCGGTGATGCTGGAGGTCTGTTCCACCTCGTTGCCCCAGACGGCGCTTCCCTTGATTTACGATCATCCGGAATTTGAGCGCTGGCTCAGCCGGTATTGCGCGGATTTGGAAACCAACAGCAATGCCATTTACGCCATATTGAGCCGGACGAAGGGGATTCACGTTATCCCTATTCAGGGCGCTTTTTATATGACCATCCTGTTTGACGAGGGTATTCTGAATAATCGCCAGACGCTGCCGATTGCCAATCCGAAGTCTGCCGAGTTCATCCGCCGGATAGTGGCGGGGTCGAATATCCTGCTGGACAAACGCTTTGCCTATTACTTGCTTGCCGCGACCGGGATTTGCGTCGTGCCGGCTACTGACTTTGAATCGCCTCGGCCGGGATTTCGGGTTACGATGCTGGAGCGGGACCCAGGCCGGCGCGATCGGACCTATCAGCGCCTGGCGGAAGCCATAGCCCATTACCTGGCATCGGGATAATTGTGCGGATGTCGTTTTGATCAGGCTTATGCTATTTCACGGAAGGCTTTTCAGGATATCGGCCGTAATGGCACAAGGCGCCGATGTCCATGCGAGCCCATGGAGGGGTGTTCATGATGTTTCCATTCTTTTCCGGTTTTTTTAAAAAACGCCGGGAGCGGTTGACTTCACTGAGCGCTTCGGCAATCGCCCGGCGGGCCGAAGCGATCTTGGGCTTGCCGGCTATCGGGTTGTTTTATTGGGTTTTGGCATGGTTGTCCGCCATAACGCTTCAGAGTGTCTGGGTTGATCTTGATGTGGATCGTTGGTCGGTCGGCCAGCCCGCGCCAGCCACCGTCATTGCCAAGGTTAATTTTGATGTTCCCATTGTGACGGCGTCCAAACGCGCTACCGCCGGCGCGCGGGTGATACCGAAACAGCCGCCCCGCGTTGAGACCATTTCGGCGGGGACCCGGCTGGTGGCGGGGAAACAATTCCTGACGCCGGACATTCTGGCGACATTGCGAGCCCATCAATTGCGGCACGATGAAGGAAAACTGTTGTTCCGACAAAGCGGTACTTTCGCGGGCAACGCCCTTCTTATGGCTTTGGGCGTCATGCTTAGCGCCTTATTGTTGCAATGGGTCCCGCCTGGCCGGCTCAGCCGCAATTCCATGATCCTGCTCTTTGTGGTCATTGCGATCCTGACCCTGTTGCTCGCTAAATGGTGCCTGGTGCTGGATCGCCTGGTGATGCCATTGCCGCCGGCTGTTTTGAGCCGTCTGCTTCCGCTGGCCTTGGCGCCGATCCTGGCGGCCATTCTCATCGGGCCTTGGCCTGCAATCATCATGGGGTTCTGGATCAGCTACGCGGCCGCGATCTTTGCGGGCTATGATTTCCCGGTGTTCGTGATCGGCCTGGCCATGACCGTGGTGACAGCGCGGTTGGCGCGTTCTGTGCGTACGCGCGCCAAGGTGTTGCGAATCGGGCTCTTGGCCGGCGCCGCCGGCGGGGTGTTTGCTGTGGGATTTGCGCTGGTCGCGCATCAGCCGTGGCTGGATATAATCCAGCAGGTCGTGGCCAGCCTGACCGGTGGTCTGATATCGGCGCTGGTGGTTCTGATGATCCTGCCACTCCTGGAAATTCTCTTCGGCGTCACGACCGATATTTCGCTCCTGGAGTTTGCCGATATGGAACATCCGCTATTGAAGCGTCTGACGATTGAAGCCGCCGGCACGTATCATCATAGCCTGATGGTGGCCAACCTGGCGCAGGCGGCGGTCGCGGCCATCGGCGGCAACTCACTGCGCGTGACTATTTGTTCTTATTTCCACGACATCGGCAAGCTGGTCAAGCCCGAGTTTTTTTCCGAGAATATTCCGCTGGAATCCAGTCCCCACGATGAATTGGTACCCAGCATGAGTTCGCTCGTGATTACCGCCCATGTCAAGGAAGGCATCAATTTGGCGTTACGGTATAAACTTCCCTGGCCCGTGCTTGAGGCCATTCAACAGCATCATGGAACGGGGCTTGTCTCCTTTTTTTATCATAAGGCCAGTCTGCTGCAGTCCCGTCAGTCGGATGCCCAGGCTAATGCCCGGCCCGACACCGTTGTCCATGAAGAGGATTTCCGTTATCCGGGACCCAAGCCGCGATCCCGCGAGATTGCCGTGCTGGCGCTGGCGGATGCCATCGAAGCCGCCTCACGTTCGTTGGAGAAGATAACGTCTGGTCATGTTGAAAACCTGGTGCATGATATCATCAGCTCCAAACTCAAAGACGGCCAGCTGGATGAATGCGACTTGACGTTGCAGGAAATCAGCCGCATTTCACAGTCCTTTGTGTTTACGTTAATCAATATGCTCCACGGACGCATCCGGTACCCGAACAATGAACGTTCTCATCAGCAACAGGCAGAAAGTCGCGCGGATGAACCTTCCTAGGATCCGGCGTCTGATCATTTTCTTTATGCGCCAGGCGCGCCGGCGCGATCGGCAGCGGGATTGGGAGGATATCTCGCTGGTGTTGACGGATGATGCCGGGATTGCCCGGATCAACCGTCTTTTTTTGGAACGCGAGGGAATCACCGATGTTATCAGTTTTGAAGGGTCGTCCGTTCCGGGAAGGACTGGACGATGCGGCGAGTTGTTCATCAACGTCCAGTGCGCCGTGGCGGAAGGTCGGAAGCACGGCGGGGCCAATCGTGAATTGGCGTTGTATATGGCCCATGGCTGTGATCATGTATCCGGGGGGAGCGACCGGATGCCAAAAGGGCGGCGCCGCATGCGGGCGCGTGAATTGCGCTGGTTGCGGGCGGCGGCGGAACGGCATCTGCTGAACGGGCTCCTGAATGGTATCTGAGACATCCCCCTCGGGGCGGGCGGCCGGATTTGGCTCTTTACATTTCAGTTCCGTGATTTATTCTCAGCATCTGGTGAAATGTTAAATCTGTGGAGCCGGTCAACGGTGTAGCCGAAAGGCGTGGCCATGCATAGGAAGATCAAATCATGACGTTGGCCGAGGTGTCCAAGTCTTTTCGAGCGAACATGATCATCGGGTTGCTCCTGGTCACGCCGCTGGTCGTCACGCTGATCATTATCAATTTTTTGTTCACATTTATTACGGATTACCTGGTGCCGCAGGCGTGGCTGCAGACGCAATTTGCGATCGTTTATCGATTGGCGGCGCTCATCATTGTCGTTCTCGGCCTGTATCTGATCGGGGTGCTGGCGCGCAACATCATCGGCCGAAGTCTCTATCGCCTGGGGGATAAGGTGATGACGCGCATTCCCGTTATCAAAAGCGTTTATATTGCTATCCGACAAGTCAGCGAATCGGTCATCAGATCGAGAAAAAACATGTTCAAGCAGGTGGTGATCGTTCAATTTCCGCGCCTGGGACTGCATTCCATCGGATTTCTCACCGCGCAATTGCCGCCGGACATTGCCCGGCATTCGCTGGGGATGCCTGAGGGGCAGGACTATCTTGATGTGTTTGTGCCGATGGGGCCCAACCCGACCTCCGGATTTCTTCTCATTGTATCGCGTCAGGACGTCAAGCCGGTGAACATCAGCGTCGCGGATGCCATGAAAATGGTCGTGTCGATGGGAGCCGTATACCCGGGTGGGAAAGATAGTCTGTCACCCAGTTTTCTGGACCACGTGGAGGCTTGGATGAATCATCATCCCGAAGCGTCCGAGCCTTCGGCGCCCTCGCCCGCGGCGCCTCCCTGAGCCATTAGAGCTTAAGCTCTTAATATTCTGAATGCCATTCCAGTCGGTCCGGAGGTTCCGACATTACATGATCCTCAAAACCCAGGCCATTGTCTTGCGAATGGTTCCATTTTCGGAGACCTCCCGGATCGTCACCTGGTTCACGGCCGATCATGGGCGCTTGACCACAATCGTCAAAGGCTCTCAGCGACATAAGAGCCCTTTTCTTGGACAGTATGACCTGTTTTACACCTGCGAATTGCTGTTCTATCTCCGCCTGCACCAGGGCGTTCACATTGTCAAGGAATGCTCGCCGCTCAAGACTCGGCCGGCCTTGCGTTCCCGGTGGCGGGCGACGGCATGTGCTTCCTATTTTTCACATTTAGTGGCCCGGATTTCTCCGCCTTATGCTCCGCATCCGCAACTCTTTCGTTTGCTCAACACGGCGCTCGATGCGTTGGCCGACTCGCAGAATTTCGAAACCTGTCTGTATTGGTTTGAATTGAAGCTCATGGCGGCGATGGGCGTCGCACCGCAATTGAATGAATGCCTGAAATGCAAACGCCCTCTGAACGCCATGAAGGATCGGAGTTGTCCGGATGAGGTTTCAGGAAAGCCTGCCTGTTGCCTGCCCTTGCCGTTATTTTCGTGCGTTCGCGGAGGGGTGCTCTGCGGCGTTTGCGCCGGATCGTCCGGAGATAAACTGGAAAAGATAGCTCCGGATGTCCTCAATCTTATGCGATTCTGGCAACAGGCGCGGACTTGGAGTTCCGCCCGGATATCGCGCTGTTCTCCCCGTCAATTCCGGGAGGTGGAACGGATACTGGGCATGTTCCTGCAGTATCATCTGGAAGTCAGCCTGGTCAGTCGCGACTTGGCCTTGGAGGTCGTCCAGCACAGAACGGTCTTGCCGGCTAGCCCTTGAAAATGACGAATTTTCGCATGGCGAAATTAATCAGGGCCGCCGACACCAGTTCCGCTCCAAAAGCGATGGTGGTGGTGAACGATAAATAATGGATCAGCATCCACATCAAGGCGGTGCCGATGGCAAAGCTCATTCCCGAGACCGCGTAAAACAAGCTGATCTCGATAACCTTATGGTGTCGGCCGGGCTCAAAGACCCAGTAGATGTTCAATAAATAGGCGACGAGGTTGGCAAAGATAAAGGCAATGCAGTTGTCAATAACCGCCCGTTGCGCGCGCATGGCGTCATCCAGCGGCAGAACGGCCAGTCCGGTGATTTTGACCACGGGATCCTCGGGTCCCAGGGCGGGCAAAACAAGCCAGGCCAGGAGATAAAACACGATCATATTGACCAGGACGGCCACGCATCCGGACAGGGCATATTTGATGAACTGAATCAGCGGGGACG
Organism: Verrucomicrobiota bacterium; assembly: GCA_018898455.1. Taxonomy (GTDB): domain Bacteria; phylum Verrucomicrobiota; class Kiritimatiellia; order JAAZAB01; family JAAZAB01; genus JAHIJO01. The sequence goes on along the minus strand of JAHIJO010000152.1, from coordinate 43,569 downwards.
CCTTCCGCTGAAAAAATTGCTGTAGAATTGCATTCATGGATTTACCGGTCGGTACCTTAATCTCTGGATCTCCCAGACTCAATCTTTCTTTTTCGCGACCGGTAAAAGATTGAATATCCATTGTTGACGCGTTATGTTTCCGGTTCCATGAATTCTCAAGAGTTCGATTCCATTGGTGAATGGTTTGAAGGTTATATCCGCCTGTTTGCGGACGGGCAGGGAATCCTTGCGCCCATGCTTCAGATTAAGGCCGATCACAGCCGGCGGGTGGCGGGGATTATGGAGATGATTGCCCGCGATATGGAACTGATGGCGGACGATGTGCGCACAGCCTATATTCTGGGACTCCTTCATGACGTGGGGCGCTTTTCGCAGTATACTGAGTTTAACACCTACAATGATCGGGTTTCCGTTAACCATGGCTGGAACGGCGCTGAGATTGTACTAAAGTCCAAGGTGCTAATGGGGATCGTTCCGGATGACGGGATCCGGATCGCGACCGGCATCCGGCACCATAACGAGCATCATCTCTCCGATTCCATAGGGGATGGCGCTCTGCTGTTTGTCAAAATGATCCGTGACGCCGATAAATTGGACATTTGCCGGACCATGATGGCGCTTTGGGAAAATGGCGAGCTCTTAAAATATCCGGAACTTGTATATCACATTGACTTGAAGGGGCCGCCCAATCCTATGGCGATTGCCGAATTGAGGGCTGGCCGGACGGTGTCGTACCGTCATATCAAATCGATGGTGGACTTTTTCATGACCCTGCTGTCCTGGGTGTATGATTTTAACTTTACGGTGTCGTATCGCCGATTGGCGGAATGGGATCTGATGGGGAAGATTGTCGCAGAATTGCCGGCGGAGATCGAGGTCCAGAATGCTGCCGGTCGGGCCATCCGTTATGGTTGTCAACAATTGCAGCAAAACTTGGCCCTGTGAGCTGCGTCAGGCGCCCCGGATCCAGGTTTTGATTGTGTCGGGCAGTCCGCTCACTTCAGTCAGGGTTACGGCTGTGGAACCGTTTTCCGTGGGAATGATAACTTGGTCGCCGATATGATGGCCGATCAAGGCTTCGGCCAGCTTGGATTTGGATGAGATGATAGCGAGTTCTTCGTCACTGTCCCATTCGCCCAGGATGACGTATTGCTCCTTGCGGCCGTCGGCATGAACGAGCGTCGCGCGGGTACCCATGCCGACCGCCGTGTTTGGGAATCCTTCAAAATCCGTGCTGCGGACTTTGCTGAGCATCATTTCCAGTTCATGGCGACGGCGCATGAGAATCCCTTGCGTTTCCCGGGCCGATTTATATTCAAAATTTTCACGTAAATCGCCATAACCTCGGGCGGTTGCAATGTCCTGACTGTTCTGCGGAATATCGACCATAATCAGCTTGTGCAGTTGTGCCTGCCGTTCCTGATAACTGCGCAGGGAGGTCAGACTCCGTGGAATGGCGGGGGGCGGCGTTTCCTCTGTCAGGAGGGATATCAATTCGGGAAAGGACTGCGTCAGGCGATGAATCAACGCATGACGTTCCGCCGTTGACCATGCCGGCGAATTTTTCAATCGGCTGATAAAATGGCGCCGTTCCAGATCGTCCCAGGCGGGAAACACCGCGGGAAGCCAGTCGGATTGTTCGATCAGGGAGCGAATTTGGTTTTTTGCTTTCAGTCGTTCGCCGGAAATGTTGGTTGCTTCGACAGCATTCAACGCTTCGAGCGCCAGGCGTCCCATGGAGCAGAGGCCATGTTCCCGGGTGAAGGTTTCATGGCGGCACAGCCAGTAAATCATTTCGGGCGTTGCGTTGCCGGCCGCCATCTGCAAGCGCAGGGTTTCAATCACCCGGGCTTCGACTCCGTTATGTCTGAGAAAATCAAGCGCTTCATTGAAGGGGGGCAGGGCCAATTGCGGCAGAATCGCCAACAGTCGGTCGGCGGTTTGGGCGGCATTCCGGCGATGCATGAAAAGAAAAAGACGTTCGATCCGGGCGACGGGCAGATGATGGACCGCGTCAACAATCGTTTCCGGCGCGAAAAGCAAGGTGGCGTGATCGGCGGCATCCGGCATGGCATTGAAGATCCCGAGTTCGTCGGCCAGGATCAGGGCATGAGCGCGGACTGCTGCCTGGGATTTGTCGGCGCCGTGAATCACGAAGACCAGCCGCTGGTGAACGGACGGTGGAATGACATCAGGTTTGCCGGGAGTGACCGCGTTTTTCCACTCCTCAATCTTGTCGAGGATTCGGTTCAGTTCGCACTCGGCGTCCAGCGCAGCCAGCCAGGCGTCGTCGTAAATTATTTCGCGTGCCAGGATCCGGATGGGATCGTTTCGTTTGGTCGGAAACGCAACCCGCGGATCGGCCTTCAACTGCTTGCGCGCGGTGTCCCAGAATCGTTTCCAATCGCCTTCCGGCACCAGCCGCCCAAGCAACAGTTCCTGGAGTCCCTGGACGTTTAAGGGACCGAAACTTTGAAGCGCTGATTTGACGACGCCAGCGGGGTCGTTGCGCACCCACGCGGCCGCCGCCGCCGGGTCGCGTCGGGGTTTGGCCAGCAAGTGATCGTCGGAGAGCAGGAGCAGGCTGTGGGCGGCGTACGCCAACGCCAGCCGGTGTCCTTTCTTTTTCTCGAAATCGATCCGGACCAGCTGATCGAACTCGGCGATGTCGATGACGGTTCCCACGCCCCATGTTTTTTCATAACATAAGGCGCCGGGTTGAAGGCCGCGTAGAACACGGAAGCGGCGGAGACATTCGGAAGCGGGGAGCGCATGGTCAAAAGCGGCGTTGCGGATCAGCGTTTCCATCCGTGTGTTATTCTGAAAGAAAGCGCCAAGCTTTTTTCCGCAAACGGCGGCAAATGCAGGAGACTCCGCATGCCATTCGGCTCTCAGTTCCAGAAGCGCCAGCAGGTATTCTTCGGCCCGGTGTTGGTCCAGCGTATCAATCAGCAGGTCGGCGCAGGCTTCCGCTTTTTCCGTGTGCCCGCGGGATTGAAAGGAACAGAGGATGGCTGCCAGGGGTTCAAAGGGAATGGCGGAATCCTGGGCATGAGCCAGGAACCATTCTTCCATGATTCCATCGCTGACATCGCGGAGTTCGGCGGGTAGCGTTATGGACATCGTTGGCATGCAAGAATGTGCCGTCCCATGCCCCGACTGCATTCATGAATGAAACACAGTGCACGGCAAAGCGCAAGATTCATGGTTTTTAAATCGTGACAGGGGCATTTTTCCGAGTTGCCGCCGAGATTAGCGACGTTTAACGAGACTGTCGAAAAACATGATTAAGAGCGGCCACGACAGATCGTGGCCCTCAAAATACACGTAAAACTGGTCTTATTATAATGGAGGGACGCGCTTTGTCGCGTCCGTATGGGTTGTCCGACCGGCTTAACGGGCAACTTCAGGTTTCTTATCGGCGACCGGCGCCGGCGTGTTCGGCGGCGCAAAGGCCATGGGCGGAGCCTTTTTCAAGCCCGAGGGCATGTTCGGCGAGACCGACTGGAATTGTTCATTGAGTTTCTTTAGTTCCTCATCGTCGGCCAGGATCTTGTCGATTTTCTTCTGGCTGTCGCGCATCTTCGCCTGCAGGTCTTTGATGGTGGCATTATCTGCATAAAGCTTGGCCTGCCGGGCCATAATTTTCTGCTTCAGATTCTCATACTCCGACCGGGAATGCTTGATCTGATCCATCAGCGCGGGATCGATGGCGATCGGTTGAAACATTGCCGGCTTTCCGGGCGCGAACATCTGTTCCGGTGTTGCCCTGCCGGCCGGAGGCTTCAGCGGTTCCTGGGCTGTGGTTGCCGGGGCGGATGCAAGCACGATGCCGATTCCGAACAATGCAACGATGACTGATGTCTTCATGAGTTCTCCCTGCTGAGGTTGACTGTTGTGTTTACTTAATAACCGGATGCAGCCGGCAATTCAAGCTGAAAAATTATTTAGCCGGTTCCACTGTTGCGGGAGCGTCACCCGATCCATCGGATGCAGTTGCCGGCGTTGGAGTCGTTTCAGTCGGCGTGGGTTGAGGCGGAACCGTGCTGACAGAGGAAACCCCAGAGTCGACTGCACCCGGCCATACGGATTGCAGCGCCCGGTAAAAGCTGACTTCCCTGATTTGAATCACGAGCACGATGAGAATGCAGACCAACGCTATCCCCATAAATCCTGCGAGAAGGGTGCGGAAGCGGGGATTGGCTCCCTCCTGGGAAGGGGGGGGCTGTGAATCAACCGGATTATCATTGGTATCCATGTCTTGATATTTCTCCTATCGAGGGCGAAATGACCATCAACCCCGTAACCAAAAAAAACAACATAACTATATAGGAATCGATCGGCAGGGTCAATAAAAAATATAAATGCTTGGAAAGGCGCCTTGTGCTGTGGGACTATCCGGAAAACTTTAGAATGAGTTGTTTCGCGTGGTGCGTGCGCCACATGGCTGGAGGAACATGGCATGTTCACCTTGCGGCTTGTCTGTGACGAAAACAACGATCTCTATCAGACGCTGACAGCCGGCCACATTGTCGGCAAACGGTTCAAGACGGCGGCGGATGCCATTCAAGCAGGTGTCCCGGGAGATGGCTTGCTTGTTCTGGCGAACGGCTACCCCAGGCAGACAACGCGCGTTGATGACGAACTCCTCCATGCGGCAAAGGCAAAAGGCTTGCGATTGTTTGTTGAATTTCCGGAGGTCGTCGGCGCATGGACCGGCGGAGCGATCCAGACGACGAATCGCGAACGCGCGGTTGTGAGTTCGGATTTCTTCGGTCAGGCCCTGGCCAGGAACACCATCCTGGCCATCCATGACTGCCATTTTATTCCCTGCACCACATCAAACGCTCACATTGTTGCCGCCATCGTTGCCGGGTACGACAAAGCCGTATTCGGTTTGCCCGAAAAAATCCACCCGGTTCTCTTTGAATACGATGCGGACACGCTCATTGCCACGACCAAGTTCAGTCAGTTTGTGACGGCGCGATCCGCGTGGAAACCCTGGATACCACGGGCTCCTGGTTCAAATCGCGCTTTGACCTCACACCGGCTACGGCTTTCATGGCGCTCAAAGACTGGAAAGATGAAGGGCGCCAAAGCTTGTGGTTTGACTCGTGCCATTACCGCATCAACCTGCTATGGGAAAATGGCGAGCTCTGGATTCGCGATCTGCACCTGTTTGACGAGACGTATGCCGAACGCTATCTGGCGGAAGTTTGTACAACGCCGAACTGCCTCTATGACACCCTGCCAGTGGTTGACGGTAACCTTTGGGCCGCGGGACCAGAGCGAACGGGCTTGCGATTTGTCCAGATTCCACCGTCCGGGGTCATTGCGCCTTTACACGGAGGCATCCCGGAGGTCTTCGAAGAGGATTTATCCACATTGCGGGTATCCTGGCCACTGCAAACTGGTGGCAAGCTGGATATTTATCTTTTCCCGAACGGGATGCGAGGCACAACCGGGGGGGTAGATTGGGGGCTACAGTGTTCCGGGATGGATATCGGGCGCCTGACTCTCTCTGATGTCCATTCGGATCGCATGGATTTTGTGCATGAAGGGCACGGTTATAGCGTCCACTGCAAATGTGGCAACATGGTCAATATGCGGAAGGGTTCCCGCCTGTTTGCCCGGGCCGCATCCGGTTGCCTGGACTTGTGTATGACCAAAAGTTGCAGCAAATGAAAACGTAAAAGAACACCGTGTCAGGCTAACGGCGCGCCTCGCGACGTGCCTACGTCGCCGCCTGCCAACGGTCGGCGGAATTCGCTGAGTAGGCACTAAAAATAATAACTTGCAACCCCATTCCTGATAGAGTAATCTTAAAACATTAACTGCGGGGTGGAGCAGCCCGGTAGCTCGTCAGGCTCATAACCTGAAGGTCGCTGGTTCAAATCCAGCCCCCGCTACCCATTTAACGTGATGGAAGTCTGAGTAATCCCCTCCTTATCTTTCCACAGCATTTAGTTCTTCGGAGTGATTGCCGCCCGGATCGAGCTGTCCGAATCCTTTTTCCGGCAACTGAATCGTAAAGGCCGCGGTCGGATCGAGACTGACCTTGCCTTCGGCCAGGCGGCAGTCGAGCACGTGGCCGCCGCGCCGGCGGTCATCCGCTAGAAAGTGGAGATGAAAGCCGGGGACGTTGAGCGCCTGGATGAACTCCGGGCACCAGAATCCGACCAGGGTGCCTTTGACGTTGGAAAGCTCAAAAACCGACTGGTTCTTTACCGCATCGGCCAATTTGGGATAGGGCTTGCTTTGCTTGGCTACGCTTCGGACTTTGACTGCCGGGAAAGTGCCGTCGATGCGGATGGCATAAAAGACGTTGCGATTGATCAAATGCCGGTCTAGTTCCTTCTGAAGCTGATCCAGGCTGTTGATGTTGTGCATGGCAAAGGTTTCATCGGGATCGAAGAAGGTCACGTTGGCAAAGGGTACCATGAGTGCCGAGCTAACGGTTTGCACGGCGCCATCGGATGTCACCTGATATACAATCCGGTCGAGCACGATCATTTCGCCATCCAGGCCATCGAAGGTTCCCAATCCGATATCTCCCTGCCGCGTCAGCTCGCCGCAGGACAGGATGCCGTCGTAATAGCCGGCCAGCAGTGCGTTGATGGTGGATGCCTGGTAGAGAATATCGCGGGACGGGTCGGCTGGCGCGGACATGCCATTGAAAGTTACTGCCAGAAGGAACAGTCCATATCCGATCCGAAGCTTCATGGGGTTAATCTCCTGATGATGGCGGCGTGTTGGGGATGGCTGATCAACAATTGGCGCCGGTCGGCCAGTTCAAAATCGGCGAAGTCGAAACCGGGCGCCACGGTGCATCCGACGAGAGCGTAGGAATGGGGATCATCGACCGTAGCGCCGAACCAGTTGCCGGCTTGAAGACAGGCCTGAAATAACTCGCCCTGTTCCGGGTTCGGGCCCAGCCGGATGGTGGTATACCCGCCGGCTGGATCCAGGACATGGAGGGTCAAGGCGCTGCCGGCGTAATAATGCCAAAGCTCGTCGGATTTGATGCGGTGGAAACGCGAGACGTCCTGCCCTTGAAGGAGAAAATAGATGGCGGTCGATAAACGGCGATCGCCGGAGAATCGCCGGGGCAGGGCGCTGGCGGCAAGGGACTCCTTCGCCCGATAGGTTTCGCGAAAATAACCGCCTTCGGGATGTTTCCGCAAGGCCAATTGATCAATCCAGTATGAAGCGTTATGGGTCACGGATCGGCGGTATCTCCAATGAACGGCGGTTCTTCTTGTATGGAACTGATTTTATGCTGATTAATTTTCAATCCGCACGGCGCTCTGCCGGGGCGTTTAATCCAGTTGCCGCCACTGGCGCCTAATTTAATCCGGGTCAACCCAGGTTCAGCAGTTTCAGGGCATTCCCACGGGCGATCTTGGTGAAAGTCGTTTCGCTGATTTGCTTCGTGTCTCTCAAATGGCGCAGGAATTCCACATGGTACACCGGTTGATCCGGACCGCAGATATCCGTGCCGAAGAAAAGCCGGTCCTGGAACTCGTTCAGGAAGCGGCTGGCGTAGGCTGGATTGCGAGTCAGGGCGTTATACCCGCTGGCGGCTGAAAGATCCCCGTACATATTCGGATAATTCCGGAAAAGCCTGGGTACCGCGCCTTCCTCCTCAAAGGAATAATTGGGATAGCCGGCCCGATCCTCCGGCGCCCGGAGTTTTCCGATCTCGGCCCAGTAGGCCGGGCCATGTCCCAGGATGATCAGTTTTGGGAAGTTTTGCAGGCACTGTTCCAGTTGGGGTAATCCGGGATCGTCATAAAGTCCGTAACTCCCGCCGATGCGGTGGGAGATGTCGAAAATCAAGGGAAACCCGACCTCCTCCACATGGTGGAACAGATTCTGAACAAGTGGATCGAGAAACGGCAGGTTGGGCATGACTTCCCCGATACCCTTGCATCCCAAGTCGCGATAGTAACGGAGCAGGTCACCCAGCGGGGCGTCAGCGCTGTTGGAGATCGCGCGTGGATCGATGTTACAGAAGGGGATGAACCGGTCCGGGAACTGTTCCGTTATTTGCAGGATCTCTTCATTGGATTGCGGCAGGTATACTTCCGGGCTGACGAGCGGCAGGAGGCAGGCTTTCTCAATACCCAGATTCTTGTAGCGTCGGATCAGTTGTTCCGTTGTTGAAAACCAGGATTTGCCGCCGGGCATCATTGCCGGGATTCGATAAGCATGCCCATGAATATCAATAAAGCCTGATGCCGATTGTTGGGCGGAGGGCTGTGGGGAGGTTGTCATGCGAAATACTCTTAAGCGTAAAACCCTGGATTGACACGGTCAGCAGAGCCGAGGCTTAGATTCCCTTGATGAGATCGGAGAAACCGGCGATCTTGAAGACGGTCTGGACCGAAGGCTGAAGATTGGCCATGGTCAAATGGTCTGCTCCCACCTCCTTCAATATGGTAAGGCAGATGCGTAGAAATGCGGAGGCAATGAAATCAACCCTGGCCAGGTCGAACACGACGGGCAGTTTTGCCTCGCGAATCCGGGCATAGAGCTCTTTTTCCAGTTCCAGGCAGGTGATCGTGTTGAGGGAACCGTTAAAAATACATCGCAATTGTCCATCCTGTTCAACCATTCGAACCATGGCGGATTTCCTTTCGTAACTGGTCAGCAATAATTTTGGCATGGCCGCTAATCCGATTTCAACTTATAATAACATATTTGCGACGGCATGACAAGCAGGAGAACAATCCGTTGACGGGTGGATTATTGGCCGGCGGGTGTCTTGAACCTATCTCAAAATCAGCTTGGGTATGGCAGATGCGAAAAACGCTCTGTTCCAAAGGAATGCGGCGTCGCATTCGACAGAGCGGCGTTCCGCAAGCGGGGACATAGCCGCCGGCTATGCCTCCCGCTTGCTTGATATAGAGGTTTCCCCATAAAGATACACGTTTTTGCGAGGATCTTTCTGGGTAGCGGAGGCCCCGCTGGGAGCGGGGTAAACTTTACGCTTGCCACGCGTTTGTAGCGTGGCCTCCGAAGATCGCAGGGATAAACCCTGCGCTACCTTGATCCAATAGGAAAGTGTTATTCTGGTTTTAGGTAGGGCCGGCAGTCCCTTGCCGGCCACGACGCGCCAAGAACGGCGGCCAAGGGACTGGCCGCCCTACCAAAAAATACGCCTGAAGGGCGATAAGTGCCGGTTGCGGGCATTAGCCCGCCTTAAGTTCCTATGTCCCGGGACATGATCCTGCGTTGGACGTCGAAGGCGCCGCCGGCTCCGTGTCGGATGGGAGCCGGATGATCATCTCCAGCAGGTTCCTGCCTTCCCGTCGCCGATACCACATTGCGTCAACGGTGCGGCGAACCAGATGGATGCCCAGTCCGCCGATTTTTCGCTTTTCAATCTGAGGCGATGTGTCGGGCGGGGGCTGGGAGAGCGGATTGAATTCGTGGCCATCGTCTTCAATCCGGACCGTGAGCCGTCCCGGCTCGCGGGTCAGTGTTATTCTGATATCATGGGAGAGGGAATCATCGTAACCATATTTGATAATGTTCGTGATCATTTCCTCGAGCGCCAGGTTTGCCGCAAACACAGCCGGTGGCGGCGCTTCGTGTTGCTGGAGAAAAGACTGGACCGATTGGTTCAGACGGGGGAGTTCATTCAGCGCGTTGCACATCGTTATGCATAGCCGGCCGGGATCTGGCGGTGTTGTCGTCATTGGCGGGTTGCCGGGATGGAAATGTTCCGTTATTCGTCTGCCAGTTGAGCCAGCGCCTGAATCGCGTCCGAAGCGATGTGGATCATTGGGGTTATCCCGGCCGTGTCCAAGGCATTTTTGACCAGCGGCTGAGGATTAATCAGAACCATCCGCACTTCGGCGTGATGGAGTGCCTGGGCGCAACGAATCAGCATGCGGATGCCCATGGACGCAATAAAGGTGACTGCGGACATATCCACGAGAGCGGGCAGGCGGCGCGACTCGGTGTGCGCAAAAAATTCCTCCTCCAGTTCCTCTACGCCGGGCGCATCCAGCCGTCCCGATAAAGCGACATGACTTAATTCGCTGGTTTCCTGCACGATGATTAATCCCATATAGTCCTCTTGGTTTCGACGGGAGGCGCGGCTTAATGCCTCAGAGTTACAGGGGGGTGTAGCGGCGGTTCGACAGAACCGCGGATTTGCCGTTCTGTCGAACGGCCGCCACAACTGAAGCCCTCTGACCAATTCGGTTGCGCCACATTTCCCCTGTAACTGAGGCATTACGCCGCGACGCCGGTTTCTCTTGTCTCCATAGCGGAGCGTAGAGCCATGGCCCGGTTGATCCGGACTGATACACTATGATTCTTGCGCCTTTCGGCGTGCTCAACATAACAGTATCGCAGACGTTGAGATCGGTCGAGGAAAAACATCCATATTGCCGTCTGAATTCGGCTTGCATGACAAGGGGCATTGGTATATAAGGCAATCATTGTTTCTATCCATAGAGGTGCTGATTACATTGGATTGGCGCAGCATCTTGTGTATTGGTTTCTGCTGTTTGGCTTGAGGAGCGAACCCGGATGTCTTTCGATCATCTCAGGAGCGGGCAGTTTGGCGTTCTGGTGTTGACCCTGGTCCTGTTTCTTGTCGGATGCGATCAGAATACGGCAAGAGTTGACATTTCAGAACTCCGGGATCCGCTGATCCGGAAAGCAAAAGCCAAGGCAGATCAGGGGGATCGGGAAGGCTCGCTTGAATATCTTAACAAGGCCTTGGACAAACGTCCCGGTTTGGCCCAGTCCCATCTCGATGCCGGATTGCTTTACGATGACTATAAGAAAGATTACGTTCGAGCGATTTATCATTATCAGCGTTACCTGGAATTGCGCCCGGACACTGAAAAGAAGGAAATGATCCAGGACCTGATCCGGAAGGCCCGGTTGGCGTTGGCCGCTGCCCTCGCTGAGCAATTGCCCGGTTATTCGGAAAAATTGGCGGCCCTTCAGGAAGAAAATACCCGGTTGAAAAATGAACTGCGGACGGTTCGCGACAACCTGGCCAAACGGGTTACAGGCGCTCCCGTCCCGACAACGGCCGGTGCCTCCGAAAAATCATCCCTATCGGCGATGAATGATAAGCCGCAATCCATGCCGGGCTCGACGACCGGTCAAGTGTACCGGGTACAGGAGCATGAAACCTTGTCCATGATCGCGGCAAAGGTTTATCATAATCCCGGCAAATGGAAGGTGATTTACGAGGCCAACCGTGACAAATTGTCGAGTCCGGACAAGTTGCGCTTGGGCCAGGCGCTAATCATTCCCTAAGGATCTGATCATCATTAGAAACACAGGAGGCGACCATGAGTAATAAGGATTATTTTGACGACGATTTGATCCAGCGGCGTGATGCCGTCAAGGAAGTGAAAATGGGGCCGGTCCACGAGGCGGCGGACTCCGTGGATGTGCCGCAGTCGGAAGCCGTCCCCGTCCAGGAACTCAATCTGACGCCGTTGACCCAGCGCAAAGAGGAAATCAACAGTCAGGTGGCGACCAAATTAGATGAATTGGAGCGCCTGCGTTCCCGGCAGGAGGCGCTGGAGCGTGAAAAAAGCTCATTGGAGCATTTGCGGACCACTCAGGAAAAATACGAAACCGGCAAACGCGAAATGATCGATCACCTCGATCATAGCCTTGTGTCGTTGGAACGAGAGGAAATCATTCTCAACCAGCGGATGGAACTGTTGGCGGAGACGGAAAAACGGTTCAAGGAACTACTGGGCAGCTTGCGCGGTTTCGCGGAGGAACAGTGGCCATCCGACAGCGCCAGTTATCGTGAGGAATTGACCAAGACTCTTGCCGTTGTGGAGAATACTCGCAAGGAATACAACAAGGCCCTGGCACGGGTGGATATTTTACAAGAGGGCGGCACGGGAATCCCAGGAGGGAAGCCGCTGCTTTATGACGACATGCTGGGGCAATCCTTGCGCCAGCGCAGTTTCGCCGAATGGCTGAAAATTGGATTTGCCGTGAGCCTGCCGGTTACTTTTGTTCTGGCCGTGTTGATCGGTGTTCTGATCGTCAAACTGTATTAAATCCCGTCCGGATTAGAGTTATGGTGTTTCATCGGAAAAAAAAGTCCCCGATTGACCGGCGGCTTGAGGAACTTCATAAGGAGATGGCCCGCTTGGGCCGGGACCTCAAGACGGTGTCCAGTTCCAGTCCGGAAATCTTCGGGCCGCCGCCCGGCACATCATCGGTTCCATTAGGGGTGACACCGTCACCGCCAGCGGGTTTTGAGCCGTCTGCTGGTGTTGCTCCTGTGGCCGGCGGCGATCTGCCTGAAGGTGACTTGTTCGCGCATGTTGCGGTCAGAGGGGCGCCGGCTGTGACGAAACCGTTGGATTTATTTCCGGGGTTGCCTGCAAAAAATGCGGGGCAATCCCGTTCTGCGCCGCCTCTGCGGACCCTGGATCCCCGGTCCGGCCGGGAAAAATTTGCCCATTATTTCATGGCCGGGCATTTTCAGAATCTTCGTCCGTCCCGGCAGGAAGGCCGGGTTGTAAGGAACAAGGCGATTCTCATGTTGATTGCGGTGGTGGCCTTGTTGACTTGGTTGCTCTATTTTCTGCGCAGTCATTGATCAGTAACCCGACAAGGCAGTTGGCCATTATAAAAAGGAGAACTCCATCATGAAAGCCATTGGATTAGCGGGGATATTGGCGGCGGCTTCAGCGGTCATGGCGGGGGAACCGTTGCGGGTAGCGCTCCTGGATTTTGACAATCAAGCCAGCGTTTCTTCGGATGCCGCCGTGGTCGGCGGTGTGACGCCCAAAGCCCTGACTGACAAGGGCGTTTTTGCGCTGGGCGCCTTGCTGGCCAATGACCCGGCCTACGTGCTTATTGACCGTCGGGAATTTATCAGCCAGATCCAGTCGCTGGCCTTGACCGATAACGATAAAAAAACCTCGGTCAAGCCGTCCTTCCTGCGGGCGGCCCAGGCGGTGAACGCGGACGTAGTTTTGCGCGGAAACCTGCTGAGTTATTCGCCCGGCAAGGAAACGGTGAACCAGGGAGGGATCAAGACCGAATTTCAAACCTTGACCCTGCGTGTAAGCCTCCAAGCGCTGGATACCCGTGACGGCACGGTGATCGCCATGATGGAAGGCGCCGCCAACCGCAGTTTCCGGCAGTCGGATGTACATCAGACGGTGGTGGGCGAGGATGAACTCGTGCAATTATTGCAGTCGGCCCTGGCCAAGGCGGTGCCGGCCTTGAACGATAAACTGCAGGCGCGTCTGGCCCAGCAGAACAGCCGGCCAAAGGTCAAGCTTTCGATCAAAGCCGGAGCGGCGGATCCGGCCATGGTGGAGATTGACGGCATGCTGATCGGCACGACGCCCCTGGCGAATTTCCAGGTGTATGCCGGCGACCACGTGATTACGATCGGCAAGGCCGGTTACCAGGATATCAGCAAGCAGATACTGCTCCAAGCCGATACGGCCATCGAAGTGCCGCTCTTCCGCACCAAGCTAAGCGCCGAGGAAATGAAAGAGGTGCTGGATAAGGCCCGGGTCAACGTCATTGCCGGCACCGGCGGTGTCGAGCCCGCCTGGATCATCAACACGATTGATTCAGGGAAGTGATCGAGCGGAAGAATCCGTTGAGGTCATGAAACCGTTATTCTTTAATTTCCCGCATCGCGGCAAAAGGTGATATACAGGTTGCCGCGCCGCACAATAGGCGTCGTGATGACGGTTGTTCCCAGCGTATGATGTCCGGCGTCTTTAAACACTACCTTGATCTCGGTCGGATTGGGCGGGCAGGGGAGCCGGGCCACTTCCAGCCATAACGGCAGGGTTTCCCAGCGGCGGGTGTCGGGCTGTTCCATGGAAAACAGGAGCAATTCTGTGAGGAAGCCCAAGGCTTCGTTTTGCTGTTTGATCGCCTGGGAGATCCCGATTTTAACGGCGACGCGAGTCGCGTCCTTGGCCATCTGAATCATGGCTGTGCGCTTCGTGGTGGCTGAGATCAGATCGGCCATATTGGCCAGGGGAACACTGCGTCCCAGGTAAAGATTGGTGCAATACAATTCAGCATACGGCGCTTCTCCCGTCGGGAATACGCTGGGGTTTTCACCGGTGGGAATTCGGCCGATCAATACAAAACAGATTAGTTCGTTTCGCCATCCCTTGTCCGTTTGCGGGGAACGGCTGTCCTTCAAATTCCGGGGATACAACAGACCCGTGTCTTCATCGACCACGATATCCGGCAGCAGTTTGGACACCGTTTTATACTGGATGGCGGCGTTGCCTTCATCATTAATCATTTCCATGCAGAATCCGGCCATGTAACGACCATAGGGAATGTCCGGGAAACCGTCATTATTATCGAGCCGCCGGATAATATTTCGCGCACAGATCGCGGCATAGTCCCAATTTTTCTGGGCCAGGTAGTTCTTTGCCAGGAAAGCGTAAAGAAGGGTCCGCTCGAATGGCGCTCCCCGGAATGACAGGACCCGATCGTTGGCAATTAGGCTGACGGCCCCCTGGGATACACTATACGTTTCGAGTAGATCATTCTTTTCGGCCGCTTTCCGCCAATCCGCGGAACTGGCATCATACTGCCCCAAGGCCTGGCGGATCATCCCGCGTTCCATGAGATACAGGACGGCGTCCTTGTCATCTTCGGGAATGGCGGCAAGATTCTGGTTTGCCTGTTGAAACCGGCCCACATGGAAATTTTCGCGGGCAGTCTGCAGCGGCGGGGTGGAACACCCGGCAAGGAGACCGGCTAGGAGCGCGAACAAAACAACGCGCCATCCCCGGGAATATCTGGTGGAAATGGGATATCGGAAAATCATGAACAAGAGCTTATGCTCCCTTGCAGGCGCCTTGCGGAATCCGCAAAACAAACAGCGTCATGCTCAAAGTAATTTACGGATAAGCTCTAAGATCGACGTGGGTTGCCGGTCTTACCAGCCGATCAGTGGCGTCCGCGCTTCGCGTGCGAATTCTTTCGGGACGCAGGCCCAGGCAATGATGCCTGTTTCCATGTCGGTGATTTCCAGGGTCAACTGGTAATACACCAGTTCGCTTTTTGACACGCGGGCCTGCTTGCCGGTTTGCTTCTTCATCTCGACCAGGGAGCCGGTGATCATGTACTTGGCGCCCAGCTGTTTGCCGACCGCCGTGCGGGTTTCATCCGTGGTATTGGCCGCCTGGAATCCCTGTTCCTTCATCAACTCCTGGCGCCGGCTTTCGTTGACAAACTGGATCTTACTGTTCTGCATCAGCGTCGTCCGGATGCGGTCCGTCAGCGCCTGGGTATCCACGAATGTTTCCGTCCGGGGCTGGACCCCATAGATGATCATGATTGGGTTGCCGGGGAGATTTTTAACAAAGGTGCTATTGGCGATTTCCACAGCGACATCCTCGCTCAATTTACGCAAATCCTGCGGTCCATACTTGGCGTCAAATGCCGGCATGTTGGCCACATCGTCGTCCTTGACCTTGATCCGGAACATCGCACATCCGCTCAGCCCCAGAATAAAGGCGGCAACCAGCGTGAACAGCATCATGCGCAACATGGTTTTCATAGGATTCTCCGCTTTGATCGGTTCATGATCATTCATTCGATAAGTTGTGTACATGAATAGTGCCCGTTTGGCATTAAAAAGTCAACGTCTTTTACGCCTCGTTAATGGGGCAGAGGGTGTCGGCCGCGTTCGAATCGGGCCAAGAGGGAGTATGCGCAGGGCACGACGAGCAGGGTGAACAGGGTGGATACGAAGACGCCGCCGATGATGGCCAGCGCCATGGGTTGCCGTGTTTCCGCCCCGGTGCCGATCCCCAGCGCGATGGGAAACGCCGCCGCCATGGTGGCGACGGATGTCATCAGGATCGGTCTCAGTCGTATCGGGGCTGCCGTCAAGATCGCCTCGATCAACGGCATGCCCTCGGCGCGCTTGCGGTTCATGAACTCGACCAGAAGAATCGAGTTTTTCTTCACAATCCCCATCAGCAGGATGACGCCGATGGCACTGTAGAGGTTGAGCGACTGGTTGGCGCCCCAGAGGGTTACCAGCGCGCCGGTAATGCTGAACGGCAGTGCCAGCAGGACGGTGAAGGGGTGAATGAAGCTGTTGAACTGCGAAGCCAGGACCATGTAGGCCACCACAATGCCCAGCACGAAGGCAAACCAGAGCCCGCCGAATGATTCGCTGAATGTTTTTGCGCCGCCCTCCAGGTTGAAGGTGTAACCGGGCGGCAGGATTCCCCGTGCAATCTTCTCGGCCTCCTCCAGGGCCCTGGCTTGTGAGGCGCCGGCGGCCAGGTTGGCGGTCACCGAGATCGAGCGCTGGCGGTTGATGCGGCTTATGTTCTGCAGGGTTTTGACAGTCTCCAGGCGCATCACATCTTCCAAGGGGATGAGTTCCCCATATGAATTGCGAACCGCCAGGGTGTTTACATCGTCCGCAATCAGCCGGTCTTCCGGCGTCAGACGCAGACGGATATCATAGCGGCGTCCGTCCCGGGTGAATTTCCCCTGACGGATGCCGCCCATGGCGGCGTTTACCGTCCGGCCTATAGCCTCCATCGTCACACCCCGCGCGGCGGCGGCCTGCCGGTCCGGGATGATCCTGACTTCCGGCATGCCGGTGCGGTAGTTGTTGTCCAGGTCGACAACCAGGCCGGTCTTCTCCAGCCGGGCCATGATTTCCCGGGAGATTGACTCCAGTACGGCGTAGTCGGCCCCCCTGAGATTGAACTCAACGGGTTGACTACGATGCCGCGCCGTGAGGCCGCGGGCCGACATATCCTGGAACGAGATGCGTAATCCCTTGATCGGCTCGAGATCCCGCCGAAACTCGTTCATCAGTTCGGCCTGGGTTTTCTTGCGCTGATTGCGTTCGACCAGCGTGAGTCCCATATGCGCCTGACCTCCACTGCTCACCATGGTAAACGATCTCAGAATCTCCGGGCGTTTCTTGAAGTACGACTCCACCTCGCGTACTCGCGTATCGGTCAGGGCCAGGGACGATCCGACCGGAGCCCGGAGGCTGACCCCGATGTAAGACATGTCCTGGGAGGGCACGAATTCCTGGCGCAGCGCAGTTCCCAGCCACAAGGAGGCGAGAAAGATGACCAGGGCGCCGGCCAACACGCCCCAGCGCCACCGCAAGGCCCGGGGCAGGAGCCAGCCATAGGCGTGACTTAACCCGTTGAACAAAGCACTGGAGTGCCGTTCCAGCCAGCTGACCTGCTTGCGCCGCGACATCATCATGGAGAGTCGCATGGGGGTCAGGGTGACGGCTTCCAGCAGCGACAAGGCAACCGCCGCCGTCATGGTCACGCCGAATTGGAAGAAGAACCGGCCGATCACTCCCGACATGAACGCCACCGGCAGGAAGATCGCCACGACGGCCGCCGTCGTGGCCACGGCGGCAAATATGATTTCCCGTGATCCGTCTTCGGCCGCCTTGACTTTATTTTTCCCCATCTCGAAATGACGGACAATGTTCTCAAGGACCATGATCGCATCGTCAACCACAATGCCGATGGCCAGCGCCAGACCGAGGAGCGTGAAGGTATTGAGCGTGAACCCCGCAAAATAGAGGATGGAGAACGTGCCGATAATAGAGGTCGGGATGGCGAGGATAATATTGAAGCCCGAGCTCCATGTTCCGAGGAACAGGAAACAAATCAGGGCCGTCAACATGGCGGCAATCACCAGCTCGTGCTCCGTTGCTTTCACGGCCTGTTCCACGGCGCGGGTGAAATCCGCGTTAACCTGAAGTTTCATGCCCTTGGGCAGCGACGGCTGGAGTTCATCCAAGCGCGCCCGGACCCGGCGCCCGACCTCCACTTCATTGGCCCCGCGCTGTTTGCTGATCCCGATGACCAAGCCCGGCTCGCCGGAAATCCGCACGAGGCGACGCACGTCGCTCAAGCCGTCTTCGATCCTGGACACGTCCTTGAGGAGAATCGTGGCATCCTGGATCGGTTGTCCGCCTCGATGCGAGATGGGGATGTTGGCGACCTGCTCAACGGTAAGGCCTTCCCCCATGGTCCTGAGATTCATTTCTTCCTTGGAGTTTTCTATATATCCGGCTGCCAGTTCAGTGTGCTCCTGCTCGATGGCCTGTTGGAGATCGAGGATGGTCAACTCGTATTCCTGGAGCTTCTTGGTGTCCACCCAGAGGCGCAGGTTGCGCTGGCCAAACCCGAAAAGCGCGACTTCCCCCACGCCGGGAATGACCTGCAGTTGATCCAGCAGGAATGTCTCGACGTAATCAACCAGTTCGCGCGGTGATTGCGCGCCGGACACCCCGATGCGAAGCACTGGCTCACCCTCGGTGGTATTCTTCTGGATAACCGGAGGATTCACGTTCAACGGCAGGCGCAGTTCGGCCAGCGCCCCCTGGACCTCCTGCAGGGCGGCGTCAATATCGCGACTGAGTTCGAATTCCAGTTCGACGTTTGCCTGTCCCTGCTGGATGGTCGAGCGGATTTCCTTCACTCCGTCCACGGCGATCACAAGCTGCTCGATCTTGTCAACGAGTTCGGATTCCATGATCTCGGGGGCGGCGCCCTCCCAGGAAACACGAACTCCGAGAACGGGAAAATCAACGTCGGGCATCTGACTGATGCCCATCCTGTTCAGGCTGATTGCGCCGAATACGATCAGGCCGAACATGAGCATCCAGGCAAAGACGGGACGATGAATGGAGAGGTCGGATAGCGTCATGGCGATGCCTTTCCAGCGGCTACGTGGAGATGGATCATCTCGGCGCGAAGTTGATGAGCAAGGGCCGCCTCACGCCGGCGCATCCCCCAGAACTGCACCAAGGCCGTGAGCACGTCGAGGTTGTTGACACGTCCCAGCTCATAATCCCTCTGGAAGAGCGCCAGTGTTTCGGTGGCGACTCCGATCCCCGTCTGCAGTTCGGACCACTGCCTCAGTTCGTAAAACAACGACTGATAGGCCTGCCTGACGTCCCGTTCCGAAGATCGCCGCAGTTCCGCCAGGCGCAGTTCGCTGATCCTAAGGGCCTGTCCTGCTTCCGCAACGCGTGCCGAACGTATCCCCCCGTCGAACAGGGGCATTTCCAGGCGCAGGACCAGGTCCCACTCGCCCTGGTCCTGGGGGGCGCGCAAGGGATAGCCATTTCCATCCAAAGTCACCTTGGGCGCGCGGTCCGACTTGGCTGCCCCCAGATCCGATCGCGAGGCATTCACGCTGGCCTCGCGGGCCTTGATGTCATCCCGGGTTGCTGCGGTTGCAAGATATTTGTTCACTTCGCCGATTGCGGGGAGCGGCGTCTGATCAACCACCTGGAGATCGGATGCTGGTTTTCCGGTCACGAACGCCAGCAGTTCCAACGTCGCCGCACATGCCTGGTTGAGTTGTTCGATCATCAGGCGTGTTTCTGCTATCTGGTTGGATGTCATTAACAGGTCGGATCGCTTCGAGCGCCCGATTTTTATCCTGCGTTCCAGCTCCACGGCCCGGCTCTCCAGGGCCTTGAGTTGTTCCCGCGATGCTGTCCGCTGGTCCTGGAACGACAGGACCTGGTAGAAAACATCCGCGACATCCTCGTAGAGCAGCAGGCGCGCATACTCCGCATCGTGGGAACGGGCAAGTCCGTCCGCTTGCCTGGCGTCTGCCAAACGCGCTTTGCGGAAGCCGTCAAACACGGTCCAACTTCCGCCCAACCCCGCCCGGTAAAAGTCACTTGTGTCGTTCCAGTTGGCCTCGCCCTTGGCGTTCACTTCCGGCCACATCGCGCCCAGCGCTTGACGATAACGGGCTTCGGCCGCGCGCCACTCCGCCACGCTGATCTGAAGCGATTCGCTTTGCGCCACGGCCATTGCGTATGCCCCGGTGAAACTGACCTCACCCGCCCGGGATACGGATAATATGGACAGCAGGCATAGCCAGGTGCCCGCCATGAATCGGTATATCACGGTCGATTGATCTCCTCAAAAATATGCAATGCCCCGCTGTTCCTCGGCCTTGTCCGATGGATGCCATGCGGGTGTTACCAGTATTAGTCGGCGGGAAGCGGACGGCGGTTACAGTTAAGATGCAAGGGCGTTGCCGTGGTCAGCGACTGTCCGTCGGCGGATAGTTGGTGCTTGGCCCCGTGGCGTCCCGATGGCGCGGCCGAAGGACATCCACATCGAGTTCGTCCAGGATACGCTGCTGATTCTCGCTCAGAAGCGGTCGGATGTCCTTCAGCAGATTGGTCATTTTCTCGCGCATAATCGTCTTTTGTTCACGGCAGGACTGCTCAGAGACCAGTGCGACGGCCTTTACCTTCTCGCGGACCAGCGGAATCTGGGTTTCGCTCAAGACCAGACCCTTGGTCAGACGGGTCATGAGTTCCTGCTCGAAATGTTCGGGGCCTCTGCTCATGAGCCGATGCATATGATGGTGCTCAAACTGGTGCCCTACGAAGAAACCGATGCTGAGACCCGATGCGCACACAATCGCAAGCGCCAGCCAGATCTTTGTTTTCATGATGTGCTATTCCCCCATGGCAAGAGACCATTCGTAAGGCGACGCGAGATGGTGCAGATCCCACACGATCTGGGCATCGGTGGGCATTGTGGCGAATCCACAAATGGCTATCAATATGGCGGCCGCAGCCGCAGCCCAAGCGAAGCGCCAGGCTACAAGCTCGGCCGGCAGGAACGGTATGCTGCCAGCCAGGGATTCCCGCCGAACCTGCTCCATGACCGTCTGGTACCAGACCGCGCCGGGCGATGGCAAAAACTGCCGGTGGTAAGCTTCGCGGAGGGCCTGTTCCATCCGTGTTCGCTTCGCTTTGTTTATATTCATGTCGCCGCCTCGCTTTCGACCATGCGCTCAATCACCCTATGTAAACGATTCCTAACCCGATAGGCCCTAACCTTGACTTTTGCCAAAGACCACCCGAATGTGGCCGCGACTTCCCGGAGGGGGACATCCTCGAAATAGATGCTTTCGATCAAAGCTCTGTCCTCCGCATCTAGTTTCGACATAGCCGCTTGCATGACTTCGACCGCCTCCTTCCGTTCGCACTCGCGTTCGAATGCCTCAACGGACAGGCCGGAACTGACTTGTTCCAGCCATGCGCGCTGGTCTACCTCCAGCGGTCCCGTTGCAGTCGGCACACGACGTTCCTGGCACCGCCAGTAGTCACAGCAACGCCGGCGAGCGATACGCGCCAGCCAGTTTTCGAACGGATGCTTGCCCCCATAGGTGCGCAGGCACCGGAAGGCAGCCACGAAAACCTCCTGGGCCACGCTCTCGACATCTTCCGCGCGCACTCGGCGTGCGACAATCTTAAACACGTGGTCACCGTGTCGGCGAAGCAGTATGTCGAAAGCCTCACCATCGCCGCCAAGAACTCGCGTGATGATATCCAGATCGCATTCAGCGCTGCATAGCGGGGCGATGCCAACACTCCCTTCCCTCAGGTGATTGAGCATCCCTTCTATTCTAATTAGTCGCAAATGGTAGTCCTCTGGTTACACCTGTTTCCAGCAGACAGCATGGGTACCTCCCTCTTGGGTCTTTGTATACATGATGTTAGCTGAAGCATATCCCCCTGTTCCTCTACACCCTGCATAGCCCACCGGCAAGCGCATGAGTCTGGGGCCTCTAAACCGAATTGATCTACCTCGGCTTTTTCGGACACGTAGGGGACGGTTCATTCATACCTGAACTTGACCTCAAATACAAGCGGTGAGAGATAGCACGGGAGCCGGATTGACAGTAGACGAAATTTACTATTCATGATACATTTTTGCCGGTGCAATTCTCAATCCCTTCGCTGGTAAGGAGCTGTGCTTATGGTTCTCGATTCCGGACGCGATGCCGTAAAAACAATCGATGTGCCGTATGTGGCCCACTTGGCACGCTTGACCCTGGATGACAAGGAAATCAGGGATTTCCAAGGTCAGTTGGACCAGATTGTTGCTTACGTGAAAATCATCCAGCAGGTCGATGTGTCCGGCGTGGAACCCATGGCACATGCCGTCCAGATTCGCAATGTCTTTCGTAAAGACGAGGAACGGAAAGGATTGGACCGGGACGTGGTGCTGGCCAATGCGCCGGTGCACGACGGTGAGCAATTCCTGGTGCCTAAAATCGTCTAGGTTGGACAATCCTATGTCGGAATGGAATCAATTGACCGTGCATCAGTGCCGCGAGCTTCTGGAGCGGGGCACCTGCTCGTCGCGCCAGCTGGTTGAGAATCTCATTGAAGTGATCCACGCCCTGGAACCTAATCTGGGCGCGTACCTGAGCGTGGATGAGGAGCAGGCGCTCCGGCAGGCGGATGCAGCCGACGCCCTGCGACGGCAGGGTAAGACGGCGCGCTTACTGGGAATTCCGATTGCCGTCAAGGATGTTATCAACGTAGCCGGACAACCCTGCACTTGTGCCTCCCGGATCCTGGAAGGATATCGTTCGCCCTATGACGCCACCGCCATTGCCCGGCTTCGGGCTGAAGGCGCTGTGTTTCTGGGACGGACGAACATGGACGAATTTGCCATGGGGTCCACCACGGAGAACTCGGCGTTTCATATCACCCGCAATCCGTGGAATCGCGAATGTGTGCCGGGTGGATCCAGCGGCGGTTCCGGCGCGGCCGTTGCGGCGGATGAAGCGATTGCCGCGTTGGGCACGGACACCGGCGGGTCGGTCCGCCTGCCGGCGTCGTTTTGCGGGTGTGTGGGACTCAAGCCTTCCTATGGTCGCGTCTCGCGCTACGGATTGACGGCATTCGCGTCATCCCTGGATCAAATCGGGCCGATGACCAAGGATGTCCGGGATGCGGCCATCCTGCTGGGGATCATGGCCGGACACGATTCTCGCGACTCGACTTCGGTGGCGGCGCCGGTTCCGGATTATCAGGCCGCGCTCCAACGGGACCTCTCCGGCATGAAATTGGGGCTTCCCCGGGAGTATTTCATTCAAGGCCTGGATCCCGATGTGGAAGCCGGTGTTCAAGAAGCAATTCGCCAGTGCGAACGGCTGGGGGCCCGGATTGTTGACGTGTCGTTGCCCATGACGCCGCATGCCGTTGCCGCCTATTACATCATCGCCAGCGCGGAGGCGTCGGCCAACCTGGCCCGCTTCGATGGCGTGCGTTACGGATTGCGGGTCAAGGATGCCGTCGATCCGATGGACATGTACCAGCGCACGCGGGCGATGGGGTTTGGACCGGAGGTCAAGCGCCGGATCATTCTCGGAACCTATGTGCTGAGCAGCGGCTATCATGACGCCTACTACTTGAATGCCCAGAAGGTGCGGACCTTGATCCGGCGTGACTTGGAACAGGCGTTTCAGGCTTGCGATGTATTGCTGACGCCGGTGGCGCCGACCGCGGCCTATCGAATCGGCGAAAAGAGCCAGAACCCTTTGCAGATGTATCTGGGTGACATCTTCGCGGTGCCGGCGAGCTTGGCGGGAATGTGCGCGCTTTCAGTTCCCTGCGGGTTCACGTCTCATCGCCTGCCGATCGGATTGCAGGTGATCGGGCCGGCGTTTTGCGAAGAGCGGATTCTCCGGGCCGGGTATGCCTATGAACAGACCACCGCCTGGCATCGGCAGAAGCCGCCGGTTATGGCTCCCGAACTCCATTTGACGGATAAAAACGACAATGAATTATAGTGCAACTATAGGGCTGGAAGTGCATGTTCAGTTGGCCACGCGGACCAAGATGTTCTGCGCCTGCAACACGGATTTCGGGTCGCCGCCCAACACGCACGTGTGTCCCGTGTGCCTGGGATATCCCGGCGCCCTGCCGGTCATCAACGAGGAAGCCGTGCGGCTGACCGTCATGACCGGGTTGATGCTGGGGTCCGAGATCAATCCGTTCAGTAAATTCGACCGGAAGAATTATTTTTACCCCGACATGCCGAAAAACTACCAGATTTCGCAATATGACCGGCCCTTATGCATCGGCGGAGCCGTAGCCATCGAAGCGAATGGGGTTGCCAAGACGATTCCTCTCACCCGGATCCATCTTGAGGAGGATGTGGCCAAAAACATGCACGTCCGCAACGCGAGCAGTATTGATTTCAATCGCGCGGGGCACCCCCTGATGGAAGTGGTGACGGAACCGGAACTCGACTCCTCCGAAGAAGCCTTCGCCTTCTTGCAGGCCTTGAAGCAAATCCTGCTCTATGGCGGCATCAGCCCCTGCAATCTGGAAGAAGGCAATTTGCGCTGTGATGTCAATTGCAGTGTTCGCCCTGCAGGTCAGCCGGCTCTGGGCGTCAAAACTGAAATCAAGAACCTGAACACATTCAAAGGAGTGTTCCAGTCCCTGCAATACGAAATCAAGCGCCAGATTGCGGTGCTTGAATCCGGGGGAACCATCGTCCAGGAAACGCGGCGTTGGGAAACGGAGACCGGGATCACGGAATCCATGCGTTCGAAGGAAGCGGCGCATGATTACCGCTATTTTCCTGATCCCGACCTGATGCCGGTGGTGTTGTCGTCAGAGCAAATCGAATGTTGGAAAGCTCTGTTGCCCGAATTGCCCCGTCAGCGGTGCGACCGGCTGGTTCGGCAGTACAGCATCCCTCCCTATGATGCCCGGGTGCTGTCCGCGGACAAAGCGATGGCTGATTATTTTGAGGAGGCCTGCCGGTATTATGCCTCCAGCCAGGCGACGCGAAGCGCTCATGCCGTCGCGCCGTCCGCGGCGGCGGGCGATGAAAAGTTGGCGAAAACAGGTCCCAAGGCTATTTCCAACTGGCTCATGACGGAAATGTTGAGACTGCTGTCCGAAAAGGGGATCGATATAGATCAGGCGGCCATCCGGCCCAAGGCCTTGGCGGAGTTGGTCCGCTTGGCGGAGGCGCAGGTCGTGAATTCAAACACTGCCAAGGATGTCTTTGCGGCGCTGTTCGAACAGGGAGGCGATCCCGAGCTATGGGTGAAGCAGAAGGGCTTGGTCCAGGTCAGCGACGCCGGTGCCATCGAGGCCATGGTGGAGAAGGCCATGGCCGACCATCCCGGGTCGGTGGCGGATTTTCGCGCCGGTAAATCGGCGGCGCTGCAGTTTCTGGTCGGCCAGGTCATGCGGGCGAGCAAAGGCAAAGCCCATCCCCAGCGGGTCCAGGAACTCTTAAAGAAAAAATTGACCACGACTGCCAACTAAGTATAGACTGATCTTGTATCGAGGATACGGAAAGGGGCCATGCCTTGACCGGGAATGACGATTATATCATTGAGATTCTCAAGGATGTCGGTTTGATCAAAGCCGAGCAGATTGAGGAAGCCAGGAGTCAGGCCGGCGCGGACAAGAGCGTGGTGGACGTGCTCGTGGAAACCGGCGTGATTTCCAAGATGGAGGTTCTCAAAACGGTGGCCATGCAGTTGGGCATGGACGTGATCGTGCTCGCCGACCAGGAGATCCCCCCTGAAGTTATCAAGCAGGTTCCCGCCGCCATCGCGCGCCGTTACAAGGTTGTCCCGGTATTCAGTAACGACAATACGCTGACCGTCGCTCTGGCCGACCCGCTGGATATTGAAACGCTGGATAGTCTGCGGTACATCCTCAAGCGGAACGTCGAGGGCGTCGTGGCATCGGATGAGGAAATTTCAATTGCCCTGGATCATCATTATGGACGGGTGGAGAAATCGATCGAGGAATTGCTTGGCCAGAAGGAGACGGGCAATATCTCGGTCAATATGGGCAACCTGTCGGATGAATCCGAAACCACCGATTCGGATGCGCCGATCATCAAGCTGGTCAGTCTGATCATCCTGGAAGCCCAGCGCAACCGTGCGTCCGATATTCATCTGGAGCCTATGGAAAAGCGGTTCCGTATCCGGTACCGTATTGACGGCGATTTGCGGGAAGTGGAAAACCCGCCCAAACGACTGCAATCATCCATTATCAGCCGTTTGAAGCTCATGTCGGGAATGAAAATTGCCGAGAAACGTGTTCCCCAGGACGGACGGATTCAAATCAATGTGGGAGGGGAAGATCTGGACCTTCGCGTCTCCACGGTGCCCGCCACCCATGGGGAAAGCATGGTCATGCGCATTCTCAGCAAACAGAACCTGGGACTGGGTCTGCCCAAGCTCGGGTTCTTTGCCGACGACCAGCAGGTCTTTGAAAAACTCATTGGTTTGCCCGACGGTATTCTCCTGATGACCGGCCCCACCGGGTCCGGAAAAACCACGACCCTGTATGCCATATTGAATCATCTCAACCGGCCTGACTGCAAGATCATTACCGTCGAAGACCCGGTGGAATATCAGCTGTCAGGAATCAATCAGGTCCAGGTCCGCGAGGACATCGGCCTGACTTTTCCGGCCGTTCTGCGCTCGATTCTGCGCCAGGCGCCGAATATCATCATGGTCGGAGAAATTCGCGACTTCGACACCGCCGAAATCGCCATCAATGCGGCCTTGACGGGACATCTGGTATTCAGCACCCTGCACACGAACGATGCCCCGAGTGCGATCACCAGGTTGCTGGATATCGGCGTCAAGCCATTCCTTTTAGCCTCCTCCATCCGGGCAACCATTGCCCAGCGCCTGGTCAAGGTCATATGCGAAAAATGTAAAGAGACCTACACGCCTTCGGAACAGGAACTTTTACCCTTGGGCCCGGACGCTGCGCAACTGACCAAGGCTCCTTTATATAGGGGAAAAGGATGTAATGCCTGCAGTCAGGTTGGATTCAAGGGCCGCAAGGGAATCTTCGAAGTTTTCATTATCAATGATGATGTGCGTGAGATGATTTTTCGCAAGGTGGCCTCGGATGAACTTCGGCGGCGGGCACGGGAAATGGGCATGCGGACACTGCGCGAAGACGGACTCCGGAAAGTGGTGTCCGGCATGACCACGCTGAGTGAGGTATTGAGTATTACCATGGGAGATTGACGCCATGAGCGAACATTCAGTTGCCAATATCAGCATGAGTGAACTGCTGCAAGTGGTCGTGGATGAAGGCGCTTCGGACCTGCACCTGAACGTGGGGTTGCCGCCCACGCTCCGACTCCACGGGCACCTGCAGTCCGTGGATCTGCCGGCATTAGCGCCGGATGACACGGAACGCCTCATGAAAAGCATAACCTCCGAGAACTACCAGCAGAAGGTCCGCGAAATCGGGGGAGTGGATTTTGGCTTCAGCTTCGGAACGGCCGCCCGGTTCCGTGTCAGCGTGCTGAAATCCAAGGGTCATATCGGCATGGTATTGCGCCAGATTCCTTCAAAACTGCTGTCGTTGGATGAAATCGGATTGCCCGCTCAAGTGAAAGATCTGCTGTTTCGGCCCCGGGGCATGGTCCTGGTCACCGGGCCGACCGGGTCCGGCAAAACAACCACCCTTGCCAGCATGATCGATCTGATCAATATTGAGCGGGATTGTCATATCGTTACCGTCGAGGACCCGATCGAATATTATCACTCGCACAAGAAATCGATTATCACGCAGCGCGAAATCGGCGTGGATGTGCCCAACTTCAAGGAAGCATTGCGGCGGGCCCTCCGCCAGGATCCCGACGTCATTCTCGTCGGTGAAATGCGCGATCTGGAAACGATGGAAGCCGCCATCACCGCCGCGGAAACCGGCCACCTGGTTTTTGCCACCCTGCATACGACCGGCGCCGCGCGCACCGTGGACCGTATCGTGGACGCCTTTCCGACCAATCAGCAGGAACAGATTCGCGTTCAGTTGGCCTCCAGCATTGTGGCGGTCATTTCCCAGCTGTTGATTATTCGCAAAGATCGGCCGGGCCGGCTGGCGGCGTTCGAAATAATGATTAGTACGCCCTCCATCCAGTCGCTGATCCGCGAGAACAAGACCTTTCGCATCACGTCGGATATTCAGACCGGCGCCAAGTGGGGCATGGTCACCCTGGATGCGCACCTGATGACGCTGTATGAAGCCGGCCTGATCACCTATGAGGATTTAATTACCAAAGCCCAGGACCCCGAAGCGATCATCAATAAACTGCAGGGGGTCGGCGCGCGAAAGCGATAGAGGTCCGTTATGGATGAAGTCACCAATCAGGATCCGTTATTGCAACTGCTGAAAGATAACGGCGCCTTGACGCCCGAGCAGGTGGCAGATGTCTGTGAGGAACAGGCGCGGACCGGAAATTCGATCCATAAAATCATCAGTGACACGGGCGTGATCAGGGAAGACGACCTGCTGGTCATGATTGCCAACCACCTGGGGACCACGATCGTCAACCTGAAGGAAATGGACATTCAGCCGACGGTGATCCAGACCATTCCCGCCAGCGTTGCCCGCATGTATAACGTCGTGCCGATTGCATCCAAGGCGAATTCCATCGTGCTGGCCACCTCGCAGTTTCCGACGCTGGAAGTCATGGACGAAATCCGGTTCGTGCTGACGCGTGATATCTCCTTTGTCATGGCTCGCGAAGAGGATATTAAAAACCTGATCGGGCGCTTTTTCAGCAACGACAATGCCTCCATCAACGACATGCTGTCGGCTTTGGAATTGGAATTCGAGCAGGGGATGGAACTTCAGATAACGGAAGGCAAGGAAGCGGATGAAACGGGCTTGGAACAAGCGGCGAATTCGGCGCCGGTCGTGCGGTTTGTGAATCTGATTCTCTATGAGGCGGTACAATCCAAGGCCTCGGATATTCATTTCGAGCCCTTTGAAAAAGAATTCAAGATTCGATACCGGGTGGATGGCGCCTTGTATGAGATGCAGCCGCCGCCCCGGAGCCTGGCGTTGCCGGTCATTTCGCGCATCAAGGTCATGGCCGGGATGAACATCGCGGAGCGGCGCTTGCCGCAGGACAACCGCATTCAAATGAATCTGGTGGGGCGTCCCATTGATTTCCGTGTTTCCACCCTGCCAACCCAGTTTGGGGAAAGCGTTGTGCTCCGGATTCTGGACCGGTCTACCGTGTCGCTCGAGCTGGAAAACCTCGGCATGCCGCCGGATGTTTATGACGCCTTCGTCAAGGATGTCCAAAAGCCGAACGGCATCGTCGTTGTCACCGGACCCACGGGATCAGGGAAAACGACCACGCTGTATTCCGCCTTGCGCCGGATCAATACGGTGGAGGCAAAATTGCTGACGTGCGAAGATCCTGTGGAATATGATATCGAGGGCATTATTCAGGTGCCGGTGAATGAAGTGGTGGGCGTCACCTTTTCCCGCATTTTACGCCATTTCCTGCGCCAGGATCCGGACATCATCATGATCGGGGAAATTCGCGACCCCGAAACCGCCCAGATTGCCATTCAGTCGTCCTTGACGGGACACCTGGTGCTGACCACCCTCCATACCAATGACTCTGCCGGCGCCATTACCCGTCTGATCGACATGAATATCGAGCCGTTTCTGATTTCCTCAACGCTGGAAGCGGTGATGGCCCAGCGCCTGGTGCGGGTGATCTGCACGAAATGTAAAACGCCGTATCAGCCGGACAAGCCGATTCTGGAGCAGTTGAGCCTGAAAGAGGAATCGGTGGGGGATCGTTCCTTTTATTATGGTAAGGGCTGTCCCGAATGCCATGACGCCGGCTATCGCGGCCGCAAGGGACTGTATGAATGCCTGGCGATGACGGACGCCATTCGGGTGTTGATCAACCAGAGGAAACCCACCCTGGAAATTCGGAACAAGGCCATCGAACAGGGAATGCGCCTCTTGAGGGACGACGGTCTGCGCAATATTTTTGACGGCTATACCACGGTTGATGAAGTGCTCCGCTACACCTAGCTGATATGCCGGCTGTCATCCTCGTTTTTTGTCGTGTAGCCGGAATCCTGACGCTTGACATTAACCTTGTTCTTCTGGATGTAGGCCAGATGAATATCCTGGGCGGACATGCCCAGAACCTGTGCCAGTGATACCAGGAAATGGAACAAATCCACAACCTCAACCCGGGCGTTTTGTTTGTCGAACTGCTGATACTTGGCCCACCATTTCCAGGGCACGCTGTCGGTCAGTTCCGCCACCTCCTGGGACATTGCCCGGCAATAATTCAAGACCCATTCCGGCTGGCGGGATTCCGGCATGGCCAGGGTATCCACGCCGATGCGTTTGTTTAATTCTCCTTGTAAGCGAAATATATCTTCCAGCATATCCGGCATGGTCGCATCCTTTCTGCAATGAGTTTGGTTTTGACAGGAGCGATAGAATCATAAGAATACAGGAATTTGTCAAGACTATGGAATTGCCACGAGGTCTCAAACAAGATATGGCATTAGGGGGCCGTTAGCGTTACCATGGCCCTGTGACATTTTGAGAAAGGCTGATGGTTATGGAGAACATGGTGATTATTGGATCGGGGCCGGCCGGGTTGACGGCCGCTATTTATTCCGCGCGCGCCGGCCTGAAGCCAGTTGTCCTGGAAGGTATTCAGCCCGGCGGACAACTGGTCATCACCAACCTGATTGAAAATTACCCCGGCTTCCTCGACGGTATTGACGGCCCTACGTTGATGATGACCTTACGCAGTCAGGCGGAGCGGTTCGGTGCCCGGCTGAAGAGCGGGGAAGTCACGGCCGTGGACTTCCGCCGGAAGCCGTTCCAGGTCGTGGTTGACGGCGGCGAGGCTCTGGAGGCGAAAACCATCATTATCGCCACGGGTGCCAGCGCGATTTATCTGGGTCTGGAATCGGAACAGGCGTTGATCGGTCGCGGTGTGTCGGCGTGTGCCACCTGCGATGCCGCATTGTACCGTGATAAGGCAGTTGCGGTGGTCGGCGGGGGAGATACCGCCATGGAGGAAGCCCTGTTTCTCGCGCGTTTTGCGTCCCGAGTGACGATCATCCATCGACGGGACCAGTTCCGGGCCTCGAAAATCATGATCGAGCGCGTATTAAAAAATCCCAAAATCCAGGTGTTGTGGAACAGCGTTGTTATCGAGGTGCTGGATGTGGTCCGGCGGGAAGTAGTGGGACTGCGGCTCAAGCACATCCAGACCGGCGCCATTTCCGACTTGCCTGTGGAAGGCCTGTTTGTGGCCATCGGTCACCGTCCCAACACCGAACCTTTTGCCGGGCAGGTGGCCACGGACAAAACCGGATATATTCTAACCGATCATACCCGGACAAATATCCCGGGAGTTTTTGCCGCGGGTGACGTCCAGGATCCGGAGTATCGTCAAGCAATCACTGCCGCCGGGTCCGGTTGCATGGCTGCCTTGGAAGCGGAACGTTATTTGAATGCCTAGCCCGAGTCCGCCCAGGAAGACCGAAGTCAATTTGCCGGTTGACTGGTCGGCAACAGTTAAGTTCGTCCGTTCGATATGTGCAAGGGAAATTTTCGATGCCTAAGTGGGATGTTTTTCCAAAGCAATGGTTGAGCTACCGCCGGCTGATCGGCTATACCCGGCCCTATCTGGTCCGGTTGATCGCGGGCAGTCTGTGCGGCGCCTTAGCCGGCATTTCCATTTCCGGTCTTCTTTTCAGCGCAAATGACATGCTGGGATGTGTGTTCGGAGATTTGGTGCCTTCCGATGGCCTTGGGAACACCTTGAATTCCGGCAGTCTTTTCATATCGCGGGTGCTGCAGCACGTAAAGGATGGGGTGTACGGTTTTTTCGGACACTATTTTAATGCCAATCAATGTCAGATGCTGTTTACGGCGATGCTTTTCCTGGTGTTTGCGTTATTTAAGAGTCTGGGCCAGTTTCTAAGCGATTACCATATTCAGTGGGTGGGCAATCGGGTTGTGATGGATATCCGTATCAGGACTTTTGCCCATCTTCAGGATCTATCGGCGCGTTTTTTTTCCAAGAGTAAAACGGGTGAATTAATCTCCCGCACAATTAATGATTCCATGATGATCGAGCGGGCTGTTTCGGTCGTGATCGGCGACCTGGTCCAGCAGCCGTTTGCGTTGATCGGAACGGTCTGGGTGCTGTTTTCTCTGGATGCCAGACTGGCGCTGGCGGGACTGATCCTGTTCCCGATCTGCATTATCCCCATTGCGATCTTCGGTCGCCGCGTCCGGAGATATGCCAGGCATGGCCAGGAGCGCATGGCCTCACTGGTGTCCATCATGCAGGAAACAATGGTCGGCATCCGCATTGTCAAGGCATTTGGCATGGAAACATATGAGGTGGGCCGGTTTTTCGATCAATGCCAGATTTTTTTTAACCGGATTATGCGCGTGGCCCGGGATAAGGCGGCCATCGAACCGACGATTGTTTTTATTTCAATGATCGGACTGGTGATTGTGTTGGTGTACGCTAGTTGGACCAATATGCCGGCTAAAAATTTTATTACCTTCGCCATTGCCATGATGGCGCTTTATGAGCCGGTAAAAAAGTTGAGTAAAGTTCATCTGAATATCCAGCAGACCTCGGCCTCGGCCGACCGGATATTCGAATTGCTGGACACCCCCATCCTTATTTTCGACCGTCCTGACGCCATCCCATTTCAAGGCGTCATTGAAAACATCCGGTTTGCCAAGGTCAGCTTCGCCTACGAGGCGCATCGGGTGCTCCATGATATAGATTTTACCGTGGCGGCAGGCCAGCGGGTGGCACTTGTCGGTAGTTCGGGCGCCGGCAAGACGACGCTGGTCAATCTGATTCTGCGTTTTTATGACGTTACGGCCGGACAGCTCCTCGTGAACGGCACAGATATCCGGCAATATACGCTGAGATCCCTTCGCCAGCAGATCGGCATGGTGACCCAGGATACCATCCTGTTCAACGACACGGTGGCGGCGAATATTGCCTATGGTCACACCGACGCTCCGCATCAGATCGTTGAAGAAGCCGCGCGCCGGGCCAATGCCCATGAGTTCATTATCAAGATGCCGGATGGGTATGAAACCGTTATTGGGGAGCGGGGCGTGCGGCTGTCGGGTGGACAATGTCAGCGACTGGCGATTGCCCGGGCTATTCTCCGCAATCCGCCGATTCTCATCTTGGATGAAGCCACCAGCGCTTTGGATACCGAATCCGAGCGCCTGGTTCAAGGGGCGCTGGATGATTTGATGGAAGGACGCACGGTCTTTGCCATCGCTCACCGGCTATCGACGATCATGCATTGTAACACTATCCTCGTGCTGGAGCGTGGACAGATCGTGGAATCGGGAACGCATGCCGCGCTGTTGGAACGGGATGGAATCTATCGGCGCCTGTATAACCTGCAATTCAGCGATATCCGCGGTAGTAAATGAGGATGTCGTGAATGTATCGGCGGGTAGTGGGATACGTGATGTCGTTCCAGAATTGCTTGGCGTCGCCCTTGTCGGCGGCCGCCCAGCGCAGGGTGTTGGAGCGCCCGGCGTTGTATTCGGCTAGGGCGTAGGGAAGCGGGTTGGATTTGGCGGACCAGTACCGGATGGCTCGGCCAAGGTACCAGGTTCCGGCCCGGATATTAATCTCGGGCCGGAACAGGTCGTTCAGCACGAAGGTCTTTTCCT
The DNA here is from genome assembly GCA_018898455.1 of Verrucomicrobiota bacterium. Lineage (GTDB taxonomy): Bacteria > Verrucomicrobiota > Kiritimatiellia > JAAZAB01 > JAAZAB01 > JAHIJO01. Next base: position 10,217 of record JAHIJO010000152.1, on the reverse strand, counting down.
GGTTGGCTTCCGCCCATTCCTTGGCCGCATCCCGGGTCACCTGCATCAGTCCGATTTCGCCAATTTTCCCTACGCGTTTTGAGCTAAACCGGCTTTCTTTCCAAATAACTGCCCGGATCAGCCGCGCATCCACCCCATAAAGCCGGCTGGCCTCGGCGATGGCGCTGTCGTATGCGTGGATGCGCCAGTAAAACAAACCCCAGGTCAGCAGGATGGCGGCCAGGCAGACAATGATGGTACGGCGCAGAATAGGATGTGGGAATGAACTTGTCTTAACCCATTTCATGGTATAGAGTTTGCTTAATTAGCGCAATGCTGTCAATTCGGGAATCGGTTTAAAAAGAAAGGCCGGCTTATGAGAGAAAGTAATTATGACCGTGTGGCGCCGCCACCAGCACCGGCGCTGGTGGGCCGGATATCCGCCCTTGCACCCCGTTTACCGATGGGGGCCCTGGCGGTGATTGTGTTGCTGGTTATTTTACCGCTCTGGTTCTGGTTCTTCTGCCGGATTGAACCGGGACCCGGGACGCTGGCCGTCCTGATTCATAAAACTGGCAAGGACCTGCCGTCCGGCCAGATTCTGGCGACGGAACCAGGCCAAAAGGGAATCCAGATGGACGTGCTGGCTGAAGGCCGGTATTTCCGCAATCCGTATTCCTGGGGGTGGAAATACGCTAAGATCAAGGATATTCCAGCGGGCCAGGTGGGGGTGAAGATCCGGCTGTATGGTAAAGATCTGCTGCCGGGCAAGATCATCGCCGAAGACGGCTACAAGGGGATTGTCGCCGAGGTGCTTCGTCCCGGCAAGTATCGGATAAATCCCTATGCCTATGATATCCGGTTGTTCGATGCCATCACCATCCGCGCCGGATCAGTGGGCGTGGTCATGTCGCAAATTGGCCAAGATGCGTTGAATAACGATGTGCCGGCTGAAAAACGCAACACTTTCCTGGTCGAGCCGGGGATGAAAGGTGTTCTGCCGGAGGTGCTGGATCCCGGAACCTATTACTTGAACCCCTATATGGTCAGCGTGGTGGAAGTCAACCTGCAGAGTCAGCGGTTTGAAATGAGCGGCGACGATGCCATCAGTTTCCTGACCATGGATGGCTTTACGGTCAACGTGGAAGGTACGCTGGAATTCGCCCTGCTTCGGGAGCAGGCGGCGCTCGTGACCCATAGGGTCGGGGACATGGACGACATCGTTAAGAAGGTTATCCTGCCCCGCGCGCGCGGATTCAGCCGGATTGAAGGGAGTAAGAATCCGGCCATTGCGTACATCGTGGGCGAGACGCGCCAGAAATTTCAGAACAACCTGGAAGAACACCTGCGGTCCCAGTGCAAAATATGGGGCGTGGCCATCAAGTCGGTGCTGATCCGCAATATCATTGCGCCGCAGGAAATCGCCAGCATCATCCGGGATCGCGAGGTGGCGGTGCAGAATGCCAGGAAGTTTGAACAGCAGATCGAGCAGGCCAAATCCAAGGCTGAATTGACCAAGCAGGAAATGCTCGCGGTCCAGAACAAGGAAAAAGTGGCGGCGGACACCTCCCGGATTCGGGCGGTCATCGAGGCCCAGCAGGACCAAGCGGTTCGAGTGATTTCCGCCAATAAGGAGCTGGAAGTGGCCAAGCTGGAAAGCCAGGCCGCCTCTTTCCAGGCCCAGGCTGTGCTTTTGAAGGCCGAGGCGGAACGGGACGTGATCCGATTGAACAACAAGGCGCAAGCCGACGTTTTTGCCGAGCAGGCCAAGGCGTTCGGCACTGGCATGAATTTCTCGCGATATATCTTTTACCAGCGCGTGGCGCCCCGCATTCATTCAGTGCTCAGCGGTGATCAAGCGGAAGGGCTTGGTGCCATCTTCACTCCCTTCCTGCCCAAGGAGGTCCAGTAATGAAAAACGCTATCAGCATTCTAATATGGATTGTGATGATTGTCGGCGGACTTTGGTTGGTCTGGCAGTGGGGGTTCTGTCGGTTTTACATCGATCCCGATGAGATGGCGGTGATCACCGCCAAGAACGGCGCCCCCCTGCCGCCGGGCGAAATCCTGGCAAAGAAAGGCCAGAAAGGCGTCCAGGAAGATGTCCTGGGCGAGGGACGCCATTTCCGGAATCCAATTTTTTACGAGCGGGATATCCTTCCGGTGACGGTGATTCCGCCAGGCAAAGTGGTGATTGTGACCTCCAAGGTGGGCGCAGAACTCCCGCCCGGCGAATTCCTGGCCGAGCCCGGCCAGAAAGGAATTTGGCGCCGGGTGCTGGGTCCCGGCAAGTACCGGCTGAACCCCCAAGGATATCGGATCGACATCATGGATGCCGTGAATATCCCGGTGGGATACGTGGGGGTGATGACCTCGCTTTCCGGGGAACAGGCGCCATCCGGCAAGTTTGCCGAGTCCCGACAGAAAGGCGTGCGCCAGGATGTGCTTCAGCCCGGGTTTTATTATGTCAATCCGAAGGAATACACCATTGATGTGCTTGAAGTCGGTGTGAATCAGGTTTCTTTACTGGGGCCCCTGGGCAGTGAGGTGATCACCAAACGCCAGATTGCCACTCAAAGTAAGGCGACTGATGATCTCCAGCAGAACGTTCTGCAGGCTCAGCGTCAGAAACGGGAAGGCTATCTGAGCCAGAACCAGAGTGCAGATGTCGAAAAATTGGGCAAGGGACTGCGGAAATCCTTGGCCGGTTCTGCTCTTGCGGCGTCGAAGGCAGGGAAGGGGTCGAAAATACCCTCACCGGGAAAACCAAAACAGGATGACTCGATAGCCACATTTGCCTTGAACCAGTTTGTCGAATTCCCATCGCGCGACGGGTTCGACATCAGCCTGGACATGACCGTCGAAGTGGAATTGCTTCCGGAAGCGATCGCGTGGGTATTTCGCAGTTACGGCGACCTGCCGGCCGTGGTGGACAAGATCATCCTACCCCAGATTCTTTCCATTTCGCGCCTCAAGGGCTCCGCCTACCGGGCCAAGGATTTTATCGTGGGCGAGGGCCGCGAAAAATTCCAGAACGACTTGACGGAAAGCCTGGCCAACACCCTGAAGGAAAAGCAAATCATCGTGCATAACGCATTGATCCGGCATGTTGGCGTGCCCATGCAGATTCTGGATCCCATCCAGCAGGCCAGTATTGCCGCCGAGCAGGATTTGACCAACAAGGAGATGCAGAACACGGCCAGGAAACAGGCGGACCTGAATACCGAGCTGGGGCTCATCGAACAGCGCCGGGAACAGGTGATGCAGGAAACCGAGCGCCTGAAGGCGGAGATCAAGGCGGACCAGGAGAAACAAATGGCGGAAATCCGGGCAACAGCCCTCAAGCAGGTCGCGGAAATCGACAAGGATACCGCGTCCAGTCGCGCGGAAAAGACGCGCAAGCTTGGTGAGGCGGACGCCAAGATCATTGAGATGGTGGAAGGGGAAAAAGCCAATGGGCAGTTGTTGAAGGCCAAGGCGTTTGGCGATCCGGCCGCGTTCAGTCTTTGGGAGTTTGCCAGCCACCTGCGCGCCGATCTGAAAATCAATATTCTCCACGCCGGACAGGGGACGCTCTGGACGGACCTGGAAAAAGCCCGCTTGGGGGATCTGGGCGGCGCGGCTGTGCTCAATGCGCCGAAACCGGATAGGAAAACCCCCTGACTAATAGATTGAATCTATTACCCTAATAGGAAATTTTATTGTAGGGGGCGCTGCCATGCCTTGGGGCGTGATGAACTTGCTTGCCACGCGTTTCGCGTGGCTGCGCACCGGATCGGAATGGGGGTTCAGCCTTTCGACAGGATCAAGTGCCTGAGCGAAGCCGAAGGGCAAGCATAACCCCTACATTGATCCGGACATTCCGCCCTGCTTTGGGGGCGCCAAGTGCAGCAAATGACCCGTTGGAAGCATTACGATAAATCCCGTTGGCAACAAGACCGGGAGCGTCTGCGCCTTACAGATCCGGAACCGGCGCCGCCCGATCCGGATTGCTCCATTCGCCAAACCATCATGGATGTGTTTTCTATGATGAATGCCGGAAATCGATGCACTTGGCGCCAGATGGAACAGGCCTGGGATAGCCTCGTCGGACCGACAATCGCCCGGCATACTCAACCCGTCCGATTGGATCGGAACACGCTCCTGGTTGCGGTGGATAGCGCCGTCTGGCTCAATGAACTGATCCGCTATGAGCGCGTGTCCATGCTGGCCCGCCTGCAAGAGCGCTTCGGGAAGGACAACATCAAGGCCCTTCAGTTCCAAGTCGATCCGCAGGCCGTGCTAAAGAAATGTTCGCCGGCCATGGCCACCCGGCCATCCTGATAACAACCCGGAAAATCGTGTCCTGCGCTTGGCATGGACTCCATCGCCGCGCCCCTGGTGGTCGAGGCCCTTGACAATGCTCAGGACAGGCCGCCTGCCCTTCATATAATGTGCCAAATCCGTTCCCCGTTAAAAGGGAAAAGTGGTTTTGAGAAGGATCTCTTTTTTTGTTTGTCAGATGACAAGAAAACCGATAAATTGCCGCCATCAATCCAATCCATAGTCCCTTATTGCAAGGAGGAATCACATGAAAGTCACAGTGGACAAGGATACCTGTACGGGATGCGGGCTTTGCGCGGATACCTGCCCGGATGTGTTTGAAATTGATGATTCGCTGGCGATTGTGAAAGTCGCGGAAGTTCCTCAGGATGCCGTCAAGACCTGTCAGGAAGCGGCCGACAATTGCCCGGTTGAATGCATCGAAATCGAATCCTAGTCATGAGCGCCTTGCTGTATATTCAAGCATCGCCCCGGACGGACCGTTCGTATTCCGGCCAGGTGGCCGATGCGTTTATTGAAGCCTACCGGCAGGCGCATCCCCAAGATCGGGTCAAGACGATTGATGTGTTCCGTGCCCGCCTTCCGGCATTTGACGGCTTGGCGGTCACGGCCAAGTACACCATCATGCATGGGACGGAGCATTCTGCCGGGGAACTGAAGGTTTGGAAAGCCGTGGAATCAGTGATTCAAACATTCAAGGCCGCCGATAAATACGTGCTCGCGGTGCCGATGTGGAATTTCGGCATTCCGTATCGCTTGAAACAGTATCTGGATGTGTTGATTCAGCCGACGTACACGTTTTCTTTCAGCCCTGCCGAAGGTTATAAGGGTTTGGTATCGGGAAAACCGATGCTGATTATCTATGCCCGTGGAGGTGATTACTCCAGTCCCGATGCCCAAACGGTTGATTTTCAACAGCGCTACCTTGAGATGGTGTTTGGGTTTATCGGATTCACCAATATCCGTTCGCTGATTGTTCAGCCGACCCTCCAGGGCGGCCCCGAGATCGCGGCGCAGAAACGGGATGCGGTCATTGCCGAAGCCAAGGCCCTGGCGGCTGGTTTTTAGATGCGCGACTAAGGCTGCTTCCCGAACCGGCATGAAGTCCCATAGGTTCTTTATGAAACAACGTCCCACCGTGGTCGGTATCGGTGAGATCCTGTGGGATTGTCTGCCCGGTGGAAAACAGTTGGGCGGCGCCCCCGCAAACTTTGTCTATCACGCGACGGCGCTCGGCGCCGCCGGATGCGTGGTCAGTTGTGTGGGTGACGATCCGGCGGGATTGGAAATCGGCGCGCGTCTGGATGCCTTGAAGCTTGACCGTCACGGACTGGCGGTGGATGGCTCGCATCCGACCGGAACCGTGGATGTAAAAGTGGACGCGGACGGTAAGCCCCGATATATAATCCATGAGCATGTTGCCTGGGATTTTATACCCTGGTCCGAGGCTCTGCGGGACCTGGCGTCGAAAACGGATGCGGTCTGCTATGGCTCGCTGGCCCAGCGTTCGGAGGTCTCCCGGAAAACGATCCGCGCGTTCCTCGCGGCTACGCCTCCGTCCTGTCTCCGGGTATTTGATGTGAATCTTCGTCAGGAATTTTTCAACCGGGAAATCATCCAGGACACGCTGTCGCTCTCGAATATCCTCAAGATCAGCGATGAGGAATTGCCGGTCGTTGCGCGTCTGCTCGCGGTGAATGGCGAGGACGAACAGGTTATGAAGACCCTCCGGTCCCGATACCGGCTTCGGCTGGTGGCGTTGACCCGGGGTGCACAGGGGAGTGTGTTGGTCGTCCCGGAGGGCGCCTTGACGCATTCGGGCGTTCGGGTCAAGGTTGCGGACACGGTGGGCGCCGGCGACGCGTTTACCGCGGGCATGGTGATGGGCCTGCTGAGAGGCTTGGATAATGAGCGGATCCATGAAACGGCCAACCGCCTGGCCGCGCATGTTTGCTCGCAACCCGGTGCGACGCCGACGATCCCGCCTTCCTTGGGGTTGGATCGTCAGTCATCCTTGTGTTTTTGAGCCGTTTTCAAATGAAACGAAAAAACGGAACCCTTTCCCGGGACGCTTTCCACTTCAATGTTGGTTTCGTGGACCTGAGCTATTTCCTTGACAATGGCTAACCCCAGACCGGTGCCGCGTTCATTAACTTCAACGGCCTGATTGGCCCGAAAATATTCGTCAAAAATACGGCTTTGATATTTCTCGTCAATGCCAATACCATAATCAATAATGGATATTCTGACCGATGAATTCGGGTCTTCTTTAATAGCAATGGTTGCGGTGGCTCCGCTGGGTGAGTAGTAAATGGCGTTTTCAAGCAGGTTGGAAAGCATAATAAGAATCTGATTTTTATTGCACTTTACCATGATATCACCTGTTGCCGGGACAGATAACAGCACTTTCCGTGAAGCGGCCAGTTCGGCCATGTGATTGGCCACGGAGGTAATGATGCTATCAAGCGGGTAAAGTTCCATTTTAATGTTTTCTCTGACAAGGGATCTCAAATTGGCCAGTTCCAGCATGTCCTGGATGGCATCGGTCAGCAATAAACAGCGTTCCTTGATTTTTTTAATGATATCCAGAGTCATCCGCGGAATTTTACCGGCATAACCGTCTAGAATTAAATCGGCATAACTCTGGATGGCGGCGAACGGCGCTTTCAGCTGATGCGTGGCATGCATGAGATACTTCGTTTTTTCGTTGTTGATCAGAAGAAGTTTTTCGTTGAGTTTTTCATATTCAATTATTTTCTTTTCAAGTTCCGTATTGGCTTTTTCAAGCTCCATTGTTCTTTCCAATACGCGGCGTTCGAGAATAAGGTTATTATCTTCCAGGCGGTCGGAGACTTCCTGCTGTAAATCGAGCAAGTGGAAAATAATTCGGGCGTCCTCCGATCCGATAACCCTTGTGTTTTCCTGCTTGTTCGCAAGGATCTGGGCGAATATTTCTTTGCGGCCGGTTACTTCAAAAATCGAATCAACTTCTTTATCTTGACAGATTTCGGTCATTTGCGTGTGGCATTGAATCCCGTGCTGTCGGGCCAGGGTAATTCCCGGAGCGGAAGGATTAACGTCGCAAACATGCTTGATGAAAACACTTGGCATTTTCAGCAGTGTTTCAAGAATCGCGGTCCCGCCTTTGCCGGCGCCAATAATTGCGATAACGTCTGTTTTCATTGTGTGCGAGCCACTTGCTTTTCTTGTGAAATAAATCCGGAGTAAAAAAAGACTATCAATAAAACATAGAAAATGCTATTTTTTTGTTTATCAATAAAAACCATTACCCATGGGTAAATCAATGAAAAAAATATATATTATTGATGATGATCGGAATATTGTTGAGGCCATGAGTATTGTTCTCAAGGCCCATGGCTATGATGTGGCGTGTCAATATAACGAGGAAAATGTTATTGAGAATCTCGTCGTCCGGAAGCCGGACTTGGTGATTCTGGATGTTATCTTTCCTCAGAATGCGAATGCCGGCTTTGATATCGCCCGGCAAATCAAGAACAACCAGGCAACTGCGTCCATTCCGATTATCATGCTTTCGGCGATCAATGAAAAAGGAGTCTATGCCGGCACATTTTCGAATAATGACCGGGACGATACCTGGCTGCCGATTGATCAATTTGTGGAAAAACCAATCCGAAATGATCAACTTCTGCAGAAAATAAGAACTGTTCTTGAAAAAAAGAATACCGGTCAATAGACCTTATTTTCAGGCAATAATACATACTGCGGAAAGCCCGCCCGCCTTCATTGCTGGAGCAGCTCGCATCGCTATCCGGCGGCCTATAGCCGCGGCAACGGCTCTGCGAGTTCTTATTCCGGCAGATTTTCGTTCTTCAATATTTCGCGACGCTGAACGGCGTCCAGGTAGATATCGGCCGACTTTACCGACTCGAAGATGAACGTGCCGGGCATGATCTTGGCGATTTCAAACACCTTGGCAATCGGCGCCTGCATATGCGTCAGGAGCAATTCACCCTTGTGATTCGCCAGGGATTTGCGGGCCGCCAGGATGACACGCAAGCCCATACTGCTGATGTAATCAAGCTTGGCCAGGTCCAGGACGATGGATCGGGTGGAAGCCGCCAGGAGCGGCTCGATCTTGGCTTCGCAGTCGGGCGCCGTCAGGCCGTCCAGCCGGCCTTCCAGCTTTACGAGGAAATGCCCAAGTTTCCGCTTCTCAATCCCGATGTTCAGTGCCATAATCTATTCCTCCTTATTTCACGAATCCCAACTGCTCGATCAGATCCCGGGCTTTGTCCGCGTCTGTCCGGGGCACCATGACTTTCATGGTGTCCATCCCCGTGCCGATCACCATGCCTGTGTTGGCAAAATTTTCGTTGTTGATGTAGACGTTTATGCCTTCCTGCTTCAGCGTTTCCCGGATGATCCCGGCTTCATAGGAAGTGCGCGGATGAAAGATGTCCACAAACGATGAATGAGGATCCGGTTGCATGGCCTTGGGAGGCGATCAGCTACTGATAAAAATCAGAGTTCTCTATCCTCCGGGTGCTCCTTTCCATGACGCCGGTACTATACCTGCCGGGGGAGGAGAAGCCAAGCGGAAACCGGTAGGCGTCCGCAAACCGGTTGACGCCGCCGCAGGGGGGCGTTAATCTTAACCCGGTTTGTTTGGGGAAATCATCTTGAAAACCAAGCTTCGATATATTCTGGAATACGGATTGGTTCGCGGTCTGGCCGGGCTCATCAACCTGTTGCCGTATCGCGCCGCCCTGGCCGTCGGCTGGGGTATGGCCTGGGTGGGATTCCACGTGGTCCGGTTTCGCGTTCGCGCGGCCGTGACCCGGATTCAGGATGTATTCCCCGGGCGCTTCAGTCCCCGGGAAGCGCGGCGCGTTGCCTGGTTATCCTGGCGCAATTTCATTTTTACTGCTGTGGAAATGATTCGGCTTCCGGTCTCAAGCCCTGACTGGGTCAGGTCGGTGGTTGATGTGGGCGATGCGGCCAAGCCAATCCAGGAACATCTGAAGGCAAGCGGCAAGGGAGCGATCATTGCCACCATCCACATGGGATCGTGGGAGATGGCCAGTTTGACCAGTCTGGCCTGCGGCTTTCCGCTGTTTTCCCTGGCTGCGGCTCAGAAAAACACGTGGGTGGATGATTATCTGAACCGCCAGCGTGCCGGTACGGGATTCGAAACCATCCTCCGCGGTTCGTCGGTCTTGAAGACTATTATTCGTAAGATCCGGGAGGGTAAGGTGCTCGCCATCCTGCCGGATGTGCGTTCGAAAACCCCGGCGCTTTCCATCCGGTTTCTGGACAAGACCATGAACGTGGCCGGCGGCATGGGCCTGATCGCGCGGCTGACGGGCGTGCCCGTTTTTCCCTGCATCATCACCCGTATCGGGTGGACCCATCACCGGTACCGTTCCTTCGATCCGATCCGTTCCGATCCAGCGTTGGGTAAGAAGGACGATATCTGGCGCATGACCCAGACCGTGTTCGATGTGTTTGACCGGAGTATTCGTGCCCAGCCTGAACAATGGTTCTGGTTTAACAAGCGCTGGATTTTCGATCCGTTGAAAACACCCCCGGTGCCGGAATCGGTAACCGTTGCCCCGCAGGCTTCCAAAGAGGCTCCCGAGCTCAATTGAAAACTATATGGAGTGCGGGAGCCCGCCTACAATCCATCAGCCGACGGATAGCATTGCGGGCCGGCCGGCGCTCCCGCTTTATGGAGCGCTGCGCGCCAAGTAAACCCGAAGTAAGCGAGCTGGATGATCCAGCCTGGCCAAAGGCTAACGCGGGCTTGTGCCCGCAACCCAAGTATGCCGTTCTCCCAGCAGTGTGTCGAATTCGGTTCGAAAAATGCTGCGGCGATCTTGGGCCGTCTGCGGGCTTCCCGACCTTGCGCATACAAAGGTATAGCGCTACGGTCG
>JAHIJO010000151.1 GCA_018898455.1 Verrucomicrobiota bacterium | reverse complement strand
GCGGGGTTACAAGGGGTTAACCACTTGCGTTGAGCGGATAACCCATTGGGTTATCCGCCCAACGCGACGTCTTTTCGCCAATGCCTTGTCAGCATTGACGAAAAGTGAATATTGCGCGATTTTCGCGCAATATTCAGGTATCAGATATCGCAATCATCCAAGACGGATATCATTGCTGTTCAATTCAAGACTACGAACGACAAAATCGCGGAACAAGCGGTAGAGCAAAATGGCATAACCATCGAGCCTCTTGGAAAACTCATTGTGAAAAATGACAAAGAAACCGATATCAACCGCCGGCAGGTATTTGCATTTTTTATAATTTGATAATCCGGGGCGGCTTCCGGCAAAAACCGACTATTTCTGAACCCTGTGATCCTGGCAACCATCAATCCAGGCAAAAAAATACCCCACCATAAGTCGTGGCTTCGCCTTTCTCTGTTCCCAAATAACAAGGTGAAACTCCGAAGAGTCTCTTGTTACAAGCGGGGGATGAGCAGGCTCGCAGCACGAACCAAGCAGGGTATTTTTACATCCTCATTCAGGCGTTTTCAAAGAACACTTCTTTTCCTTCTTAACCTTACTATTTATTATGAGCATATTTCATGCCAAAAAAGGAAATGAATAGATTCTATAAGTTAAGCACTCCGCGGCAAGCCTCCTGCGCCGTAGTAACCCTGGCTACGGAGGTTAAGAGCCGCGAGGCACTCTGGCGATCTACCCCAGATTAATGCCGGGAATGGCAAAACGGCAGGCAGGACAACACCCGTTTTTCACCTGATTGCGCAACACTTTGAAACCGACCCGTTCAATAAGAGTCCGGGAACAGGACGGGCAGACGGTATGGGCGCCAGAATGGCCGGGCAGGTTGGACAAATAGACGTACCGGAGCCCCTCCTGTCTGGCAAGTTGGCTTGCTCTTTCGAGGGTTTTAACGGGAGTCTGCGGGAGATGCTTAAGTTTATAGGCCGGGGAAAACCGGAGATAATGCATGGGGATATCCCGGTTCAACTGGGCCAGCATCCGGGCCAGTTTTCGTAATCCTTGTTCCTCGTCATTCATCCCAGGCACAATCAAGGTGACGACTTCCAGCCATTTACCGGATCCAGCCAGGGTCCGCAGGGTTTGCCAGACAGTTTCCAGATTGCCCCCGCACACATTCTGATAAAACTCCTGGGAATAGCCTTTCAGCGTTACGCTGAAGGCATCGCTGATTTCCATCAGTTTTTCAAGCGGTTTGGGATTGATATAGCCGGCGGTCACCACCGCCACCTTAAGACCCTGCTGACGGGCGATCCGGGCCGCATCCAGCGCATATTCGTAGTAGGCTACCGGTTCGGTGTAGGAAAAGGTCAGCCATTTCACGCCGCGTTCCGCGGCCTTGCCGACCAGGGCGTCAGGCGATAAATCCATGTTGCGGGTTTTATCCGGACCAACCTGCGCAATGTCCCAATTCTGGCAATAGGTACAGGTAAGATTGCAGCCGGCCGTAGCTGTCGCCAGCGCATTACTGCCCGGCGCCACATGATACAGCGGATTTTTCTCCAGGGCATCCACATAGATCACACAAGGACGACTGTACGTCATCGTGTATAATTTTCCGCCCCGGTTAACCCGTGTCCGGCACCGGGTTATTCCGCCTTCCCCACATTCGCACATATTCGGACAGGTCAAACACCGAACCCGCCCGCCCGCGACGGGCTCCCAGAAGGCCGCTTCATGGAACACCGGCGCCAGCTTCCTGGGTGCGGCCGCCGGCCGACGCGTCTCCGCCGCCGATACTCCTGCGGCCGCCAACCCCAGTCCGCCAACAACACAGCCGCGCAGAAAAGCGCGCCGCGAGCATCCGCACTGCTGGATAGATTTCATCTTAACATTCCGGGCTTCCGGCTGGCCGCTCGTTCCAGAACTGTCTCCATGGCCGGGCTGAACAGCAGATAGGTGGTGGGATTCAAGCTTTCCAGAGGATCGCCGTGCGACTTTTTCCAGCCATATACGGCCGGACGAGGCTGATTGCGCCGAGGACAAATTTCCACAATCAGGTCCTCCCTGGCCCGGAGATAATCCGTTTGGACCATCTTGTGAGCCTTATCCAGAACCTGTTCGGCGCGCACTGACTGGGCGGCCACATCCACGTCCTGCCGGTCAATGAGACTATTTCGCACACAGGACTCGATAAAACGCCGGCAGGTATCGCTCTTGATTTTCAGCCAGTCGGCGTCACTGGCCTTATCCATGGCGTCAAACACCGCCGTCGCGCGGCGGCGAATTTCCTTTGTGATTTTGTCGTTCGGTTTTTTTGAACCCGCGGCTTTGGACTTGCCGTTTTTTTTCTGTCCGCTGAGAAGCGCAATCTGGTCGGTCGCCAGCAGGAGATCCACCTGGCCCTCCGCCACCAGCAGTTCCTTCATATAATCATCTTCAAAGAGCTCCTTGACTTTCTGATGATACCGGCTCGCTGTTGTTTCGGTCCGGGATGCCGGCTGTTGGTCGGCCAGCTCTTTCACCAGGGCTTGATAGGCCGGTAAAGCTTCCTGCATGATCTGGCGCGCCTGTTCGTCAATGCGTTGCCGCCGCTCGACGACGGCACGGATAATCGGCAGTAATTGGCCGGCCTGGGTGGGAGTCAGACCCAGTTCATTGGCCAGGCCCACCGCCCGGAACGGCTTGCCGCGTTCCCGCAGCGCGGCATCCTGGAGTTCCTGCGTGATGATTGGAACGGAGTCAGACGCCGGCGCGGCGCCGGAGCGGCGAATCAGTATATCCTGTATGCCCGGGTTCAGCAGATACCGCTTGACCTTGTTCAGCACCTCCCGGGAATCGGACTCCGGCGCCTGTTTCTCCTCCAGACATAGAATTTCCTGAACCAGCTTGGATTTTTCCAATTGGAAGTCGGCGTCGTTCATGACCTGAATCTTCCGGATCATCTTATCCAGGTCCCGACTGAGGTTGGCCCGCAGTTTTTTTATTTCTTCAGTCGTCAACGCCGCGTGTTGGTTTTTCATGACACAGGGAACCAGGATATCCAGAGCTCTTTCCAGCCCCTGATCCTGTTTCTCTCTGGGAACTTCCCGGAGACGGGATAGTATGGTTTCGCCCACGGAGGTGTCGCCATCGGCCTGTCCAACCCGCTCGGGACTGCGGAAATCCCGGGGCGGAATGAAACAAGGCACGAAGCGGCTGACGATATCCGCCTGGGCCGGCGTCAGCACCGCCAGCGTTTTTCCGGCAAGGTCATCCAGGTCTGAGCCCTTCGCATTAAGGAGATCCATCCATTCCTTGCGGACTTTCTGACGTTGCGCCCAATCCTTGGAGGCGCCTCCCCGACCTTTCCCCGCCACCGCTCCGGCCTGAAGCGTTTCTTCAAGCCATTGATTCAATTCTTGCTCGTGATTCAGCAAGAACTGGTTCAGGTCGAGACGGATTTTATCCGTGACTTGTTTACCTTCCCCCTGCAAGGCGGCAAGACTTTTTGACTGGTCGGCGGAAAGAAACAGGCCGTTGATCAGGTAAAGGGACGGGATATCCCGCTCCAGCTGGCGAAACTCCACTTCAACCGGACTGACAATCAGGGGCGCTGACGCGCCCGGCCACGGGAATCCCCCTCCGGCAAGAACGATCACAATCCCGCAGGACAGCAACCACGTTTTCCTCATGGCAATCCTCCCCGTTTAATCGAAACCGGATTCCCGATCTCATTGGCCCTTATTCATTCAACGGCGGTCGAAGGCCTTTATTGTCCGGGCTTTTTGTTTTCCGATATCAACTGCCAAGCCAGTATTCAGCACTCAACAACCGCATAATACCGGTTCGGCATGGAAACAACAAGCCCCTGCCGCGAAGCCCGTTGAACGTCAGGAGTGAACACCTGGCGTGAAATGTCCGGGTTTGCAAATCGGGACGGGGCAATTTTCCTGTTTGACTTTTATCGGTTTCTAACCGATAACACCCACCTGTATTGCCAGGTAGAAACGACAGGAATGCGTCATGAAACGACTGGAAATTCAGGCTCCGGCCAAGATCAATTTATATCTGGACGTGCTGGGAAAGCGAATTGACGGCTACCACGAGATCAACAGCCTGCTCGTGCCGGTGTCTCTTTGCGATCAACTCATCCTGGAAGCCATGCCGGAAAAGATCAACACTGTCGCCAAAAGCTTCACGCATTTTGAAGGTATTCCCTGGCCGGTTTTCTTGGGCCTGCGGAAAGAAAACCTGGTAACCCGAGCGGCCCATTTACTGAAGGAAGCCACCGGTTATCGCGGGGGCGCGCGCATAGTTCTGAAAAAAAATATCCCCATCGCCGGCGGCATGGGCGGCGGGAGCTCCGACGCGGCCGCCGTCCTGCAAGGTCTGAATACGCTCTGGAACACCGGCTTGTCCCGGGAAGAAATGATGGCGCTGGGATCCAAGCTGGGAAGCGACATTCCTGCTCTGGTCCATGGCGGCGCCATCAAGATGAATGGTCGCGGGGAATGCATCCAAGCGGTCCGGCGAGCCGTCCCGCCCTCCCTATGGCTGGTCCTGGTCAATCCGGGGCTCTGCATATCCACTGGCGATATTTACTCCCGCTATAGACCAGACTTGACTTCCCCGCCGACTGAAGGTAGATTTGATTCGATTTTGTCCGGTTTAGAGGAAGGATCCCTGGACCAGATTGCCGCCGGGTTATTCAACGCCCTGCAGAGGACGGTCTTTCAGAAATATCCTCTGCTCGAGATCATTTACAATGAGCTTGAGAAAGCAAACGCAAAAGGTGTACTGTTGTCCGGCACTGGATCAACGGTGTTTGCTTTGGTGGAAAACCGCGCTCAGGGATGCGAGTTGGAAGCACGGATTCGTGGAGACTTAGGGTGTCCTCTGTGGACGTGTGTGGTTCAAGCCATTGAGGAATAAAAGCCTTGCAGGATGGGAAGCGCCGAGGCGCCTCTCGCGGTGTGGCGCGGCGCGAAAAAGCGCTTTGCGGGGGCTGGAAGAGCGTCAGCCACGGCAATCATCGGCGGAATTGCCCGATGGTGTAACGGCAGCACACAGCCCTTTGGAGGCTAGAGTCCAGGTTCGAATCCTGGTCGGGCAATCTGACTATGAGAAGAAAGTCGAAGGCTGAAGGTCGAAAGTCTGGAGAGACCTGTGACTTTTGACTGGGGAACGTGGAAGAAGGTTTTGTGACATGAAGATTTTTACCGGCACCGCCAATCCCAAGCTGGCTGAGGGTATCGCGAAAAATCTGGGCATTCCACTGGGGGATATCCAGATTGCGCATTTTCCGGACGGCGAAATTTCCGTCAAGGTCGCGGAGAACATTCGCGGCCGTGACGTGTTTATGATTCAACCCATTTGTTATCCCCCCAACGAGCACCTGATGGAACTGTTGATCGTCATCGACGCCATGCGCCGGGCATCGGCGGCGCGGATCACGGCAGTCGTCCCCTTTTACGGCTACGGGCGCCAGGACCGTAAAGACCAGCCGCGCGTTCCGATCACGGCCAAGCTGGTTGCCAATCTGCTGGTGGCGGCCGGGGTCAACCGCTTGCTGACCATGGATCTGCATACCCAGCAGATTCAGGGATTTTTCGACATTCCCGTGGATCATCTCTGCGCGGCCCCGGTTATGGTAAAACCCCTGCGGGAAAAGGGCTTTGACAATCTGGTCATCGTGTCTCCCGATCCCGGCGGCATGAAGATGGCCTATCAATATTCACGGATGTTGAATTCCGGCCTGGCGATCGTCGCCAAACAGCGGACCAGCCCCAATTCCGTTGAAACCTATCACGTGGTCGGCGACGTGGACGGACGCACCGCCGTCCTGGTGGACGACCTGGTGACCACCGGAGGCACCTTGTGCGCCGCCGCCGACCTGTTGAAGAAAAAAGGTGCCCGGGACATTTACGCCATGGTCACCCATGCCGTCATGATCCCGGAAGCGTTCGAACGCTTGAGCCGGTCGGCCATCAAAGAATTCATTGTCACCGACAGCGTCCCGCTGAGAGCGCCGACCAGTTCCGTGTCGATCCAGGTGCTGACAGTGGCAGACCTGCTGGCGGAAGCCATTCGCCGGATACACAATAACCAATCGGTATCGTCGTTGTTCAACATCTAATGATTCATGGCGCGGGGCGCGCCATTCAGGGAGCACGAACTCATGATCAAGGAAATCGAATCCGTTAAAGTGTCAGCTTCTCCCCGCACAGAGGTCGGTTCGAGCCAGGTGAACCGTCTGCGCCAGCAGGGGTGGATGCCCTGCGTGGTTTATGACACCCAGGGGCAATCCCGTTCGCTGAAGGTGAATCGTCACAGCTTTGAACTCATGATTCGCCATCAAGGCTCCCAGAACCTGATCCTGGACCTTGAGATTGAAGGCCAGGAATCGCGCAAAGTCCTTTTGAAGGAAATCCAGCGCGACCGCATCCGGGACTGCGCGCTGCACGCCGACTTCCTGGAAATATCCATGACCCAGAAACTGCGCGTGGCCGTGGCCATTACGCTCCTGGGCGAGCCGACGGGCGTCACCCAGCAGGGCGGCGTACTCGAGCATCTTCTCCGCGCGGTCGACGTGGAATGCCTGCCGACCGATATCGTGAAGGAGTTCACGCTGGACGTCAGCGCCCTGAATATCGGCGACCGATTATTCGTCCGCGATCTGAAGATCGACCCCAAGTTCAGCCTGCTGACAGCCGGCGACATCGCCGTCGCATCCGTCCAACTGCCGCATATCGAGGAAGAAGTGAAGCCTGAAGCCGAAGCCGGCGAAGCGGCGGCCGAGGGGCCTGAAGTCATCGGCCAAGAAAAGAAGGAAGGCGCTGAAGAAGGTGAAGAAGGCAAAGAAAAAGGCAAGGAACAGGGCAAAGAGAAAGAAGCGAAGGAAGCCCCCTCTAAAGAAAAGCCGGCGGAACCCAAGGAAAAAGGCAAAGAGACCAAGGGCAAGGAAGGAAAGGGCAAAGCGAAAGCCTGATCCGATCGCCAGACTCATGGCTACCAAGGTGATTGTGGGACTGGGAAATCCGGGCAGTCAATACGCCCGGACCCCGCATAATGTCGGATTTGAGGCGATTGACGCATTGGCGAATCGGCATCACTGCGCCTTGCGGCGCAGTTTCCGGTTCCGAGCACGGATCGGGAAGGGATCGATTGCCGGCCATAATGTATTGCTGGTCAAGCCCGTCGCGTTCATGAATAACAGCGGACCGGTCGTGGCCGCCATCATGCGAAAGACGGGGACGGCAATTCAGGACCTGACCGTCATCACGGACGATGCCGACCTGCCGGTGGGGCAATTGCGTATTCGGGCCCGGGGAGGCAGTGGCGGACACAAGGGAATGCAGTCGCTTCTGGACCACTTGGGCCAAGAGGCATTCCCCCGCATCCGGGTGGGGATCGGCCGCAATGAATATCAGACGGACTTGGTGACCTATGTGTTGACTCCGTTGGCGGCAACGGCCTGGAAGGAAATGGAGCCGATAATTCAATCAACGGCCGACGCAGTCGATTTCCTTCTGGAGCACGGCGCGGATGCGGCCATGAACGCATTCAACAAGCGGCATGTTTGAAGTTAAATTAAAAAGTGACCGCTTGCCCGCTCAACGGGCAATGCGGGAACTTGGAATTTCGGCGGCGACGAGGCCGCGTTAGGAGGAATCATTGAGAAAATACCAAGGTATGATTATTTTATTCCCGCCGGCGGATGAAGCGGCGCTGGAAGCTAAACTGGAAACGATTCGCGCAGACATCATCAAACTGGGCGGCACGGTGGACGCAATGACCCGGATGGGACGCAATAATTTTGCCCGTCCGCTCAGGAAGAAGGATTCCGGGTTCTACGTGTTGTTCACGTTTTCCCTTGAACCATCCCAGCTGGCGCCCCTGCGGGAGCGGCTGAAACTCAACGGAGACATCCTGCGGGCCCAGATCGTTCTCGCCGTGGCGCGGGCTCAGGAAACTTCCAAACCAGCGGAAATAACGATGGCGACTACGCCCTGACAAGGAGCACAAACTATGGCTAATCTTAATCGCGTCTTCCTGGCCGGCAATTTGACTCGCGACCCTGAAGTCCGCTATATTCCCTCCGGCAAGGCCGTGGCGGACCTCCAGTTGGCCATCAATCGAAAATACAAAACCGCTACCGGCGAGACCAAGGAAGACACGTGCTTCGTCGGCGTGGTGGTTTGGGGACGGCAAGCGGAAACCTCAGGCGAATATCTCAAAAAAGGCTCCTCCGTGCTGATCGAAGGTTCCCTGCGTTACGAAAAATGGGAGTCCAACGGGGAAAAGCGAAGCCGGCATGTGGTCGTTGCCGATCGCGTTCAGTTCCTGGATCGCATTAAACGGAGCGCTGACGGAGCGCCCCCGGCGGCGGCCGCCGAACCCGCGCACCGGGAGGAGGCGCCGCCGCTCGCCGCCGGCGAGGAGGAGCCCCCGGCCGACGGCAAAACGGATGCCGACGACCTCCCTTTTTAACACCCAACGCCGTGCCGTTTTACGGTCCACGGTATTATGACAGGAGATCCATGTGAAACCCAGAAAATCAGATAAAAACAAACCGCCGAGAACCAAGCGCAACCAGGACACTTTCGGCTTCTTCTCGGAAGAGAAACGCTGCCGGTACCTGGAAGGCATCGTCCACATCGACTTCAAGGATCATGAACTGCTCAAGAAGTTCATGACCGAACAGGGAAAAATCATGCCAAGCCGGATCACCGGCACCTCGGCCAAACAACAGCGTCAACTCAAGCAAGCGATTCATCGGGCGCGGATTATGGGACTGGTCCGATAGTGTTTGACGATAATTGTTTGTAATTTGGAACTTGAAAATTAAGCGGCAAAGCCGTTTGAGGAGGGATGTCAACAATGTCACGAGAACTGATTTTAATGACCGATGTTGAGGGATTGGGGCTCGAGGGCGCCAAAGTCAAGGTGGCCGACGGCTACGCCCGCAATTTCCTGATTCCCAGGAAGCTGGCAGTTCCGATCAGCCAGGCCGCATTAAAGCGGCTGGAAAAAAACCGGCTGGCCCGCGAATTGCGACAGCAGAATGATCGGGAATCGGCCCAAGCGCTGGTAGCCTCCCTCGAGAAAATATCGTGCACCATTGCCGTCAAGGTCGGCGAAAATGACAAGCTTTTCGGTTCGGTGACGATCCAGGACATTGCGGACAGCCTGAAGGC
Organism: Verrucomicrobiota bacterium; assembly: GCA_018898455.1. Classification (GTDB taxonomy): domain Bacteria; phylum Verrucomicrobiota; class Kiritimatiellia; order JAAZAB01; family JAAZAB01; genus JAHIJO01. Next base: position 25,729 of record JAHIJO010000151.1, on the reverse strand, counting down.
TCAAGACCTGGAATTGGACAAGCGGAAGATTCACCTGAGCGAGCCAATTCGTGAATTGGGAGTATATTCCGTCAAGATCAAACTGCATCCCGAGGTGGAGACATCCCTCAAAGTCTGGGTAGTCGGAGAATAACATTATGTCTCCAGAGATCAGCGCTTCCGGACAGTCGGCCAGGAGCGAGCGTAAGCCGCTGTTCAATGAAGACGCCGAACGGGGTATGCTCGGCTCCATCCTGCTCGACTGGCAAAAAGTTCTGGATTTCTGCATCGAACAACAAATCCAGCCTGAATCGTTCTATCTTCGCTCGCATCAGACCATTTACACCGCCATGATGGAGATGTCCGACGGCCGGAAGCCGATTGACATCCTGACGCTGGCCGACCGTCTCAAGACCCAAGGCAAGCTCGATGAAATAGGAGGCATAGCCTTCCTCAACCAGCTGCTGGATGCCACGCCCACGGCGGCTCACGCCGAATATTACGTGGACTTGGTGCGCCAGCATCACCTCTTGCGCCGCATCGTGGACTGCGCCCGCCAATCCGAAACGGAATGCTACTCGTCCGACGAAGACGCCGACCATATCCTGGCCAGGGTGGAACAGGATTTCTTCAACATATCCGAGGAGCGCCACAGCGGCCTCCTGCCTTGGAACAAAGGTGTCATGGAAACCATGACCACCATCGACCGAATTCATCGGACAAAAAAAGGGCTCAGCGGCATTCCCACCGGCTACAAGGATCTGGATGAAAAACTCCTGGGAATGCATAACGGCGACATGATCGTGCTGGCGGCCAGACCGTCGATGGGCAAGACGTCGCTGGCCATGAACATCGTCGAGCATGTCGCCCTGGGGAAATTCGACGCGCCCCACGCGGTCTGCATTTTCAGCCTGGAGATGTCGCGGGAACAGCTGATCCTGCGCATGCTGGGCAGTCACGCCCGCATCCCCGCCCACAATATTGCCGGCGGCTTCGCCACCGACGCCCAATTCGGCCTGCTGGCCCAATCAGCGGATGTCCTCATGAAAGCCCCCATCTTTCTCGACGACACCGGCGGGCTGGATATTCTGGAGCTTCGGGCACGCGCGCGCCGAATGAAGAAAAAGGAGAATATCGCCTTGTTTGTCATCGACTACCTCCAGCTCCTGCACTCCAAGGATCACCGCCGCGAAGGACGCCAGGCGGAAATCGCCGCCATTTCCGGGTCCATCAAGAACATGGCCAAGGAGCTTAAAGTCCCCGTCCTGGTACTCAGTCAGCTTAACCGCGCGCCGGAGGCCAAGGAGCGCGAGGGCAAGCCGCGCCTGGCCGACCTGCGGGATTCCGGGTCGATCGAGCAGGACGCCGACGTCGTCTGCCTCCTCCGCAGGCCCATCCTGTACAAGGACGACACCAAGGAGAACGTGGATGATCCCAACCTGGCCTATGTCCACATCGCCAAACAGCGCAACGGGCCCACCGGCGAAATCAACCTGATATTTCTGGATGACATCATGCGCTTCGAGAATTTTGCGGAACCCGCCCGGTATGGAACGGAAGCCCCCTCCCCCGCCACGGAGAGCGAATCATAAAAACAACCTCCTCAGCCTACGCCGGTCTGCTTCTGGCCATTTTGGTTCCGGCTCTCCTGGGCGCCGCCGTGATCAAGGAAATCAAGATTGACTCCAAAGGGGTCCGTCTTCCAGATCCGGAGTTTGTCCTGGATTACACCAGCACCCGCGTCGGCAACGAGGTGGACCAACGGCAAATTTCCCGCGATGTTAAAACGCTCCAGGGCACCGGCCGGTTTTCGTTCATTGACACGGAACTGACACGCACCGACGCCGGTTTTATTCTCACCTATATCGTTGAAATCATTCCCAAACTGGGAAAACCCCTTGCCATTTCCGGCGCCGACGCTCTTGGGGAAAGCAAAGTCCGCAAATGGATGGAGCTGGAAGCGGGAGATCTGGTCAGCGACGCCATCCTGAATCAGCATGGGCGCAAGGTTCTGGATGAATATCGGAGCCGCTACTATTTCGACACCCGGATCAAATGGACGATCGATGTGGACCCGGCTACCGGCTTTGCCACGGTCCATCTGACAGTTAAGGAAGGCGATTGCGCCAGCCTCCGCAAGGTGGAATTCAAAGGCAACACATACCAGCCCCCTCCTTGGGGGGAACGGTTGCTCACCGGCCTGAAACATCAGCAGGCCGTTTCGCCGCAATCGGTGCCTCCGGATGTTCTGCAAGCAGCCATGAAGCCCCGGCTTTGGCATATCCTGTCATTCTTCACCAAGCGCGGCATGTATAACCCGGATGATTTGAATGGGGACCGCGACCTGCTGCGCGCGATTTATCAGAACCGGGGCTACCTGGACGCGCAGATTAACGAGCCCCAGGTCCGCGAATACAGTCCCAAAAAACTGATGGCCACCTATACCATTCAGGAAGGATCCCAGTACCGGATCGGCGCCCTCGCGCTTCGAGGGGCAACGCTCTTCCCCGAATCGAATCTATGGGCCATGATCAAGCTCAAAACCGGCGATATAGCTTCCATGGAAGCTATATCCAGAACTGCGGCGAATCTCCGCGATTTCTATCAGCGCCGCGGGTACATGCGGTCATCCGTCAAGCCATTGCTCAGCGCCCATCCGTCTAATGCCGTCGTGAACATTCAATTCGACATTACGGAAGGCACCCTGGTCAATATCCGGTATATCGATATCCGCGGCAATACGCGAACCAAGGATAAAGTCATCCGGCGCGAATTGACGGTTTATCCGGGAGAGGTCTACGACCAGGTTGGCATCCGGCGCAGTGAGCGCATTCTTCAAAACCTGGGATTCTTCGCCGATAATTCCGTGCGGAGCTATCCCCAGGAAACCCTTAATCCTTTAAAGGATGACGTGATCTTTGAAGTCGAAGAGGGCAAAACCGGCAATTTCATGATCGGCGCCGGCTATTCCAGCATTGATGACGTCATCGGGTTTGTCGAACTAACCCAGGGCAATTTTGACCTGTTCAACTGGCCCTATTTCACCGGCGACGGCCAGAAGCTCCGGCTCAGGACACAGTTCGGCAGTCAGACGGAAGATTACCAGTTGTCTTTTGTCGAGCCGTGGTTCCTGGACCGGAAGCTCTCCCTGGGCGTTGACCTGTACGACACTGTGCGTCGGAACCTGAGCGATTATTACACCGAACAGCGGATCGGCGGCGCCGTGACCCTGGGCAAACCGCTCCCCTGGTTCTTCCAGCGGGCCAATTTAACCTATCGGCTGGAGCGTATTTCCATTTACAGCATCGCTTCTAACGCCGTCGAGCGGATTCAGGATGAAAAGGGGAATTACATGGACAGCTCCTTGAAGCTTGCCATCGTGCATGACACGCGGGACAACCTCTACGTTCCCCAACGCGGTAATAAGAGCACCCTGTCCGCCCGCCTGAGCGGCGGCCCCCTGGGCTTCGACGTGGACGTGTATAATCTCGAAGCTGAAACCATGTCCTATTTCCCGGCACTGTTTGATCACACCCTGAGCGTGCGTCTCTGGGCCGAGACCGTCCAGGAATACGGCGATAATGACGACGTCCATATCTTCGACCGGCTGTTCCTGGGCGGCGCGAAGACCTTGCGCGGGTTCAAGTACCGGTATGTCTCTCCTTACGAGGGGGGCGATCCCATCGGCGGCAAATCCGGCGCCATGGGCACGCTGGAATACACCATCCCGATTTATAAAAAAATCTTTCGTTTTGCCGCGTTTTACGACATCGGTAACGTTTGGCTTGACGCCTTCGACTTCGATTTGTCACAATATTGTTCTGACGCCGGTATAGGGCTTCGCCTGGATATCTCCTCATTTCCTATCCGGGTGGATTATGCATGGCCCCTGGATGTCAGCGGCGATGTTTCCCGAACCGCGCCCCGGTTCAATTTTTGGATCGGCTACGGGTTCTAAGGAGATTTATTATGTCAAAATACGCGGCGGTAATTCTGTTTTCCGGGCTTATATTCCTGCCCGGGATTCAGCCGGCGGCCTCGGCGACGGATCTGAAAATTGCGGTGATATCCATGGAACGCGTTTTCGATGAGTACCACAAAACACAAGAGGCAAATGCCCAGTTCAAATCGCGCGCCGATGACATGGACCTCAAGCGCCGTGACCTTCTGGATCAAGTCAAGTCCAGGAAGAGCGAGCTGGAAACCCTCAGCGCGGAAACCCGCGATAAATCCCTGAGCGACACCGAGCGCGAAAAGAAGAAACAGCTGGAAGAAGAAAAATACACGCAGGTGCGGGACGCCGAGGAAAAGCTCATGGCGTTCGACAAAGCCTGCAAAAAGCAATTCGGCGACCAGATGCGCCAGTTGCAACAGCAGATCATCGTCGAAATCCGCGGCGTCATCCAAAGCTATGCCAAAGACCACGGGATCACGCTGGTCCTGGATAATTCCGGTAAAACCATGAACAACGTGGAATCGGTGATCGTGGCCGACAGGTCCTTGGACATTACCGACGCCGTGATTGCCATCCTCAACAAGGACAAGCCGGCCCCATCCGCCAAGCCGGAATCCATCCCCGGAAAATAGGTCCCATGAATTTAACAGTTGCAGAAATAGCCCGGCGGCTTAACGGCCTCGTGGAAGGAAATGGCGAAGCGCTCATCACGGGACTGTCCGGCATCCGGGAAGCCCAAGCAGGACAGCTGACCTTCATCGCCACCCCCCGCTACGCTATCACGGCAGGCGCCACGAAGGCCACCGCAGTCATCGTGGCCGAGGACTGGAACCGGCCTTGCTCGGCCACGCTGATCCGGGTCAAGAATCCCGATAAGGCGTTCGCGGAAGTCGCGCAATGGTTCGCGCCGCCGCCGATTGTCTTTAAACCCGCCCGGCACCCAACCGCCGTCATTGCCGGCGATGCCCAACTGGGAAATGACGTATTTATCGGCCCCCATTGTGTCGTTGAGTCAGGCGCAATAATCGGCAACCGATGCGTTCTGGTGGCCGCCTGCTATATTGGTCATGGAACCGTTATCGGTGACGACTGCAAATTCTATCCGCATGTCACCCTGCGTGAATATGCCCAGATCGGAAATCGAGTGATTATCCACAACGGCGCCGTCATTGGCAGTGATGGGTTCGGGTATGTCCAGGAAGGCGCCGTCCGGAAAAAAATCCCGCAGATCGGAATCGTCGCGATCGGCGATGACGTCGAAATCGGCGCCAACGTGACTATCGATCGCGCCCGCTTCGGCCAGACACGGATCGGAAACGGCGTTAAAATCGACAATCTGGTCCAGATCGCCCACAACGTCATCATCGGCGATAACGCCGTCGTCGTGGCTCAGGTGGGCATCTCAGGAAGCACCTGCGTCGGGGAACGGACCATCCTGGCCGGCCAGGTAGGCATCGCCGGGCACCTGGTCATCGGCTCCGACGTCATCGCAGGCGCCCAGGCCGGCATCAGCAAAGATATCCCTTCCGGCACATTTGTCCTCGGCTCCCCGGCCTATCCATACGACAAAGCCACCAAGATCTTCGCCCACACGGCTCGGCTCCCAGAGCTCAAAGCCAAGGTCGCGGCCATGGAAGAACGCATCGCCAAGCTGGAGCAGAAACAGAAATAAGATTCCGCGTTCCTCGGCAAGGAGGGACAGGTCATGGAAAACAGGCGATGTAAGTTCAGCGCCCAGGAGAAATCCGATCACGGATCGGGGTGTCAGATGAATAGGTTTTTCCCGCTTTTTGCCATCCTCCTTCTTGCAAACATTATTTTCGTTCCTGCAAGAGAGGTGCAAGCGGCATATCCGACCGGTTGGACTTATCGCCAGGTGATTACAGTGGATTACACCAAGGTGGCAACTAATCTGACCAGTTTTGCCGTGCTGGTTAATTTCACGAATGCGAACTTGAAAAGCGTAGCCAATGGCGGCCACGTAACTCAGGACGATGGCGGCGACATTCGCTTTGAGAATGCGTCCGATGTAAAACTGGACCATGAAATCGAGAAATACGTTGCCACCAACGGAAACTTGATTGCATGGGTGGAGGTGGATGTTCTATCGTCGAGCGTCAATACGGTGATTAACCTGTATTATGGCAGTACCGACCCAAACAAACAGTGGGCGGTTACTAACACGTGGGAATCAAGCTTAATGATGGTTCAGCATTTCAAAGAAACCTCCGGCGGCACCAACTACGATTCCACGGTGAACACAAACCACGGCCCGATTTACGGGGCGAGCCTGATCACCGCAGGACAGGTTGATGGCGCGGATAGTTTCGACGGGTCGGATGATTATGTTTTATTTACACCTTCAATTAATTTTATTCCAGTAGTAAACAGTACAACTACCATATCATTATGGTTGAAACCATCATTAATCGACCCAGGCAACCATGCAAACAGAGCATTTACAATAGCACGCGCAGTTGGAAGCTCATCAATAATAATAGGATTTGCCAATTTAACCAATATGTATGTTTATGACGGAACAGACATCCATAATTTTTCAAGCAATACTGTTTGGAATACCTGGTATCATGCGACTCTTACATATAATGGTTCACAGTTTCAAATGTACGCTAATGGAATTGCGGATGGAAGTCCATTTAGTCAAACATTAAATGCGGGGGATAATACAATCCCTGCAAGAATAGGTACGGGCGTTGGACTTTCACAATATTTTCACGGCATCATCGACGAAGTCCGCATCTACAATCGCGCTTTGAGCCCAGGTGAAATATTAACGCGGTACAATAATCAACATTCGCCCTCCACATTTTACAGCGTGGGATCTGAACAACATCTGAATAAAGGAACAATTATTAAAATATAGACAACGTTGCCTGCAAATAACAGCCTTGCAAGAAGGCAAGTCGGAGTTTATACTTTACAGCATTGGTTGAAATAGGTATGCCCATGAACAGTAGGGACAGGCCAGGGAATCCAAGCAATGTAAGTTCAGCGCCCAGAAGATAACGGGCGCGAATGGAGCTGTAAAATGAAGAGATTACTCCAGCTTTTTACCACACTCATTCTTGTAAATATTTTTATTTTGCCTGCAAGTGAATCCCAGGCCGCCCTGCCCTTTCCGAAAGGATGGTCTTATGGCCAGACAATAACCGTGGATCACACCAAGGTAGCCGCTAATTTTACCAATTTCGTTATCCTCATAAATCTTACCAATGCGATTTTAAAAGATGTCACCAATGGCGGCCATATCGCTCAATCTGATGGCGGAGATATTCGCTTTGAAAATTCTTCCAACGTGAAACTGGACCATGAGATTGAAAAATACATCGCCACCAACGGGCAGTTAGTTGCATGGGTGAAAGTGGATATTCTATCCTCAAACGTCGACACGGTGATTAACATGTATTATGGCAGTACCGACCCAAATAAACAGTGGAATATCACCAACACGTGGGAATCGAGAGCAAAGATGGTCTGCCACTTTAACGAGACATTAGGCGATACCAATTATGATTCCACCACAAACGCCCTCAACGGCACCATTGAGGGGGCATCCTTGATAACGACGGGAAAGGTGGATGGTGCGGACTACTTTGACGGAATTAATGATAGGGTAAATTACGGGAGTTTCGATTATTTCAGAAGTACGCATACGATTGAATATTGGTTTTACGCGCGAACTCCGGGTAGTCCGTCCTGGCAGTCGATTTCCGCCAAATTTGCAACAGCTTCATCTGTTTACTATAATCACAGAATACGATTCCAATCATCATCATCAACTCTTATATTAAATGCCGGTTCAAGTAATGTAAGCAGTTCCCTGATTATCCAATCGAACACATGGTATCATGTGGCTGCGACGAGAACCCCAGCAAATCTGATGTCTTTTTACATAAATGGATCATTGCAGGGCACTACGATAGCCGGTGAGCTTTATGCCACAGCTGCGAATTTTTATTTTGCGGACGTTAACAATGGGGCTTGGTTCAGAGGAACAATCGACGAAGCCCGACTTTACACCCGCGCGTTAAGCGCGGCAGAGATCTTGACGCAGTATAACAATCAAAATTCTCCCTCCACTTTTTACAGCGTGGGAGCGGAGCAACGTCTGAATAAAGGAACATTTATTAGCGTATGCGAACTGTTGCACCAGGGGATTTTTCATCAATTGTTAATATCGGATCGATTCCGTTTTACATTTTTGTCTTGGTTCAAATCTTGCATTATCTTCCCCTTATAAATCATATTACGATTTCGAGAGCGCCCAGGAAAGGAACGGAATCATGTTTATTGATGCGCATCTGCACACGGCTCGACGCAAGGGTTTGCCGCGCAATGCAGCAGGGGAGAACTTTGCGACGCCTGAGGAACTGATCGGGATGATGGATCGAACGGGTGTTGAGAGGGGTATTCTCCTGCCGTCATCGAGCCCTGAATGCAGTTATCAGCAGGTGACCTCCGAGGATGTCATCGAGGTCTGCGAGACCTATCCCAATCGTTTCCATCCCTTCTGCAATGTTGATCCGCGGGACGGATCCAATTCGCCGGACGCCGATCTCTCCTTCCACCTGAATTACTACAAGGGGCGCGGTTGTCTGGGTGTGGGGGAAATCACCGCCAACCTCGAATTCGGCGATCCGCTGGTGCAGAATCTGTTTCGACACTGCGAACGCTGTGAATTACCGGTGCTTTTTCACGTCGCACCGAAACGCTTTGCCTGTTACGGGCTTATTGACACGGTTGGAATGGCCGGACTCGATGCGTCACTGGCAGCTTTTCCCAAGCTGGTATTCATCGGGCATTCCCAGCCCTTCTGGGCGGAGATCAGCGGGGATGTGACCACTGAGAACCGCAACACGTATCCCAAGGGACCGATTGTTCCCGGTGGCGCACTGCCCAGGTTGATGAATACGTACCCGAACCTGTACTGCGGTTGGGATGCAGCCAGCGGCTATAACGGCCTCACCCGCGATCCGGAATACGGCTGGTCATTCATGGAGCGATTCAGCGACCGCATTCTGTTCGGGACGGACATCTGTGACCCGTCGAATAACCATCAGCACGCGGAGTACCTGCGCACATCACATGCCGACGGTCGAATCTCGGATGCCTCGTTCGAGAACATAAGTTGGCGCACCGCAAACCAACTATTCGGCCTCGGTCTCTGAATTTGGAAAGAAAATTCCGGTTTGACGAAAGAGTCAACGCTAACATTCGTTACAACGGGAAGACGTGGCGGCGCAGGCGCGGCGGCACGCCGGCATTGTAGGCGTCAAAAAACGCGCGGACATCGGCCTCCCCGGACCAGCCCAGCGAAGCCAGAGACTTTCCCACCCGCATCAGATCACGCCCGGCCCTCCTCCGGGAAATCCAATACAAGTGGCGCATACCATCAAGATCAATGACCTGCAGGATCACAGGGTTACTGATGGAACACATGACGTTGTCATGCTTCATATCCCGGTTGGAATAGCCGGCCTGATGCACCATCGCTGTCAGGCGGCCATAGGCCGCCATGACTCCGGCGCGCACCGAAGGATCGCCAGCATTCCGCAGCAACCAATCCGTCAACGGCTCGGCTCCAATCGCTTCCACAATGATAAGGGCTTCAGCCTGGAGAAGCCCAAACCGGCGGCTGACCATCCAGGCCATAGGGCGGGGCGTGGGAATGCCCAACGCCCGCAGGTCCCGGCCAAGCAGGAAAGCCCGCCTGGCCCGGGACGGACGGATTGCAAACCGGACCCCCGCCCAGCCTTGTTTTAATTCATAGAATTTCAAGACCCGCCCCGCCTGTGCCATGACCCGGGAACCGTCATGATCTTTTAAGACAACTCCTTTTTTCAAGCCACCGTTGTCATAATACTGATTAAGCCAACCCAGCAGGGATTCGCGTTCCGCCGGCAGAACGCGCCAGCACAAATCCTGATGACGCATGACGCTCCCCACCCTTCGCGGGCGGCTGAAGGCCCAGGCGATCAACACGACCATCATCCCAGTCACCGCCAAGGAATCCATGAAATCGCTTCTTTGGCCCAGCCATAGTGTCGGTGCAACATTGGGCGCCGCCGCGGTCCACAAATGAAAGAATTTTATGCCCCATACCCAAGCGGCATGCAATCCAATGCTCAGCCAGATCGTCCGCGTTCTGACGACAAATCCGCTGAAAAGGATGCCCAGTAAGGTTAAATTAACAAATGTCCTCAGGTTGGCCGGGGTTAAGTCAGTCACGGTATAGGTTGAAATATAAACATTGATGCTGCTTTGAAAGAACGACGCCCCATGAAAAGACTGGGGATCAGGACTGAGAAAATGGGCCAGGGCAAACAGCGCACTGGTCAGCAACGCCGCCGGCCATTTGCTCCAGTTGCGAGCCAGGACCCGGAAGAGCATACCACGGCACACTGTTTCCTCGATCACGGCCACGGCAATACCGGAACCGATAAAGGAAATGGCCCGCCTTATGCCCTCCGAGACCATGGCCACGGGCGTCACAACGCGCAAATCCAGGAGCAATGTCATCAGGCTCAGGCCTCCCATCGTGATCAAGCCCAGGCTGATGCCGACAAGGACATATCCCCACACAGGATACGCCGACACCTCGGGATCCCGGATCGAAAACCCACAGTCCCGCCACCCCCGCCACCCGGCCCGTTTGAGTAAAACGATGATAAACAGCGCGGCCCACCCCATCAGACAGCGCCGCATGACCCGGTCGGCGCCGGTCTCCATCAGATAGGCGCTGAACGCTCCGCCGATGTGCTGGACCAGGGCCATCAGCGCCATGGTCGTCACGGCGGCACCCCAGACGCCGACGGTAAGGAACAACACGCTCAGGCCAATGGCTTCCAGGAATGACAAGGGGATTTGTTTATGGATGGGTGTGTCCATCGGCCAGACCATACCGGGATTCAGGACAATTAACAAGTCTCCAGGCACAGGCAGCGTCATGACACAAACGGACGACTCGGCTAGAAGCCTCGCCCTACCTTCGGAATGCTACCGCTTGATTTTCCGGGTAGGGCGAGGCCTCTGACCCATTGCCAAAGCCTGCACTTTTCTCTTGCAGTCGCTGCAGTCGTCGGGCAACATTCCCTTCGGAAACAAATGTTTATGCCACCAGATACCCCGGGGAATTGAGTATGTTTAAAGGGTCCGGCGTCAAAAAATTTTTCTGGAACAATTGGGAGCCGATGGTCCTCTGGGCAATCCTCATCGGCCTCTTCTATCTCTTGAAGCCATTCTTCCTACTGATCTTCGAGACATTCCTGATCACCTATATCACCAAGAGCCTCGTACAATGGACCGTGAAGCGACTGGGCTTGAACTACCGGATGACCACGGTGATGGTTTTCCTGCTGTTTGTGAGTCTGCTGGGAACGGTCGGCGCCTGGATAGGGCCGAAGCTCATCGTTGAGTCAAATCAGATCATCGCCGATTTCGCCGGCGATGGCGATCAACAAACCCGGGAAAAGATCAACCGCTTCGCCGAGAAAATTGTGATCAATATCGTGGGAGAACAAAAAGCGCAAGCCGTCATCGGATCATCGGAATACACCTCGCTGATGGAAGCCATGAAGGCGGAGGCCACCAAAGCCGTGACCGCCGCCCTGCCCCGGGTACTGGAAAGCCTGCTTTTCATCGTCAAGCTCGGCTGGAAGATCCTGATTTCGCTGTTTCTGGCCATCATCTTTTCTTTCATCCTGGTCATGGATTGGCAGCGGATCGTCGAGAAAGTCAAGGAACTGGAGCAAAGCCCCATCCGATCGTTCTATCTGGGCGCCGCGCCGCATCTCCTGGCCTTCGCCGATGTCCTGGGCAAGGCCTTCCGCGCCCAGGTCATCATCGCCACCTGCAACACACTGATTACGGCTATCGGACTTTGGGTCTTCGACGTGCCCAATATTGCCCTACTCTCGACCGTGGTCTTCTTTTGCGGGTTCATTCCCATTCTTGGAACCTTCCTGAGTTCCATTCCGATTCTGATTTTCGGACTGCAGGTTGGAGGGTTGGTCCTGGTATTGAAGCTGATTATTCTTATTGCCATCGTTCACGGCTTTGAGGCGTATGTGCTTAACCCGAAGATCACATCCAATATCCTGCATATCCATCCGATCCTGGTCCTGATTCTCCTTCTGATTGGGGAACGTTTTTTCGGTATCTGGGGTATGGTGGTCGGCGTGCCGATCGGGTATTACATCCTCAGCATTCTGACCAGGAAGGATGACACTCTGGCGGATGAAAACGCGGACCGTCAGCCATGCTGAGCTCACTGCCCGGATTTTTCACAGGCGAAGGCTGCCTGTGAAAAATCCGGGATAGAGCTGCAAAACAAGGTCAACCAAGAATAAGCCGGATGGCCTTTGCCGGGCAAATCGGCCAACGCAAGCGCAGACTCAGATTGCCCGGAAGGCCAGGGTGGCGTTATGGCCGCCGAATCCGAGGGAATTGCTGAGTGCTACGCTAATTTTCTTTTCCCGGGCCGTGTTGGGAACGTAATCCAGGTCGCAGTCCGGATCCGGGGTCTCGTAATTGATCGTCGCCGGCACCACGCCATGTTTGATAGCCAGGGCGCAGATCGCCGCTTCGACACCGCCGGCGGCGCCCAGCAGGTGACCGGTCATGGATTTGGTGGAACTGATCATGACCTTATGGGCCTGTTCCGCGCCAAACGCCTTCTTGATCGAGAGGGTTTCACACTTATCATTCAACGACGTACTGGTACCGTGGGCATTTATATAATCCACGCCCGCGGGATTGGTCTGGGATTCCGCCATGGCCAATTGCATGGACCGGGCGGCGCCCTCTCCATCCGCTGACGGCGCCGTCTCGTGAAAGGCGTCACAGGTGGCCCCGTACCCGGACAGTTCGCAATACACCGGCGCCCCGCGCTGACGCGCGTGTTCCAATTCCTCCAACACGAGAATACCAGCGCCTTCGGACATGACGAACCCGTCACGGTTCAGGTCGAACGGGCGGCTGGCTTTCTGGGGCTCGTCATTGCGGGTGCTGAGCGCTTTCAAGGCGCAAAATCCCGCAAAGCCAAGTTCACACACGCTGGCATCGGAACCGCCGGCAACCATGATATCAGCATCGCCATGCTGGATGGTCCGCAACGCCTCGCCGATGGCATGGGCGGCAGTGGCACAGGCCGACACCACCGAGAAATTGGGGCCCTTGAACTGATATTCAATGGCAATCAGACCGGCGGCCATATTACTGATCATCTGGAGAATCATATAGGGACTGCAACGGGAGGGTCCTTTTTCCTTGAGGATCGTGTGCTGGGTCTGCAGGGTCTGCAGGCCGCCGATGCCGGATCCGACGATCACGCCGGCCCGGCAAGGATCCTCATGGCTCATATCAAGTCCAGAACAGGCAATAGCCATTTTTGCCGCCCCAATAGCATAATGGGAATACGGGTCCGACCGGCGCTGATCCTTCTTGGGCATGAAGGCGTCCAGGTTGAATTCCACCACCTCCCCGGCAATCTGGCACGGATAAGAGGTAACATCGAACTGTTGAATGCGCCGAATGCCGGACTGGCCCGAAACGATCCGCTGCCAGAACAGGGATTCGTCACAGCCCAGAGGACTGACAAGTCCCAATCCAGTAATGACCACTTTTCGCATAATGACTCCTGCCGACAACGAGGTATCGAGGAAATGATTGAAAGGCCGAGGCGGGAACACTCCGCATCCTCGGCCTTTCCACATCATCAGGGCTTAATCGCCAAACCCTTTTTCCTTCAAGTAATTGATCACAGCGCCGACGGTCTGCAATTTTTCCGCATCTTCATCTGGAATTTCAGCGCCGAATTCCTCCTCAAACGCCATGACCAGTTCGACGGTATCAAGCGAATCCGCGCCCAGATCTTCAATGAACGAAGCTTCAGGCGTCACTTGTTCCGCATTGACCCCCAACTGTTCCACGATGATTTCCTTGACTTTATCTTCAAGCGCCATTGATTATCCTCCTTAAGTTATGGCTACATGACCATTCCACCACTGACGCTCAGAACTTGGCCCGTCATATAGGCGGAGGAATTGCCCGCCAGAAACAGGACCACGTTCGCAACGTCATCCGACACACCAAACCTTGCCATGGGAATGGCCGCCAACATCTTTTTTTGAATGTCTTCCGGCAAGGTTTCCGTCATTTTCGTTTGAATATACCCTGGCGCCACGGCATTCACCCGAATGTTGCGTGACGCCAACTCCCGGGCCGCCGACTTGGAGAACGCAATCACTCCGGCTTTCGAAGCTGCATAATTACATTGCCCAGCATTACCGACGATGCCAATGATCGAAGCCACGTTGACTATCACCCCTGACCGCTGTTTCATCATGATTTTGGAAACAGCTTTCGTAAACAAAAACGTCCCCTTCAAATTCACCGCCAGAACAGCATCCCAATCCGCTTCCGACATCCGGATAAGAAAGCCATCCCGGGTAATCCCCGCGTTATTGACCAATACATCGATTTTCCCAAAGGTTTTCTGCACGGCATCGACCGTGGCTTGAACGTCAGCCGACTTGCTGACATCCGCGGCAAAACAGGCAGCCTTGCGGCCTTTGTCCGCGACCGCTTTGGCGGTATCGGCAAGCCAATCCTTATTCAAATCACATAAAGCCAGATCGGCGCCTTCCGCCGAAAATTTTTCTGCAATGGCCCGGCCAATGCCCCGAGCCGCTCCCGTAACCAAGGCTACTTTCCCCTCTAATATTGGCATAAACACGTCCTTCGTCAGTCCTTCGTCAGTCCCCCGTCTATCCGGCAAAATCAAGGCTTTACACTTGAAAACCACAAGGGATAACCTGATGAACGCGCATATAATTAACAAATATCACTTAAAACGTCCATCATTAGTTTGTCTTTTTTTTTTCACAGATATTTCCCTGCTCATTTCAACAAACAACAATCATAAAGACTTGCGCTTCGATGAATTATGCACACGCAGTATTTCCATTGCCGCTGAAGCCGCCATTTCCAGGGTCACCGCGCGCAGGCAGGAACCATCTTCAAAGGAGCATTTTCTGGAAAAACAGGGCTGACATCGCAATTTGCTTTTAAGCACCCGGTGACCGGGGCCATAGGGACCCGTCCGCAGGGAATCGGTTGGACCAAAGATGGCCAATACCGGAGTGCCTGCGGCCGCCGCCATATGCATGGGCCCGGAATCATTGGATATCACAAGATCCATGGCCTGCAACAGGCCGCCCAATTGCGGCAAAGCCGTCTTGCCCGCCAAGTTAACGACCCGTCCTTTCAGTTCCTTTTCAATTTTGGCACAAGCCGCAGACTCACCAGGTGTTCCCAGAAGAAAAAGCGATGCATCCATCTGTTCCTGGAGTTCCCGGCCCAGCTCCACAAATGACGCCAGCGGCCAGTTCTTGCTCGGCCAACGTGAAAAAGGGATCAACGCCACACGCGGCGCGGGTTCGCTGACCAACTGAAGTGGAAACGACAATGGAAACACTGGTGGCATCACCGGTAATTGCAGATACCGGATGATATCCAGGCTTTCCTCCACGGCATGGCGCTGTCTATTCCGAGGGCCGGCCAAAACCGAATACAGCAACCAAGAGCCTTCCCGATGGAACGATGGGCCGATGCGCCGGTCACCACGCGCCAGGCGCGCCACCACGGCGCTCTTGAGAATCCCCTGAAAATCCACGATCACATCATAACGGCACGTCCGAAGATCACGTAAATCGCCGGCCAAATGCCGGATCCAATCGCGGCGATGAATCGGGATCACCCGGTCCACATCGGTAAAACATTTCACCAGATCCACATAGGATGCCTGCGTGACCCAATCAATCGTTGCGTTCAAGCTGTTCTTGAGCGCATGGACGGCCGGCAACACGTGGAACAGATCCCCCAGCGAGCTCAGTTTGACCACCAATATCCGCGGGGTACTGGATGCCTGTCCCATATTCACGATATTATCTCCATGATCTTCCGATGCCTCCGACATAAAAAGAGTAATCATACGCCGCCGGAGAATCATACCATTCAATTAGGCCCCGATCCGGATCGGGACTACGGCCGGGCAATGCCATATCAGAAGGACAGCTTGCGGCCTTCATCGAGCATGGCCAGGTAACTTGACATGGGGATATAGTTGGCCACCGTATTCCCCGAGCCCAGGCAGAATCCCCCGCCGGGCTGACAGATTTCCACGGTCTGCCGAACTCGCTTCCGAATCTCAGCTTCGGAGGCCCGGCAGAGAAAATCCACATCCATACCTCCGAGCAGGCTCAGGCGATGTCCGTAGCGCTTCTTGGCTTCCGTGATCGGCTCGATGGTATCTTCCCAGGAATGCACGGCATCCAGCTTCACGTCCTCAATCAGATCCTCCAAAATCGCATCGCGCTTGCCGCAGGCGTGCAGGAGATAGGGACATCCGGCCGCGTGCGCCAGCGCCGCCAATCGCTTATGCCCCGGCAGAACAAACTCGCGCATATCGTCCGGGCTCAGGAGAAGCCCCGTCTTGAATCCCAGGTCGTCACTGCCCCACAGGATCTTCACCCGCCGGCATTGAAGCGCGACCCGCGCAGCGGCTTCCTCCAGTTCCAGGATTCTACGGGCCAAGGCCGTGACCAAATCCCGCTTTTCATAGAGCGCGTAACAAAGCGTCTCGTAGCCCATCAGCCAGCACAGGTATTCGCAGAAATGCCCCTGGTGCGGAACAATGCACATGTCGTCGGGAAGATTCTTGTCAAACCATTCCAATTGATGGGTATCCCAAGTCTTGCCGTCCGGCCACGGGTATTTCTCGAATTCTTCCCAGTTCGTGATGATCCCCTTATGCTCATTGAGCCAACTGCGGTCACCCTGCGTTTGAGAAGACACGGCGGTGTCGGCCGCCGTCAGTCTGCCGCCGGTCGGTAGATTGAGCAATCCGCAGTGGACAATCTCATACCCAAGGAACCGCTGCATCGCTATTGCGCGCGCCCATTCAAACTCGGGCTTATTCCGGTCCAGACCGGCGGTGACGCCAAACTGGCAGTCAATGGCATCCTCGATGCCGCGATCCTGGAACAGTTCGATGAAAAAGACGCGCCGGGGTGTTTCCTGGCGCCTCAAATTCCGGATCAAGGCTTCGTAATCCAAAGATCGGGTGGCGGTAAAGGGCGCAAAGCGTGTCAAGGTTTGCATTATTTTCCTCCTGCATAAACATTCGGTAAAACCACTGCGGCGGTGGTTTTGCCGAATATTTATTTGCCAAGAATCCGTTTTGCATTCCGGTAAAAGATATTGCGGCAATCCTCATCGCCAATGCCCGAGCCCAGCACCGCGCCGATATAATAATGATGGCTGAACCAAGGGTAATCTGTCCCAAACACGATCCGGGTGGAACCCAGTTCTTCCACGAAGCGTTCGAGAATTCCGCGCTCATCCATCACCGCGCAGAGTTCCAAATAAACATTGGGGAAATCCTTAACAAGCCGAATGGCTTCATCCCAAGCGCCATGACAGGAATGCCCCAGCAGGATGGGCGCGCGGTGATAGCGTTCCGCCACCTGCCGGATGACCGTATAACCGCACTGGGGATCGTTGCCCCACGTATGGAGAAGGATCGGCAGTCCGCGTTCATCGGCCAATGCCCAGGCCGGTTCATAGCGCGCATCTGTAATCGGGATTGCATGAAAACTGGCATGAAATTTGAACCCCACGTAGACATCCGGATAGCGATCGAAGGATGTTAAATCTTTCTCAATTTGGTCAGGATAATTCGGGTTGATGCCGCAATAGGCGCGCAGTCTTTCCGGAAACGCGCGCACGGCAACGATATTGGCCGCATTGCCGATATCCGGGCATAACAACGCCGCATGATGGCAGAAAACCAGAAGCCGGACACCGTTGCGCTTCAACACGGCGTCAGCCTGCGCGGCGCTTTCCCGATTGATATGCAGACCGTACACCGGCCCCATATGACCATGCAGATCATAGACCGGGCAATCAGGCACCCGCCGGCGGGAGAAAAATGCCGTTCGTAAGTGTTGCGTTTTCTTCATCAGGGGAACAGATTCGATTCCAAATTCACACACGCATTTGGTTCAGCACGACCTCCCAATTCGCCGCGGCGATCCTCTGTTTATCCGAACGGGAAATATCGGCGCGGATCAGGGACAACATGCCGGCTTCCGGATAGCGCTCCGGGAAATTGGTGCCGAAAACCATCCGCCGGGCGCCGAAGCGCGCCACCATGCTTTCAAAACCGCCATCATCGAGTGCCAGCAGGCTGGTTTCCAGATATAGATTCGGATAGGTCTCAAGCAGGGGCCAGGTGAAACGGTCCACGCCCCAGATACCGATATCGCACAGGATACAGGTCAATTTCGGAAAATCGGCCATCACCTGATAGACAGCCGGCCAGGTGATGCCGCCCTTTTCCAGCGAGAGCAGGAGCGGGATGCGGCGCTCGGTCACTTCATCCAGAAACCGTCCGAAGGTCACGCGATTGATCAGGAATTTGTGATAATCCGGAAAAGCGCGCAGGGCCACAATTCCATGGCGTTTCATGCGGCGGAAGAAATCAGGCGTAATGACTTCATCCGTCTGCGGAGGCAGGATCGTCCAACAACCCCACAGCGAGGATGCGCCGGCGATAGCTTTGGCCAACAGGCGATTGCCGTCGGCCGGCGCCAGATCGTGTTGGGCAACATGCCAGACAAGAGCTTTGGCAATTCCGGCCTGCTTCATGACCCGCCGCACATCGCCCGCCGTAAAGGCCGGACGGTATCCCGCCCGCACGGGCTGGCCGAACGCCAGATTAATGTCAATGAACTTCAGTCTCATCCGTGCGCCCCCGCCGCGCGACACGCCGCGATCCGCTTGCTGATCTGCGCTTCGGTCCAATCCGGGTGCAGGCTGATGAAGACGGTACGTTTCAGGATGTCCAGAGTGCGCGGGCACGTATTCTTGGTGTAATTCAGGCGCAAGCCCTTGTTCTTCGGCATGCGATAGGGGTTCATGACCGGGTGATGGCCCACGCGATGTTTAAGAATCGGATCCCAATTGGAATACACATGCTTGCCGCTATCAATCGGCAGCCCACCGCCAACGCCTTCGGCCTTGGCAAACGCTCGGGCTGCGGCTTCCCTTTCGAATTGAAAGCCGACCACCACGCCGCAATCACCCCGCGGATCGTTGGATGGCGCGAAGCGAATGCCGGGATTGCCTTTCAGTTCGACGACGAACCGCGCGCGAATCCGGCGCAGATCGGCGAGCATGCCGGCCAGCCCGGCCATCAGCGCCGCCGTGCCGCCGCCGGAGAGCAGGAGGGCATGCTTGACGCCGATAGTTTGCGCCCATTCTACTTCAAAGCGGTTGGCTTCCTGCAGGTGACCGGTTTTGGGGTCGCCCACCCGGAACATTTTCTGCGCCTTGATCACCTTGCTGACTTCGTCAATTTCTTTCTGTCCCAAGCGATACATAGCATCACCCTCCGGGCCGTCGTTACACGATATCGCGATGATAACTCTGCAGGGATTTCACCCCGCTGCGGCCTTTGCGGCAGGCCGCGATGCCTTTGACGGATGCCAGGGCCGCCGCGGCGGTCGTCACATACGACACCTTGTATTTGATGGCCGCCTTGCGGATATAGGAATCGTCATCCTGGCTCCGTTTACCGGCAGGAGTATTGATCACCAGTTGGATATCCCGGTTCATGATCCCATCAACAATATTTGGACGGCCTTCATGCAGTTTGCCGATCAGTTCCGCCTTGATGTCGTGCGTAGCCAGAAAGCGGCGCGTGCCCTGAGTGGCTAAAATCGCGAATCCCAACCGGACAAACTCGCGCGCCACCGGCACAATAGCCGCCTTATCCTTTTCGGCCACGCTGATCAACACGGTGCCTTCCGTAGGCAAGGCCGGTTGGGCGGCCTCCTCGGCCTTGAAGAAGGCCAGTCCAAAGGATTCGGCCATCCCCAGCACCTCGCCCGTGGACCGCATTTCAGGCCCCAGAAGCGGGTCCACTTCCGGGAACATATTGAACGGAAAGACGGCTTCTTTGACGCCGAAATGCGGTATCTTTCTCGGTTTCAGGTTCATGTCGGAGAGTTTTTGACCCAACATTAACAAGGTTGCAATCCGGGCCATGGACACATTACACACCTTGGAAACCAAAGGCACCGTGCGCGACGCCCGCGGGTTGGCTTCGAGCACATACACAACATCATTGGCAATCGCGTACTGCATGTTCATCAGCCCCACCACTTTCAGTTCCCGGGCAATCCGACGGGTATAGTCGGTGATTGTTTTCAAATGCTTTGAAGGAATGCTGACGGGCGGAATCACGCAGGCTGAATCTCCGGAATGGATGCCGGCCAACTCAATATGCTCCATCACGGCCGGCACGTACGCATCGGTGCCGTCGGCCAGGGCGTCCGCTTCCGCTTCCAAAGCATTATCCAGAAACCGGTCAATGAGAATAGGCCGCTCCGGCGTGACATCCACGGCAGCCGCCACATAATGCCGGAGCATGTCATCGTCGTGGATCACTTCCATGCCGCGGCCGCCCAGGACATACGAGGGGCGGACCATCATCGGATATCCGATCCGCTTGGCGGCCGCCAGCGCCTCTTCAATACAGCTCGCCATGGCAGACTCCGGCATCGGGATGCCCATCTTCTCCATCATTTTCCGGAACAGGTCGCGATCCTCGGCCAGGGCGATCGTTTCAACACTGGTGCCAAGGATCTGCACGCCGGCCTCGGCCAGTTCAGCGGCGATATTAAGCGGCGTTTGACCGCCGAACTGAACGATCACGCCTTCCGGCTTTTCCTTTTCATAAATGCTCAGCACGTCCTCGACCGTCAGAGGTTCAAAATAGAGCTTGTCCGACGTGTCGTAATCCGTGGACACGGTTTCCGGATTACAGTTGACCATGATGGTTTCCACCCCGGCATCACGCAGGGCAAAGGCCGCGTGGACACAGCAGTAGTCGAACTCAATCCCCTGCCCGATCCGGTTCGGCCCGCCGCCCAGGATCATGACTTTTTTCCGGTTGTTGACGGACGTTTTATCCGGCGCATTATAGGTGGAAAAATAATAGGCGGCGTTTTCCACTCCGCTGACGGGCACCGGCTCCCACCCTTCGACAACGCCCAGCGCCGCACGGCGCCGGCGGATATCGGATTCCTTGAGCCCCAGGAGTTTCGTCAGGTAACGGTCTGCAAACCCGTCTTTCTTGGCTTGAACCAGCAAGGCCTCCGGTAATGTTTTGCCCTTGCATTGGAGTATTTTCTCCTCCAGTTCCACAAGTTCCTTCATCTGCTGGATGAACCAAGCCTTGATATAGGTCCGCTCCGCGAGTTCCCGCACCGAAGCGCCCTTGCGCAAGGCCTCGTACATAATGAACTGCCTTTCGCTGGTCGGCTCGCGAAGCATATCCATGAGTTCGGCCAGGGAGCGCCGGTTGAAATCCTTGGCAAAGCCGAGACCGTACCGGCCGGTTTCCAGCGAACGAATCGCCTTCTGCAATGCTTCTTTGTAGGTCTTGCCGATACTCATCACTTCGCCCACAGCCCGCATCTGGGTCCCGAGCTTGTCCTGCGCATCTTTAAATTTTTCGAACGCCCAGCGGGCAAACTTAATGACAACGTAGTCGCCGGACGGCGTGTATTTTTCCAGCGTCCCGTCGCGCCAGTAGGGAATCTCATCGAGGGTCAGCCCCACCGCCAGCATGGAGGAGACCATGGCGATGGGAAAACCCGTCGCCTTCGAGGCCAGGGCCGACGACCGCGAGGTGCGCGGGTTGATTTCAATGACCACGACCCGGTCGGTTTTCGGGTCGTGGGCAAACTGAACGTTGGTGCCGCCAATAACCTGGATGGCTTCCACGATATCGTAGGAATGCTTCTGGAGACGTTTCTGGAGCTCCGCACCGATGGTCAGCATGGGCGCGGCACAGAAGGAATCGCCCGTGTGGATTCCCATGGCATCGATGTTCTCGATAAAGCAGACCGTGATCATTTGGTTCTTGGCATCCCGGACGACTTCCAGTTCAAGCTCCTCCCAGCCCAGTACCGATTCCTCAACCAGAATCTGGCCCACGAGGCTGGCGGCAATACCACGGTTCGCGATAACGCGCAATTCCTCGACATTATAAACCAAGCCTCCGCCCGTGCCGCCCATGGTATAGGCCGGCCGGATGACGACAGGATATTTCAGCTCGGCTGCAATCTTTTCCGCTTCGTCCACACTGTAGGCCGGCGCGCTCCGCGGCATGTCAATACCAAGCTTGTTCATGGTTTCCTTGAACGCGATCCGGTCTTCTCCCCGTTCAATCGCGTCAACCTGGACCCCGATGACCTTGACACCGTATTTCTCAAGGATGCCGGCCTTGGCCAGTTCGGAACAGAGGTTCAGTCCGGATTGCCCACCCAGATTCGGTAGGAGCGCATCTGGTCGTTCCTTCTCGATGATTTCGGTCATGCGCCGAAGATTAAGCGGTTCAATATAGGTGGCATCCGCCATGCCGGGGTCGGTCATAATGGTCGCCGGATTGGAATTGGCCAACACGACCTTATACCCCAGCTTGCGCAGCGCTTTGCACGCCTGAGTGCCGGAATAATCGAACTCGCAGGCCTGCCCGATGATAATCGGGCCCGAACCAATGATCATGACTTTTTCAATATCAACACGTTTCGGCATAGCTTATTCTCCAGGTAAAGGATCCCAAGATCATCTGACTACAAGAAAACCGTCCTGCCGGTACAGGACGGTCATTGTTCTTCATTCTTTCAGGTTTGACACACGCTGAAACCAATCAGCATCGAAAATCAATGCTCTTTCGGTAGTAAAAACTCATACTGGCCGCCGTCCATCAGCATTTCCACATCAGTCATGAGGTCAGGCGTCATGCGGAAGAGCCAACCCGCGCCATATGGATCCGAGTTGATCACCTCCGGGGTGGCGGCCAGGCTCGCGTTGACCTCCGTGATTACCCCCGCAACCGGAGCATAGACATCCGAGGCGGCCTTGATGGACTCCACGACCACTGCTTCTTTGTTGACCGTAAATTTTTCGCCGACTGCAGGGAGTTCCACATAGGTGATATCCGAAAGCTGGTGCTGGGCGAAATCGGTAATACCCACTTCAATCTGCTGGCCGCGCCGCCGAACCCATTCGTGAGTTTTTGTGTATTTCAAATCCCCGGGTTGAGTCGTCATAAGCCTTTGTCTCCTGCACGGTGTGTAAGTGTTTTTGACGCAAAATAAAAGGCGCCTTCGGCCCGCTTGCTCTCCCAATTACCTATGGGGATGAGCGACCATCTAAAATGTTGTTTTTATCTCATCAAACACCAAAACACAAGTCAATAAACAGGCCTTGCATTGAAAACGTCGGAGTGCGTGACGATAGTCAGGTCATGAGCCAAATCTGCCCGGGGAATGGAATCGGGATGAAAGCAATGAGACCATTGGCAGAGCCAAGGCAAGCGCCGTAAGACCTTTGAGCACCGGCGATCAGAGATGATGACGTGCCATCAGAATTGCAGACCCACGGTACCGCCCATCGAGCCGCCCGCCGGGTTGACTTCATACCGGGATTGCCCCACGTTCCCCGAAATGTTCTCCAACCAATCATATCGCCCAAACACCCCCGCCTGCAAACCCCGGTAAATCTTCACCCCAACTTCCCCTTGCACATAATATCCAAACAAGCACTCCGTCCCGCTCGTGCTGTCCTCCCAGTACATTAAGGGCCGCGACTCGCCTCCGTTACTCGACTCGTACAGAGTCTCGGCATACGTTGCATCCGTATTCACCAAGTTCAGCGTCGGCCCGGTTGATCCCGTCAGATAAACCCGTCCATATTTACCCTTCACACTCAAGCCCAGCGAGAACGTCGATAAATCCATATCCAGCGAATCCGCGATTATATTATATGCCCGGTACGTTTCCGAAGATACCAACTCGCTCCCTGCCTCGCGCCGGATCATCGGTGCCGTATCGATTACCGGCCCCTGGTCGGACCGATTTCCGCGATACACGGTGCTATCCGGAGTAATCCCTGTCCCCGAGATATTATACGTATCCACCACCCGATTCTCCAAGGTATCCCATTGCTGTTTATCTTCAAACGTACTCATCTCCCCTGATGCCTGAAAAGTCTGCTCCCGCGACACCCCCAGCCTCAATCCGCAATCCAAGTACCGCGTCTGCGCCAGATACCGTTCCGCTTCCACCAGTAAACCGCCTCTGGAGTCAGCGTTATCACTGGTTTCCCCCTCCACCACCGTCACCTGCCGGCTGTATTCCCGCCACACCCGGTTCACCCCGGAAAAATCGATCGTATTCCCCTCTACCTGCCGCCCGCTGGTGTAGCCCCAGTTCCAAGTCCCACCGTCCAAGTCCGTAAAATCATCGGATCGCACATACCCATTATCATAGGTTCGGTTGCCATCCTGGTCCGCCGGTCCATCCCAATGATCATCACCCGATTTTGATCCGATCTTATAGCCGGACGAATACGATCCCGCCTTGAATCGCTGAACACCAATCCGGCGATACAGCATGCCGACAGTCACGCGCCATTTACCTTCTTCAAGCTCCTTGGATGCAATCGTCGTCGCTTTCCCTGCCACCAATTGTGCTTCGGTCTCCGGCTGACTACCGGATATTGCCACGGTACCTTCTGCGATGCGGGATCTCACCTTTGCTTTCCGCGCTGCCTGATCCGCTTCCGCTTTCACCTTTGCATTCGCCAACGCCGGTTCATCTGCCGCTTTCTGCACATTGACCGCCTCATCCGACTTCCGCTCTGCAATAGCCTTGGTCACTCGCGCCACTGCCGCTTTGGCCGCGGCGGCTTTTTCCGCCTTCACCATTGCATCACGTTGAGCCGAATCAGCTTCCTTCTTTTTTGCCTTAGCCGCCAATGCCGCTTTCTTTCTGGCTTCCGCCGCCGCCTTGGACTGTAATTCAATATCCCGCTTGGCTTTGACTTGCGCTTCTTCCGCGGACTTTTTGGCCGCTTCCGTCACTTGATTCGTCTTAGCATCCTGCGCAATATCCTGGGCAATGGAAAATAGCGCGAATGTTGACATGATACTGATTCCGGCAACGATAATAATGATTGTTTTCATAACCCCTCTTTCACCTTCTGCTTCAATCGCTCTTCTTCCATCGCTTTCGCATCCGCATCGGCCTGCGCCTTTTGATACTCACCCGCTAATGCCGCCGCTTGCGCGTCTGCCGCCTTCTGTTCCGCTTCCGCTTGGGCAACTTTGGCCTTCAACTCCGATTCCATCTTTTTTAAGGCATCGATTTCGGTTTTTGCTTTCGCCTCGATTTTTGCTTCCTGGGCGGCCTTTTTTTCTTTTTCCTTCTTGGCCTTCGCTTTAATCCTGGCTTCTTCCGCGGCTTTCTTTTCAGCCAGTTCTTTGGCCGCCCTGGCTGCCGCCGCTTTCTTTTCCGCTTCCGCCTTGATCTTCAATTCAGCCTCGCGTTTGGCTTTCTCTTCCACTTTCGCCTTGATTTTTGCTTCCTGGGCGGCCTTCTTTCCGGCTTCCTCCTTGGCCTTCGCTTCGTCCCGCGCTTTTTGCTCAGCCGCCTGTTTGGCCGCCTCGGCTTCCTTTGCTTTCTTTTCCGCTTCCGCTTTGACCTTCAATTCCGCCTCACGTTTGGCTTTCTCTTCCACTTTCGCCTTGATTTTTGCTTCCTGGGCGGCCTTCTTTCCGGCTTCCTCCTTGGCCTTCGCTTCGTCCCGCGCTTTTTGCTCAGCCGCCTGTTTGGCCGCCTCGGCTTCCTTTGCTTTCTT
>JAHIJO010000150.1 GCA_018898455.1 Verrucomicrobiota bacterium | reverse complement strand
GGGCAGGAATTTGTAGAAAGACCGGTATTTCTCCAGGGCGGTAAACATCACGTCAACATACCGGCGATCGCCGGTTTCCAGCGAAGCGGCGCACAGGAGCATTGCTGTTCTTGGCATATAGCATCCGGCCGCATAGTTTGCCTCCCGCAGGAACGGTTCCAGTGTGTCCAAATGATACGTGTTCGGAATCACCCCGGCAACCGCGGGCCAGGCTTGCGCTGTTTTTTCGACCACGGCGCTCACCGCATTCGCCATTCGGCCAAGCGCTACGGAGGCGTCAGGCACAGAAACGAATGTACGCGGAACCTGCGCCGGGTTGGGGAGGATACGCAAGATCAATGTTGCGCCGCGACCCTGGCCGAAAGATTCCAACTCCAAGCGGCGGGCGCCCCCATGCGTGTTATCGAGACTGCTCCGCACGCGAACTTTTCCGCCCGGCGCCTCAATCTGCAGGCGAGGCATGCGATTTCTGCTGTCGCAAAGTCCAACCACACCAGCTTCACCCCACCCGGCAACCTGGTATCCCAGCGGCCACATCCGGCCATCCAGATCCGCCCGGTCATACAACGGATACAGCCAGAACTTGAATCCCGTGGCATCGGTGACGCCGGAAGCGGTCAGCACGATCCGATCCTTATCCAAACCGATATTCCAGTCGAACTTTCCGCCTTCCCGCGCATTGCCCGCGAAGGCGGGGACGCCTCTCATAGCCACTGTGTTCCTGACGTAATCCGCTTGAATGTTATCCGGTTCGAATGCAAATTCCTGGTTGCTATCAGCCTCGCGGAAAGCGCTTTGGAACGGATAGATGCGCTCCGACTGCCTCTCGCTGAAGGGATAGATTCCCCAGTGTCCCGCCGATAACTGAATCGAATCAGGATTGTAGAGGAGGTTCTGGAACGGCCCGAATGTTCCGAACGTGAAAAGACCAAACACACGCGGCTTGACCGTGTCGATCCAAAGACATAAATCTTCGTTTTTTAAAACTTCATAGCATTTCAGCACGGGACCGGAACGAAGATATTGTTGCAACTGCGGATTGAATTCAGGTGTCTTCATATTTTATTCCATTTCGTGGTTACCGTGTTTTTAGTCTTCGATGGGATCGTCATTTGATTTCATCTCCAAAACATACGTGCCGGCGAATCCGGTTGACGCTGTTGCTTGCAAAAATCTTTTTTACAGTCAATCGTTCCTTCGCCAGGAAAGAGATGTTCATCGCATAGGCCGTGGTTGTCGTGCAGGTGGAATTGAACAATCCGTTCTTTCAGCTTTTCCAGGTAGCAAGCGTCATAAATCAGCTTCGGATCCTTCGTTTCTTCCAATCCTTCGATATTAGCGTGCCCGACGTCAAGACATACCTTTAAGCCCCAGACCTGTTTCATTACTCTTGTAAGCGCGCCGAACGCCCCGTTTTCCAGGGCGTGCTTCAGCGCCATAGGCCAGCAGGTAGTTCCATAAACTGATCGATAAATGCATGCGAGTTTTCAATCAATAATCACCTATTTCACCAACAAGCCGGCGCCAATTCTATCAAATTAAACAATAACCGATTAGATTAACAGATGCTGCAGTTCATCGGGAGAGGCGCCTTTCGGTCCCAGCGCGATCCACTCACCCCTAACCGTCTTGATGGTAAATCGGGCGCCAGTCAATATTTCCGTCTTTCCGCCATTGCGGTAAACCGTGACTTCCTTGTCCGGCCAGGGATTCTCCACCGGGCAATCGCGCCCTTTCTCGCTCTCAATCAACACATACTGCACGCGGCCGTCCCGCAGAGCGCTGGTCACCAGGAAGGCGCCTACCGCACGCAGTAAACCGAAACGCGCATTGATCTCTTTCGGCCAGACCGGGAAAAGCCGCAAGACATTTTCATGGCTTTGCAGCAGCATTTCGTTAATGCACGCCGTAACTCCGGCGCAGGTTTCAATACCGCCCCCCCCCTGAAAAATCCAGAGGTTTGGGAAACCGGAAGTCTGGATTTTCTTGCGCAAGTTGGCAAGGATATTGCCTGGATTACAACCCAAACGAGCCGCAACCGGAAACATGGTGGGAAAACTGTTCCCACATTCCTGCCAATTTCCTTCAAACCAGGTTTTAACATCGTTTCGGAGGTTCTGCAAGAGCTCGGGATCCGAATCCAGACCGAAAACCCCTGACGGCCAAACAAGGCCTTGTAACATAACCGTGCCGGCGCCAATTACTTTCGCAGACGGACCTCTTTCAGCCGCGCAAAATCTTTTTCTGCCGTCCTTAACTACCATGGGAAACTCGCTGATATGTGTCAGGATATGCCGCCACTTCTCGTGGCGAGCAGCATCAATATCCAGTTCCTTGCTTATCTCCAGCATGCCCTTGAAGAACATCCGCACCATGCCCAGCGAAAGGGTGGGATTCATATCAGTCTCGTAGCTCTCTTCCCGGCCCTGTTTATTCCATGAGTCAATTTCCCAGACGTTATCCTTGTAAATGACATACCGGCCATTCCCTGGCCCGAGCTTGTCTGCGGTGAGCTTGTCGAATCCGTCGAACGGCTCGAACTTCAGGTAGTCCTCCCAAAAGTCAGCCACCTCGATCAGGTATGGATAGACCTTTTTGGCATACTCCAAATCGTAAGTATGATAGAATCGCAAAAACATGTTGGCTGCGGCAAAAACAGCATCGCTTTTCTGGCCCAAAAACAGACCGTAACCTCCTGGAAATACCGTGGTGTCCAGGCCTTTTGGACCGATCCCCACAGGATAGTAAACACCACGACAATTCAAGCACCGCTTCGCATATTCTTTCCCTTCAGGGATAAAATCCAGAAGCGGAGCATCGTACGGGGCAGACAACTCCACGTGATTGGACGAGTAAACGCCCCACCAGGGCGCCTGGTAGTTGTAGTTCAGGTGATAGTCGCCGGCCCAGGCCGGCTTGTCGGTAGTAATCCAGTTGCCAAAGAGCCCGGGCGGAAAGCTCTTATTCCGGCTGCAACACGCCATGATATATTGAGACCCATAGTAGAATTTTTCAATCAGCGGATCGCCAATCTCAAGGAAAGATGCAGACCAGAAATCCTGCCACCACCTGAGATGCTCTATTCTGATCGATTCAAGGGCTTTGAGATCCAATTGATATATTCGCTTCTGGCTATCCTTAAGGTATGACTCGGCATTGTGGTTGGTGATGATCGACGCAATAAGCATAATTGTCTGTCCGGCTTCCATGGTAAACATATTTACCCCCACACCAAGGCAGCGCATAGCAATCGCGGCCTCGCTCGACCAGGCCAGGTCCGTACCATTAAATTTACGCGTGACCCAATACACGTCCTTTGAAGTGCCCTGCTCTGTCGTTGACTCGTGGCCGGTCTGTGCCCACAGATTTACCGCAACAGAAACTGGTTTGCCCGTAGCAGACAGTTCGATCACCAGTAAGTTTTCTAAAGCCGCCACCCATGAGTGCATGTTGACGGCAGTGCCGGCCGTACTAAAACTGGATTTGATCTCAGGCCCGTAGATAAGTTGCTCGATGTGATACGTGGCATCTGCAAGCTGAGGGATGGAAATATCAATCCCGCCAAGCAAACACGGGCTGCCACTATCGTGTCCACGCCTGGCTTTCCAGAAGTCGCACTTGGATATCCAGAAGCGTTGCATTTCAGGCCCACCGCTGATGACCACGCCCACATCGCCATTGCCCATGATAGGCCCGTCAACCACCTTGTCGGTTGGAACGTCTACGGGCGGTTCTGTGAAAACACCTTTGTATTGCGATACAATTCGCTGAACAGTAGTACGGGTATCTCTAACATTATTATCTGGCATATCGTTCCCCTATCGTGGCAGTACCCGTAGCGCAATAATAGCCGGTTCATTTAATCCCGCCTTGATGTTGATTCTCAGAACTTTTATATTTTGTCCATTCGGCCACGCGTGGGATGCCCAGATGTTGCGGTAATATCCGGGCAGGTAGTGTCCGCCCATATGCTTTTCGTCCATGAGCCTTGAAAATGTTTGGCCGTCCGCACTTCCTTCCGCCCAGAAGGTGTACTTTCCGGGCTTGACCATCGAAGCCGCCAGCAACATCTCAAATCCCTCCAGCGTCATCGCATGCGGCAGTTGAACCTCAATGGCTCCCCACCCATCTTTGGTTTGAATCGCAACCGGCTTAATGCCTATGCCGGGCACCGGATTCCCACTATCGTTAAAAGCCTGGGTTGTGTAAGCAAGCAAATCTGAAGGTTGAGCATCAAGAATTTGCTCTGTAATATCAGATGCTGTATGGACATCCGTTACGCGTGCGCCAAGGCTGGACAGCGTCGGTGGCGTAAGATAAGTCTCGCCGGCCTGAGTCTCCATCCAGGTCGTGTTAAACCGTGCGACATCTATCGTGTTACCACTGGCCATGGCAAACAGCAATGTTCCGTCCGAGAGTTGAATCAGAGAATGATTGGAAATGAGATAATCGGCGGCATGCAATCGCCGAGCCTGCCACGTCTTGCCGTCATCCTTGGAAAAAGCAATATCCATGAACGTTCGCGGCAGGTTGTCGGAAGAAGAGATATTACTCAAGAGATGGATCAGCGTCCCGTCCTTGAGCCTGGTTAAGATCGAACAGGAACTGGGCGAACGGAACGGCGACAGTCGCGGCTGGGACCACGTCACTCCGCCATCCTGTGACCAGCTCTCCAGTTTATAGCCTTCACGCGTGCGCATTAAGCAATAAAGGTTGCCGTTGGCAAGTTCACAAACCGCCGGTTCGCAGGCCCCTTGATCTCTTCCCCAGCACATCACACCGCTCTTTTCCCATGTAAGGCCGTCATCATCGGATATCAGGCATCCGGAAAAATGATTTTCAAAGTCATAATCGGCCGGCGGCTGCATGCCGTAGTAGGGCAGCACGATCCGACCGCTCTTGAGTTGGATAGGGTTGACGCGCGTTCCTCCACAGGAATATCCTGTATCCAGCTTGAGCGGTTTCGACCACGTGTCTCCCCCATCATTCGAGCGCATGATCCATACCGTCTCGTCATGCGGATAAATGTACGGATTAAAAAATAACAGCACGGTGCCGGCCCTGGTGATGATCGACACAGGATTGAAGAGCCCATAACCGTCCATGGCAAGAAATTCAGCCGCCTTTTCCCACGTCTTGCCCCCGTTTCGAGAGATACTGCGGTAAAGCTTCACCGCCGACGCCTCATTCGATCCGGCAGGTCCACCCGTGAAGATCATGCACAGACTACCATCGCGGCGTTCAAACACAGTTGGGCCTATACACCAGCCGGGACAATCAGGAATGCAGTTTGGCTGGTACTCAAACAAAGCACTTTGCCCACAAGCAGCCGATGGATGTCTCAACATATCCGCCCCCCTTTCATTGTCTTGGCTGGCGTATTTGACCATGGCAGTAACACGTATGACAACACCAGCAGAACAACACATTTCATTACTTGTCCACTTGTTCTAAAAGACCATTGCTGATCATCGTATCTTTTTTCTAATTGTTTTCATTTATCTTTTCTTTTTATCACAAAACACCGGACTTGGGCCGGTTTGAAATTGATGGAAAATCGGCCGTCAGCAGGGGAGAAACTTTCGTCGGCCAGCGTGTCTTTCAGGTCATCCAAGCATGAGACAAACGGGATGGTCACACTGGTGGAAATCGGCTGACTGCTCATGTTGATCATCAACGCCAGCGATTGGCCGTTCTCATCGTCCATCACACCGGTTTCAATGCGGGGGTCGACGCACTGAACGGCTGGTTCTATGCCGACGGTTTCCGCAAGGCACCGATAAAACGCGAACCACGGTGAGGTGGAATACTCGTCGGCATCCATTTCGTATGTTCCCTCCACGGGGGAGCAGGTGGACAGCCAAGCCTTGCCTTCGCCGTATGGATGGCACAACACGGCGGGTTTTCCGTCGGCATAGGTGTAAAGTGTCTGGGCGTCGCGGCTAGTCACCCAAAGATACTGTCCCCCTTTGTTGGTTTGCAACCGATCTGGGAAGGTTCCCCCAATGCTCGACCGCATTTCCCTTCGACCGTTATCGAACATGTCCGACTCAACCTCCACACCAAAAAGATCGTTGAAGGTTCCATTCAGGCCCCCATCGTAGGCAAAGAAGAGCGTGCCGCCCTCTTTGACATACTTGCGTAACAACCGCCATGATAAATGGTTCAGGCCAATATTGGTAGGGACAATCAACAGATCATATTTGGAGATGTCGCGTCCCTCGTACACCATGTCCACCCCCAGCCCGGCGCCCCTGGCCAAGAGAAAATGAGCGTACACCTTGCGCGCCGATACGCTGGTGTTTTTGAAGTACCCATCGGCGATGAACAAGGCGGCCTTGTGGTTGCGCCACCGGTATTTTGGAATATCCATCTTCCGGACAAATCGGGCGAAGTCCATCAACTGCTGCGCCTGCTCCTTCAATTGACCATCCGTCTTGGTAATACCGAAGCCCGTCTCGGACAACCAGTTGTCCACGGGATATTGATACCATATGTCCTCAGAAGCGTCCGTGAATGACCATACCAGCGCCCCGGCACCGCGGTTGAGCAAATTGCTATACAGTGACTGGCGGTAGTATTGCCCCAAGATGCGCTCCGAGTAGTTGACGCTGGAGAACCCTGGCGCTTCGCTGGCATACACCGAAGGCTGATCAATACGATTCATGGCGTTGAAAAAACTCATAAAATGGGCTTTTCTCATTTCGTTGGGGGGGTCATTGCTGAACCCGGGATAACAGGTCACCGTCATCACATCCAGAATGTCAGCCATGTCCCGTATGTCCATGCCATAATCGGAAATACAGATATGCCCAAAAGCCAAGGTCACAATATGCTCCGAATCCACTGACTTGATGGCATCATACATGCGCCGCACCCAGGTGGCGATGACTTCCCGGTCATAGGGCAGTTGCTGGGTGCTGTGGGTGCGGGTGAACCATTCCGGTTCATCGGCAATGTCCCATACGAGAATCTGTTCTTCAGCCTTGTACCGGGAAACAAAGGCCTTGAGGTGATTTTCGGCAATGCGGGTCATACGCTCGGAGAAATATCCATCATTGCGTCGGTAGGGGGGGTCATACGGCCCCCGGGCGGCGCCATAAAAAAACCATGGTTGGACATATAAATTGTATTGGCGGCACCAGGCGAGTATTCGATCGAATTTATCGAAAAATTCCTGGCTGTACTGCCCTTCTCTAGGCTCGAACTCCACCCAAAACAGCGGAATGCGGATACAGTTCAGCCCCATCTCCGCGATTTGTTTCAGATCTTTTTGGATATGGTCCTCATTGAAGGGCCGCCACAAGTTGATAAAGGCATAACTGGGCACATAATTGACACCCACCACATAAAATGGAAGGCCATCCTTGCCTAAAAAATAACCTTGTTCGCTTAACTTGACAATGCTCATAACTTTCCTCCGGATTTGTTTTGGCTAGTCATTTTGATCCTTTCTCAGAGCAGAAGATGGGCGGCAAAGCCGACTCCGGCCCAATTGAGTTCCTCGGCCCATTCGGTATTGCGGAAGCGATAGCCGGGGACATTCATATCCATATTGTTCATGCCGCCGGAAGGCTCCAGCGACCAGGCCAGCCGGGAGTACCAGCGCCATTGCAGGACCTGTGCCGAAAGCGGATCGTTCAAGCGGCCGGCCAAAGCCAGGAGCAGATCATTGCCGCTTTTATCCTGCATCCCCCCTTTGCCTACGGTATCGAGCACCCCACCGAGCCATAATGGTAGTTTCCCCTGGCTTATTGGAAATGCAAAGGCTTCCGGTTGATCGATATAAAAATTCGACGAGGCAAAAACGGCGCAGGCGCCGGCCTGCTTGGCCAGTGCGGCATATTGCGGATCGCCCGTGACAAAATATCGAACCAGGAGATGGCATCCAATGGTCACAAAATCGTCGTGATACATCGGGATGCTTTCAGCCGTGCCTGGCCCAGGGACGCGCAGCGCGGAAGGACCCGCCCGTTGATCGAGTTCAAAGGCGACATACTTGACCACACAGTCACGAATTGTTTCCGCCGCAGGATCTCCACGTGCGACCAACCGTTCGTAAAGTTGCCATAATACCCATGAAACATTATTCACGGCAACGCCCTGGCGCGTCCAGCGCGGGTCCTCGTAGCTGTAGCGCGAAGAAAAGCTTCCATCAGGACCTTGCATCGTCGCGAGCGTCAGGCCGAGATCCCGCGCCCGATCCAACGCCAACTTCGCGCGGGTCGGATCGCCGAGTTTTTCGTAAGCGTCCGAGCAATAGAAATATCCCCGCGCCGCGATCGCATAGTCGCTCGGACGCGTGCTGGATTTCCAATCATCCTGCACGACTCCATTCGGGGACATCGCCATTGGGTACCCGATTCGCCCGTTGGGCAGGAATTTGTAGAAAGACCGGTATTTCTCCAGGGCGGTAAACATCACGTCAACATACCGGCGATCGCCGGTTTCCAGCGAAGCGGCGCACAGGAGCATTGCTGTTCTTGGCATATAGCATCCGGCCGCATAGTTTGC
>JAHIJO010000149.1 GCA_018898455.1 Verrucomicrobiota bacterium | reverse complement strand
GCAAACTATGCGGCCGGATGCTATATGCCAAGAACAGCAATGCTCCTGTGCGCCGCTTCGCTGGAAACCGGCGATCGCCGGTATGTTGACGTGATGTTTACCGCCCTGGAGAAATACCGGTCTTTCTACAAATTCCTGCCCGACGGGCGAATCGGGTACCCAATGGCGATGTCCCCGAACGGAGTCGTGCAGGATGACTGGAAGTCCCATACCCGCCCCAGCGACTATGCGATTGCATCGCGGGGATATTTCTACTGCTCGGACGCTTATGGAAAACTCGGTGATCCGACCCGCTCGAAGCTGGCATTGGATCGGGCGAGGGATCTTGCCCTGGCGCTTGCGGCGATGCAAGGTTCTGATGGGAGTTTCTCTTCGCGCTACAGCTACGAGGACCCAAGGTGGACGTCCCAGGGTGTCGCCGTGAACAATGTTTCATGGGTATTATGGCAACTTTACGAACGGTTGATCGCGTGCAAGGATCCTGCGGCGGAAACAATTCGTGACTGTGTGATCAAGTATGTCGCCTTTGAGCTTGACCTGCGGAAGGGACCTTCCGCTCTGCGTGTTCCCGGGCCAGGCACGGCCGAGAGTATCCCGATGTATCACGACGATTTTGTGACCATCGGATGCCATCTTTTGGTTCGGTATTTTGTCACGAGCGATCCGCAATATGCCGCCCTGGCCAAGCAGGCCAGCGCCTGCGCCGTTTTTGCCTCGTCGAATTTTTATATCGATCAACCGGAAGCCTTTGCGTTTCCAATGAGCCAGGGGAAACTA
This sequence comes from Verrucomicrobiota bacterium, assembly GCA_018898455.1. GTDB lineage: Bacteria > Verrucomicrobiota > Kiritimatiellia > JAAZAB01 > JAAZAB01 > JAHIJO01. The sequence continues at coordinate 12,797 of JAHIJO010000149.1, read as the reverse complement.
CCCTTATGGCTCGGCGGGGTGCTTGATACCGTGGGCAAAGGGGGGATGCAGGATAAAAGCGGCAATGATCTGCTCCTGGCTTTGGCCGGCCGCTTGAACGATCCGCTTTCGGCTCAGGCCCTGCAATGGCGCTGGTATTCCCGCCTGGCCTGGTCCTTGGAGCCTTCGGGCGGCATGAACAATATGGATATGAATGTCCCCGGATATCGCTACCGCAACACGGAATGGGCCGAGGAACTCAATTGGGCCGGAGTCGGCTTTGCCGCCCACCTCCTGCTCTAAGTTGAAATATCAATTATGTTCCTGTCACGCTCTTTCACCGCCCCAGCGTGATCTTCAATCTCCGCCACGGACGGGCCACACATAGGCATTATTATCCTTAGTGTAGGCGTTCAGAACTCCATACATGTTCAAGAAAAACGCGATGGCCCCCGGAGAGTTGGCGGACGCAGTGCTTGTCCAGTAATTAGCCTGGACGCTTGTGAACGGACCGTCGGCCTCCGTCCACGCATTTGTTCCTGTTCCGTCTGAAAGGGCCACACGATTCGTATTGGGGAACTGCCAGGCAAGCAGGCTTAACATTTCCATAGCGTTCGGCCACCGCCAGTCGCTATAGCCGCCATAGTTGGCGCCATTGACAGGTCCAGCGCTATTGGTGATGACATTATATGTCGCAGTCCATGTATTTGCCCCACCGAGATTCGCTTTCCGTGCCCAGATCAACCCGGTCAGGTTGTCCCGAACGCAGTTGGTCAGGACATCTACCGGGGCGTTAGTATCGCCCAGCACGGTGAACCGTGGATTCGGCCATGCCACGCCCTTCTGCAAGCCACCGTCCGCCCATGCCGGCACAGAGTAATTCGGCGGCTCATACGGATGCACCGTCTGCGTCTGGCCCGTCTTCGCTACCGGCGCCCGGTTGGTCGCCAGCGTCATGATGTCGTTCAGCGTGTGCATGGTTCCAACCGTTGGCTTGCCCATCGGCTCTGTGAAGCCTTCTGTTCGCCGGGATACGTTAGTCCGCGTATTCAGCTTGTTGTAGATGTCCTCCAGCGTCCACATGGCGCTGTTTGAGCTCGCCGGTGCTGCCGGGGCATCCAGATTTCCCGCCCCGGCCTGCCCTGCCATAAATAATCCCGCCACCGGCGCTAACAGCACAACCAATAGTAATTTTTTTTTCATATAACTATTTCCCCATTACTCTCCTTGAAATCAAGCCGGGATGGTAAAAGGTGCCCACTCATTTCCCTCGGGATCAGGAAATCTGAATTAAACAATACAAATATATGATATCCATACTCATATTGTATGTCAACATTTTTTGGTGACTATTGTATCCAACTTTTGAGTGCGGTAGCCGACGCTACCGCTTTTCCACCGTGAAGCGATGGTTTCGCGTCGTGCCAAATGCAGATCCGCGTGGGCGGAGAAAGTAAAACGGGAGCGCCGGATCCCGCCCTCCATGGAATGGACAGGTCTTCACCCCTGCCGTGGAGGGCAAGGCTGTGCCGAACCGGGAATGACACATTCGTGCGCCTTGTGCAAAGATATCCCCGTCCCGGCGGCTGTAGTCGCGGTGCTCTGTAGCCGCGTGTCGGATCCGCCATACACCGACAGAGCGATGCATTCTTTACTTGCCCTGTCCGGTCGCTTCAGTTATGATTTCCCTCATGGTTGGCTATTTTCGTTCAGGACAGGGGTGGAGCAGGACAAGGTGCATGATGAGTGGAAAGTTGGAACTGCGTTTGATTCTTCCGGAAGTGTACATATTCCTATGAAAAACAAATTACAAATGGTTGTGCTGTTAGCGCCGGTGGTGGGATTATTTTTGGCGGGGCAGGCCGGGGCGGGAAATCTGGATGCCCCGGCGGCACCGGCGAGCTCAAACAGCGCCATGTGGACGCTGGAGGACATCTACAACAAGCTGAATACGCGGACCAACGTATCCCGGCGCACAGGAGGCTTCATGGAGCCGACGGGCGGACCGACGAACGGGACCATGCACACGCTGAACGACATCATGACGCTGGTGACCAACCGGGCGCCGGTAGCGAAGACGGGCCAGACGCAGACGGTGCCGTACGCGGCGCCGGCGGGGTCGGATGGGAACTTGCGGAAGGGCGTGGCGTGGCCGAATCCGCGGTTCACGGTGCTGGGCGATACAAACGCCCCGGTAGATGTCCGGACCAACTGTGTTCGGGACAACCTGACCGGGTTGATGTGGGCGCGGAACGCGAATCTTGCACAAGGCACGGCTTGGAGCGTTAGTGGGACATGTACATGGTGGACGGCGATAAATGTCATCACCAATAGCGCTGGACCTGTCAACGGCGCCAACTACGGCGGCTACTCGGATTGGCGATTGCCGACCGTTAGGGAACTGTTAAGTCTGCTTGCCTGGCAGTACTTCAATCCAGCCCTTTCGGACGGAACAGGAAAAAATCAGTGGACAGAGGCCCGTGGTCCGTTCACAGGAGTCCGATCGTCCGGCTACTGGTCGAGCACTCAGATGGGTTATCTCGACTCGAAAGTCGTGCACTTTGGCTATTGTGAAGTGCCCAGTGGCTATCAGACGTATGCCTATTACTATGTATGGCCCGTCCGTGTCGAAGAATGAAGATTTCATTGGCGGTGAGCCAAAATTTGGCTAGTATAGAGTATAGTGTTTCGCACAGATGTTGCGAGACATCAGGCATACCGACGACTGGAACGTTAAAAACAAGGGAGATAGCGATGAGAAATAGGAATTCATATTTAGCGCGAACATGTGGAATCGGCCTGGCTTTAATTGCGGTTTTTGCTGTATGGGCCGCGTTTGCCGAGGGCAATATTGATAGTTGGATCGCCAAATACGCTTGGTCAGAGAACAGCGGGTGGCAGAACTGGCATCCGACAGACGGCGGAGTGACCGTTGTGAATAATGGCACAAATGGATATCTTTACGGCTATGCTTGGGGCGAGAATATCGGCTGGGTCAAGTTGGGCGTGAGCAACGGTCCGTACGCCAACACTGATACCAACAATTACGGGGTCAACATGGATGCCTCCGGCAAGCTTTCCGGTTATGCCTGGAGCGAGACCTGCGGCTGGATCAGTTTCTCAAATACCTACAGCCAGGTGAGCATCACCGCTAATTCATTCGACGGTTACGCCTGGGCGGAGAATGTCGGCTTTGTTCACTTCAAGAACGGATCCCCGGCATATAATGTCGCCCTTTTCCCCAAGGGCACCTTTTTCTTCACCTATTAATCGGTTTAGTCTCCCCTGTAACTGAGGCATTGCAACAATATCCTTGTCTTTGGCATCAGCCAATAGTAACAGGAGAAAAGGGGCAACTCCATGCAGCCAGATGCTTATTTGAAACTTGTCTATACCTGGGATTAGCGGATGCGCTGGGCGCCTGTTCCAAGGCCGGTCGAGAGAGGAATGGGAGGCAGGCCATACCCTTATGGAGAAGATGTTTTCATCGAGGATTACTCGCGGGCATTCGACTGGCTGGCGCGCTTCCGGAGATTCGAACCAAATTAAAGGCAATATGACCACTGAACACTTGGCAACGCCCGCAGAACAATTCCGGCAGGTAATTCAATTTGAGCCCTCGGATTATGTGCCCACGTGCGAAGTTTGGTTTGCGCATGGCGAGGAATTGATTGGACGCAAATTCCCGGCCAAAGAAAAACTTGATGCCGATTTTGAGAGCGCCTGTAGGCAATACGCGGAAATATATGCCGAGAGTATGCTGAAGCTTGAACATAGCGTTTTCTCTCTATACCAGACGCCTTTTGACGGTCATCCGCAGCTTGCCCATTTCGTTTCCCTTTTTAAGGATCTCGTGAAAGGAAAATCTCTGGTCCAGGGGATAACCGGCGGAACATTTTCGCTGAACCAGGATATGGCGCCCGGCAAGGATGTCACGGCTTTTGCCGTCGCTCTCTATGATGATCCGAAAGGGCTGCATAGCGAAGCAAAACGTCGCTGTGATCAGGCAAAAGAACGGATAAAGCGAATGGGCGATGGCGGGGTTGATGTTATCGGGTTTTCCAATGACTATGCCTTCAACTCGGGACCCTTTATTTCCCCGGCCCATTTCAGGGAATTCATCATGCCCTATCTTCAGGAACAGATTCAATTTGCCCGGGGACTGGGGATGCTGACTTATATTCATACGGATGGCAACGTCATGGAGATCCTGGCGGATATAGCCCGCACCGGGCCGCATGCGCTTCAGTCTATCGATCCGACCGGCGGGTTGGACCTGGCCGTGGTCAAAGCGATTTTGGCGCCGCATAAAATTGCGGTCATCGGCAACGTCAGTTGCGACATCCTGGAGCGCGGATCTCCCGATGCAATTGCCTCGGAGACGCGCCGGGCATTGAAAGCGGGGAAACCAGGCGGCGGTTTTGTGCTTTCATCCGCCAACTGTATCTATCCGGAAGTCCCTTTGTCTCATTATCAAGTCATGCTGGACGTATGGCGCCGCGAGCGATATTACGGAGACCAATCGGTATGACCGCAACCGGCCAGTCGTCGGTTGTTCTCAAAAAAGGCGAGCGACTCCGTCTGGCGCTGACGCCGACGGTGAAAGGTCCCGCGCGGCTGGCGGCGCTGCATCTGCAAAAGATTTTCCGCGACGAGCTGGGGGGGCATTCCCTCGAAATCGTTGCGCCGGAAGAACGGGCTTGTACCGGCCGGATTGTGGCCTTGTGCCGGCCCTGGGATACTGGGGCGGATAATATTCTCCGGCAGGCAAAGATCGAACGCGGAACAGACGGCCGGATAAGAGCGCTGGGGGATGGCCTCCCGGCGGATCAGGGGTTTATCGCGGTACGTTGGCATGACGGAGAAGACGAGAGCCTGCTTCTGGTTGCGGAAACCGAGACCGGATTAAAGCATGCCTTGCTGACGCTCGCCGACCGTTTATATCGGGACGACCGGGGCAACATTGTGGCGGACTGCCTGGACGGCGTTCATCAGCCGGCATTTATCCGTCGGCACCTCAAGACGGATGCGATGAATTGCGGCCCATTCCGGTCGCGCTTCGGTTATTGGAACCCAACCAGCCGAACCGGCATCGATGAGTTTGCCGACTGGCTCGCCTCATTTCGCATCAGCGATTATAATTTGCTCGCCTTTGTTCGCGGATGGGGACTGACGTATGCCTCGGAGCGATTTCCTTCGCTGGTTGATTCCCAGCACCCCAATCCTGATCTGGATTTCTACCCTCATCTTCTGGATCGTTTTCATGATTGGGGCATCAAGGTGTGGGCATCGGATATTTATATTGCATCGGGCTATTCCATGGAGGCGGGAACTTGTCCGGAAATATTATCCCCCACGGCGAACGCCTCCCGGTTCCGGCCATTTAAAGCAGGCCACGGAAGCTTCGCTGAGATTCTTGACGATCCTGAAGCGATCGTATGTCTTTCCCATCCGGCGGCCGGTAAATTTTACGCTGATATTGTAACCGACATTCTCGGTCATTATCCATCCCTGGACGGGCTCGATTTTCATATCGGCCATACATTTCCAGGCAAGATTTGCCGTTGCTCCCAATGCCAGGGGTTGGCCGGCAATCGCCAAGGGGTTTACCGCTGTTTTGCTCAGGTATACGAGGCAGCGGTAAAACAGCAATCTCATGTCCGGTTAAAAACCGCCGTCAAAATGTTTGGGGACGCAACGCGAAGCATTGTGGAACATTATCAGGAATTTCCCCGGTTGGAGTTTTTCTGCTGGCTGCGCTGGCTGGGTAATTTCCTTATTGAACGAACCGACGCGCCCGTTACCCTGGGGCACGAGGATGGCGGCGGAGGACTGGAGGCAAATCACGACCCCAAGAAGACGCTCGGTATGATTCGGGATTATTATCGCGATTATGAGCCTTGGATATGGACGTATGTCCAGAAGACGCGCGCGGCCGGGGTGCCGTCTATCTCATGGGAACCTGCCCTTCATCGGGAAATGGAACAGATGTTTTTTCTCTATTCCCAACTTACGTGGGAACCGGATTTGAGTTGGACGGAATTTGCGAGACGGTATGTGATTCGCTCCGAAAGGAGGCTCAATGCCAGGCTTCAAGAAGCCTATACTCTTGCCTTGGAAGCCAATGCGGCGATTACCTCATGGGGTTTACAACCGCATGAATTGGGACAATGCCAGCGCGTGACCCAGACCCGCGATCTCCTTCAGACAAAATCCGTACACGCGAAGATTATGGCCTTGCAGCAGATGGTTGATTCGCCGGATATCACCCGGGATAAAGTTCAAGAAGCGCCTCCTTTCTTTGACCTGCGCCGGTCGCTGGCCAAAGCGTCTAGGCGACTGCAGGCGGGAGAGGCGCTTAATCAATGGCATTAGGCAAGGGATGGGGCGGTTTTCCTGAGTGGTCTTACCCCTATGCCATTGAGCACAACGGCCAATTGTATATTATATATTCTGTAAACAAGGAAGATTGTGAAGTGTCTATCATCCCATTACGAGCACTGGCAGTTGAATAAGGAAGTGATATTATGAATGAGCCGAGAGTAGAGGCCGACATTGTGGTGGCCGGCGGGGGACTGGCAGGAACTTTTGCCGCCATCAGTTCAGCCCGGTTGGGGTGTAAAACGATACTTATTCATGACCGGTCGGTGTTGGGAGGGAACGCCTCAAGTGAACTTCTGGTGGATTGAATACGGCGGAGAGAAAAATATCATTGAAGACGCGGAATCCATTCACGATGAACTACTGAGGGTCCTTTTCGGTGTCTGGGATAACATGAAAAACACGGGCGATCATGGCGTTGCGAACTACGCCATCACCGGGATTTCTCCGTTCCCTTCCACTCCCATGAAAATAGCAGGCGTAAAACCTGCTCGACTTTCTGATGTATCATGCTGGTAGGTCTGATTTTATACCGGCTTTGGCTTAATTTTCAATCCATTAAATCCCTCCCCACTGCGGGGACGGGCAATTTTCTTCCTTTGACGAAAGTTGTTCAGCGGGAAGCATTTCCGCTGTTGTCCGACGTGAATATCCCCTGGTTTGCCATCAGGTGGAATCTATTTTCTTGTAGTGCCGCATGCCCTTTGATATAGAAAAAACAAATATGTCGTGCCTATCGAGGAGTATTTCATGGTTCTGTTGATTCTATGCATTATCCTGGTGCTTGGGATATCGTTTCTGTGCTCGCTGACGGAAGCCTGTCTCCTGAGTCTTTCCACGGCGGACGTTGCCGCGCTAGCCGAGAAAAAACCGAACGCGGCGGTTGTCATGCGCCGCCTCAAGGAACGTGTCGAAAAACCGATCGCGGCCATTCTGATCATCAATAACCTGGTGAATATTGTCGGTGCCGCCTTTATGGGCGCGATTTTCAGCGATATGTTCGGACACAAGTGGATTGGCGTTTTTTCGTTTTTCCTGGCGCTGGCCATCATTCAGTGGTCGGAATATCTCCCCAAAACCCTCGGTGTATTATATAAACGTTCGCTGGCCGGCGTGATTGCCCTGCCGTTGGCCTATACCACCCGGGCGCTCAGTCCGCTGGTGTTCGTGCTGGATCGGATCAACTTGCCTTTCTACGCCCGGCGCCGGAATAAATTCACTCCGGATACGCTGACTGACATCGTCTTGCTGACCAGGTCGGCTTCGATCAGCAAGCTGATTTCGCGCGAGCAGGAGGCCATCGTAGCGCGGAGCATCAAGCTATCCAGCGCCGCCGTCCGGGATATCATGGTGGCCCGCGATGAGATTAATTATTTGTCTGTCGGTATGTCCATGATGGATGCCTTGATCGAGGCCCATATCCACCACCATACCCGCTATCTGCTGATCGAAGGTTCGGATCTGGATAAAATCCTTGGGTTCGTTAACGTCAAGGATATCGTCAGCGCCCTGCAGATCAACCCCGCGGATCCTTCCCTGAAGGGGATCGCGCGGCCGGTCCTGGAGGTGAATGACTCCCAGTCGGTTCCGGCGCTGTTAAAAGAATTGACCCGGGGGTACCGGCATATGGCTATTGTCAAAAACAACGCGGGCAAAACCGTCGGCCTGGTGACGCTGGAGGATGTCGTGGAGGCGATTGTCGGCGAAATCGAGGACGAATACGATGTTCTGCCCGCCTACCTGGATCGCATTGCGGAAGGCCGCTTCCTGGCCGGGGGCGGAGTCACATTGCAAGCCTTGAAAGAGAAGACGGGCTTTGGCGTGCCGGAGGGCGCGCTCAGTCTTCACGATTGGCTGTGCGGCCTGATTCCGGCCGCCCCGAAGATTGAGCAAAGAATCCCGTACCAGGAACTCATGTTCACGATCCGTAAAATCCGGAGGTCCAAAATCCACGAGGTCATCGTGGATAAGAAGAAATAGAGTGGTTGCGCATGGAGAAGCCGACCAAAACAGCGATCATGCTTTCGGCGGTCATGGCGCCGGGCGCGGGCCAGTTTGTCCAGCGCCGCTGGGTGGTCGGGGCGTTCTTTCTGATCGCGTTTCTGGTTTGCCTGGTGTTCCTGCTGGTTGAAATCGTTTGGCCCATGGCGGCCAATATCCTGGCCAGTCTTGATTTTGCGGAACGGAAGCCGGATGTTGTCCTGGTGAAATATCGGGTGGCGCCAATCCTGGCCTGGTCCGGACTCTCGCTGGTTGTGTACCTGGCCGGTCTCCTGGACACGGCCGCGGCCTATTATCGCCAATGCCGGGAATGGTCCAGACAGCATTCCCGTTTGTGGACGGAGCCCGCGCCGACGAAGGACTGAAGATCAATCCGGACAAGGGAAGGTGCAGCGCTAACTTAATGTACAGGAATTTCAATCTTGCGGTTCTACCGAACCGCCACTATCCGTCAGCCGACGGATTGTAGCGGCCGTTCGAGAGAACGGCAAAGTTGCCGAAGGCCTTCAGAGCGCAACCATGGACATTATCGATTTTGATTATCTTGTGATCGGAAGCGGCATCGCCGGGCTCATGTCCGCGATTCATCTCTCCGCCCATGGCCGGGTATGTGTGCTTACCAAAAAGGACAGCGCTGAAAGCAACACCAATTATGCCCAGGGCGGAATCGCCTGTGTGGTGACCTCCGATGACAGTTTCGAGGAGCATGTCAAAGATACTCTCATTGCCGGGGACGGGTTATGCGATGAAGCCGTGGTGCGCGCCATCGTCAGTGCCGGGCCGGAGCGTATTGCCGAGTTGGAACAGATTGGATTGAAATTTACCGGGCGGGATCAGGCTCCGGGCTCCGGTTATGATCTGGGAAGGGAAGGGGGGCATTCCCGGCGCCGGGTTCTCCATTGCGGGGATATCACGGGGCGTGAAGTCGAACGGATCCTGGTTGACCAGGTCCGCTCCCGGCCCGGTGTCCGGATCATGGAGCACTGTATGGTCATTGACCTGGTGACTACCGGCTGGATGGGGATGCCCGGATCGAATCGATGCGTGGGCTGTTATTTTTTAAATCAGGCTACCGGCGAAATCGCCGCCGTGCGTGCGCCGTTCACGGTCATGGCGACCGGCGGTGGCGGCAAGGTCTATCTCTACACGAGCAATCCGGATATTGCCACGGGCGACGGCCTTGCGCTGGCATGGCGCGCGGGAGCGTCCATGCGGAACCTGGAATTCATTCAATTTCATCCGACCTGCCTGTATCATCCGCAAGCGAAATCCTTTCTGATCAGCGAAGCCGTGCGCGGGGAAGGCGCCATACTGGTCAACACGAAAGGAGAATCGTTCATGGAGCGCTATGATGTGCGCGGCTCGCTGGCGCCGCGCGATATTGTGGCGCGGGCGATTGATCAGGAAATGAAAATCAGCGGATCACCCTGCGTCTTCCTGGATATCCGTCATCAGCCGGTGGAGTTTCTTCAGCGGCGATTTCCCAATATATATCGGACCTGCCTGCAGTTCGGGGTTGATATGGCCAGAGATCTGGTCCCGGTCGTTCCGGCCGCCCATTTTTTATGCGGCGGTGTCGAGGCCGATGTTGACGGCGCCACAGCGTTGCCGGGTCTCTTTGCCTGCGGCGAGGTTGCCTGTACCGGCCTGCATGGCGCCAATCGCCTGGCCAGCAACTCGCTCCTGGAGGCGTTGGTTTGCGCCCATGCCATGGCCCGGAAGGTAGGAGCGCTTCCTCGGGAAATGCCTGCGGTTTCCATTCCGTCCTGGGAGTCAGGCGCTGCCGTCCCAAGTGACGAGGCCGTGGTTATCGAGCATAACTGGAACGAGGTGCGGACCTGCATGTGGGATTACGTGGGCATTGTGCGGACGAACAAGCGGCTGGAGCGCGCCTTGCGGCGTATCCGGAATCTGCGCCGTGAAATCCAGCAGTATTACTACGAATACCTGGTCACCACCGATCTCCTGGAACTTCGCAATATAGCGGCAGTTGCCGAATTGATCATCCGCTCGGCCCTGCTGCGCCGGGAAAGCCGCGGCCTGCATTATACCCTCGATTATCCGGACAAGGCGGCTGTTCCCCGGGACACGCTCATCCGCGATCCGCCCGGCGGCCGGATCGCGGCCGGAACCCTGGATCATGACCCTTCAACTCTGGGCTGCGCCTTGTGAATCTGCGCGCCATGGGGCGCTGAAACCGCTTGACATCAAAGATTCATCCGGATACGTTGCTTTTCATATCCGTTGACAGAACAAATCTGCCCAAGGATTCTCTTTAACGGGGAATCCTTTTTTTTATCGTGATAGAAGCGAGTGATAGTCATGCAATTATCTGTGCGGGACGTGGCGGAAATCCTCCAAGTTTCTGAAAAAACTATTTATCGCTGGATCAAACAGGATGGCCTTCCTTCCTGCCTGGTTAATGACCAGGTGCGGCTTAATCGCGCCGAATTGTTGGAATGGGCAACTTCGCGCCGGATGAACCTTCCCCTGGACCTGTTTTCCAGGTCTCAAGCGGAACCGGAAATCCTGCCATCCCTGACGGGCGCCTTGGAAGCGGGTGGCATTTTTCATCAGGTCCAGGGTGCGGACAAGCCTGCCCTGTTGCAGGCGATCATCGCCTGCATGCCTCTGCCGGCGGGCGTGGATCGGGAGTTCATGATCCGAATGTTGCTGGCGCGGGAAGCCTTGGCGTCCACGGGCGTCGGGGAAGGCATTGCCATTCCGCATCCCCGCAACCCGATTAGTCTCCATGTGTCCTGCCCCCTCGTGACCCTGTGCTTTCCGGAACACCCTGTTGATTTCGGCGCACTGGACGGACAGCCGGTGTACGCCCTTTTTACGCTGGTCAGTCCGGCGCCCAAGGTGCATCTGCACATGCTGGCGCACTTGTTTTACGCGATCCGTCAGCCTGAGTTTAAAGCCTTGCTTGTCCGCCGCGCGCCGGCGGTTGAAATACATGAGGCGCTCCGTCGTATTGAAGCCACCATTCCTTCCCACACCGCGTCGCCCGGGGTGGGGCCGGCATGACGACGCTGTTCTCGATGGCCTGCGGTCTCCTGTTGTTGACCGGGCTGGGAGCGCTTCTTTCTTTGCTCGGTGTTGTCTAACGTGTCAGAACATCACCAATTATTCGAAGCAGTTGGTCATTTTCTATTGGCTTGCTCAAACGTTCGCTAACATCCAGGTCAGCCATATCCTTAACAGTATCAGGACTGTCAGATTCAGTCAGAAATCCAGACAGGATAATGACCCGCACTTTGCCGTCTTTTTTGCGAATTTGACGCAGGGTTTCCATTCCGTCCATTCCGGGCATATGCAGATCAAGGATAATCAGATCTGGATTTTCTTTCTCGTTGATAATGATGCCATCAGCTCCATTGGTTGCGCCAAAAGTCTGATAGCCTTGGTCCGTGATCAGTTCCACCATAATCTCCACCATGTCAGGCTCATCGTCAATAATCAGTATCTTTTTACGCGTGAATTCTTTCTGCTGATTGATCGAATGGCCCCGCTCTTGCAGCTCAATCACGAGTGCGTTCTGATAAAGTTTTTCGTCAAGACCCGGTTTCAGCTCATTCAGGATAGTCATTGCCGCCCCTATGATTGCCTCGCTTGATTTCTCATGAATCAAACATCCCATATCTGTGCCATCCGTGTCATTAGTGGTAATAAGTTGTCTAAATCCTCGCTGGGAGCCTGACTCGGCTTCGTCGGTCGCGGCGGACTACGCCGCAGTTCCGCCTGATTTCGCCACAGGGAGCTTCACTATAAATGTTGTTCCTTTGCCCTTTTCGCTGGTGACCGATATACTGCCGCCATGTTCCCTTACAATTCCATAAGAAATGGATAGTCCCAAACCCACCCCTTTCCCATCCTTTTTGGTGGTAAAAAATGGGTCAAATAGTTTGGGCAAGTCCTCTTTCCTTATGCCTTCCCCCGTATTACTCATCTCAATCTCAATAGCAGGGTTTACCACGCTTGCTACTCTGCGAAGTGGCGAAGCCCCTTCGCTACGAAACACGAGTCCAGCATGGCTTTCCGTTGCCTTGCCTTTCCTGCCAGCCTCCAGCCTGTTAAGCCTTGTCACAATCCTCAATTCGCCGCCTTCAGGCATGGCATCACAGGCGTTTGTAATTATATTGATGAAGACCTGATTGAGTCGTTGCCCATCTGCTTCTATTATGGGGAGCCGGGGGGTGAAGGCTTTTAGCACCTTTATTTTTTGTCTCTTGAGTTGATATTTCGTAGATGCAAGGGATTCCTTTATTACCTTATTGATAACAGTAGGCCCTAAATTAAGCCTGGTTGGACGAGTGGAAGTCAATAATCCAGCCACAATTGTCTTGCAACGATTGGTCGCATTCCTAACCCTCTCGAACATCCTCACTTCAGCATTTAAACCAGGGATTGCAGGTATCTGTTTTTTTGTCATC
>JAHIJO010000148.1 GCA_018898455.1 Verrucomicrobiota bacterium | reverse complement strand
GGCTGACGTTGAAGGAGATTGGGGAGCGGGCGGGCGGAATGGATTACAAGAGTGTGGGGAAGGCGGTGGAACGGTTTCGCCGCAGGCTAGCAACGGATAGCAAACTGTTGGCCCAATCCCGCCAATGCCTGTCCAAAATGTCGAATGTCGATTCCGCTGACCCCTATGCCCTGCCCCTATGCCCTGCAAACCTTACGGCGCGACTGCAGCTTGCCGAATTAACCCCGTTTCCCAACTCTCTTCTACGATCCCAATTCGGCACAGAACGGCACTTTCCTACAATGAAAGCGCGGCACTTAACATTATCAACTCATTGTCGTCTCTTGAACCATTATGCATATATCACAAAAATGTTGACGGACTGACTCAGATGGCTGAGGCATTACGCAGCTTGGGTGGAAAGAATGCATAAGTCCTGGATAAAAAAGAATACTTGACAATCCCTGGTAATTTTTCAATAGTTAGACTTACTTTTTTAACCATTCATGGAGGTGTATTTTACGTAAGGAGTTATTATGAAAACAATGGGATTGATTTTGATCGTGGTTGCGTTGCATTGCGCGGTCATCGGTTCGGTATTTTTTATTTCAGGTTGCGGAATCACGTCAAAAACCGAAGCGCCTCCGGCGCTACCGACCATGCCGTCCCCGAAGCCGCCCCGGACCCAACCGGAAGCGGTGCCGGTGGATGCTGAAAAAAACAAGGTCTCGGAACCGGTTCCCGCCAAGGAAATCAAGTCGGCCGGCGGCGGCGAATATATTGTCCAGCCGGGCGATACGCTTGGGGTGATTGCCAAGAGGTGTCATGTCACCATGGTGGAATTAATCGAAGCGAATAAACTGGCTGATCCTAATAAACTGAAAGTTGGCCAGAAACTCATTCTGCCGGCACAGGGCCAACTCCCGCCCGCCACGGCGCCGCATACGCGTCCGGTAAAGGCAAAGGCAAAAGCAAAAGCGGCGGGGACTGAAACGATTCAGGCCGGTGCGTACGTGGTTAAGTCCGGCGATAACCTTTCCAAGATTGCGGCGCATAGCGGGGTGAAGGTTAGCGAGCTCCGGGAAGCTAACAAACTGCAAAGCGATAAACTGAAGATTGGGCAGAAATTGACGATTCCAGAAGCGAAGAAGGCTGAGGCCACGGAGTCCGTGGTGTCGGTGGCTGGCGCAGAGTCCGGGGATGTGGTCATCCCTGCTCCGGCGACGACACCAGTTCCGCCTGTCCAGGGAACTGAAGTAGCCCCGGCGATAAGCATTTCGCCGAATGCCGCTCCGATTTCCAGTTCAGGAATCATTCACGTGGCTCAGCCGAATGAAGACCTGAGTTCCATTGCCAAGCTCTATGCCGTGACCGTGGAAGAAATCGTCGAGTTGAATCAGTTGTCCACAAATCGCAACGTTCAAGTCGGCCAACGTTTGAAAATTCCATGATGGATCGCCGGGTCTGCGCATGTGGAAAACACCCACCGTGTTGCTCATCATCGTGCTGGTCCTTCTGAGCTTCGGCATTGTCATGCTGGCCAGCACGAGCGGCATCAAAGCGCTGGCGTTGTATGACGATCCTCATTATTTTGTCAAACGTCAGATTGCGTGGCTGATCCTCGCGCTGGTGACCGGAGGGGTTGTCGGCAGGATCGATTACCACCGCTGGCGGCACTTGGCAATCCCTTTGCTGATCTTCACGGTAACTCTCCTGACGCTGGTCCTGGTTCCCGGCATCGGTGTCAAGATCGGTGGCAGTCGTCGTTGGCTTCACTTAAGCCACTTCAGTTTCCAGCCTTCTGAACTGGGTAAGTTTTCCCTGATCCTGGTTTTGGCGTGGTGGATGGCGCGGGAACAGCGCCACATCAGGGAGTCCCTGCGGGGCGCCCTGGTCCCGGTGATCCTGATGGGACTGATTCTGGGTCCGGTGTTTATCGAACCGGATTTCGGGACCACCTTTCTGTCAGCCGTCGTCGGTATGACCATCCTGTTTCTGGGTGGCACCCGGATCCTTTATCTGGGTATTATTTCGGGTGTCGGGCTGACCGGCTTCATGGTGGCCTTGATGAATAACGAAGTGCGCTTGCAGCGCATTCTCGCGTTCCGGGACCCCGAAAAGTACGCGCAAACCTTCGCGTATCAATTGAATAAGTCAATTGATGCGTTTCTTGCCGGCGGCGGCACCGGCGTGGGTTTGGGCGAAAGCATGCAGAAACATTTTTATCTGCCGGAGGCGCATACCGATTTTATCTTTGCCATTATCGGCGAGGAACTGGGGATCATGGCCACGCTGGGGGTGGTGTTGTTGTTTGCCGGATTTCTTTTCTGCGGACTCCGCATCAGTTGGCGCGCTCCGGATATGTTTGGAAGGCTTCTGGCCTTTGGCGTGACCATGATGATTACGCTTCAGGCTATGTATAATATTGCCGTTGTCACGGGATGCATGCCGACCAAAGGACTGCCGTTGCCGTTCATCAGTTTCGGGGGATCCAGCCTGGTCATGTCGCTGTTGGGAGTCGGCGTCCTTGTCAATATCGCCCAGCATACCGGTGAGGAATTCAAGGATGACGATACCCGGATTGTAAGGGACCGCCTCCATAAATTCTAACCTGGAATTTCGCGATGGGTTGCGACATTTCCACCTACAGGGCCGTCATAGCCCTGCAACTGCGCTCAACTGATTGGGCATGATTCGAATATTAATTGTGGTCTATTCTGCCATCTATTATCACATGGCCACAATGGGCTCGGCAAACGGATGGCGGGTTACAGCTTATCGACCTTGTACCCCTTCTTTTTGAGAGCCTCGATTATTCCGTCTGGCCCCACCAGATGGCCTGCACCAACCAAAACAAATTCTATCTGAGGTGTTTTCAGATAGGCGGGCCGTTTTTTTGACAATGAGACCAGAGGTCATGGAATTACACTACAGAGTGCCTCCTGACCTGGGTTGTTTATGATCTTTTCCCGGGGTTCGGTCAACCCCATATTATTCCGATTAACCTCCTTGCGTCTGAGACGC
>JAHIJO010000147.1 GCA_018898455.1 Verrucomicrobiota bacterium | reverse complement strand
GCCATTGAGAAAAAAAGCGTAACCCTATTACGGAAGTTGTTTTCAACATGAAATACAAACCCAACTGGCCTGAAACCAAAGAACGTCTGACAGCCTTGTGGCATCACAAACCCATGGACCGCCCCTGTATTGCCGTCATGGCGCCCAACGGCAAGCAGTGGCCCGGTCCCATCCTCCGCAAGGTCGAAGATAAATGGTTGGATCCTGACTTCATTGTTCGGCGAGCCATCGCCACCTTCGAAACCACCTATTACGGCGGCGAGGCATTTCCTTCTACATTGATCATGGCGGGATGGGTGGTCAATACGTACGGCGCCACTCCCCATTTTCCGATGGATACCATCTGGTTTGAGCCGCTGAACGTGGATTGGGACAATCCTCCGAGCCTGGATCTTGACTGGGAGAGTCCGTGGTTCCGGAAGGTGCTGGCGCTTCATCAGGCGGTGCTGGCGGAAGCCGGAAAGGATCGTTTCCTGGTCGGGCAGGGTTGTTTTATGGCGGCTTCCGACATGCTGGCGTTTGTGCTTGGGACGGAAAATGTCCTGGTCGCCATGGCCGAACGTCCGGAATGGACGCGCAACGCCATCCTGAAACTGACGCAGAACTGGATTGCCTTGCACCGGTATTTTTTCCGGTTAGCCGCGGCTACTCATGAGTTCTGGTACGGTAATCCAGGCTGGATGCCTTTCTGGGCGCCGGAGCTGTATGTCTCAACTCAATCGGATATTTCCTGCATGCTGTCGCCCGCCATGTATGACGAATTTATCGTTCCGGAACTGAACCTGATCGGACAGGAGTTTAAGCATGTCTGGTATCATCTGGATGGCCAGTCCGCCTGGCAGCATGTGGACCGCCTGTTATCGCTTCCCTATGTCAAGGTCGTCCAGTTTACCCCCATGAGCGGGTCGGAGCCCAATGGTCCCGCTTATCTGTCCTTATACAAACGAATCCAGGCGGCCGGTAAGATCGTGCATATCCAGCTTCCCGCCGAAAATGTCGAGCCGCTGGTCATGGCGCTGGATCCGGCGTTGTTGTGTCTCGATACCCATTGCGCGAATGTCCGGGAAGCAGATAATCTGCTGGCGGCGGTCTGCCGCCGGACGAAATAAACAAGGGAGGCTAAATGAAACTGGCGATGATGTCGTATACGATGTCCCGGGACGTGAAGGCGTCTGAATTTGATCTGGCCGGCATGTGCAAGCTGGCGCGGGAATTGGATTTGGAAGGCGTTGATATGGTCTCAACCTATGGACGCGACTCCCGCGAAATCCGGCGTCTGCTGGACGATCACGGACTGAAAACGGTGTGTCATACCTTTGGTGCGGATCTGAATCAGGCGAATACCGCGGGCCGGTGCGCCGGCTTGGATGCGGTAAAAACCGGATTAGATGCCGCCCTGGTTCTAGGCACGGATAAGATCATGATCGTCACGCCCGGCAAGGGCGGGGTGTCGCGCGAGGTCAGCCGGCGCCAGTTCATTGCCGGACTCCAGGAGGCCATGCCTTTGGCCCGGAAAGCCGGGATCACGATCACGATTGAAAACTTTCCCGGAGCGGCAAGTCCGTTCGTCGTTTCCAGCGAAGTCTTGGAAGCCATCCGGGAAGTGCCCGGTCTCAAACTCACGTTCGATAACGGCAACGTGCTGACCGGCGGCGAGGACCCCGCCGAGTCTTTCAGGAAGTGCACGGCGCATGTCGTCCACGCCCATTTCAAAGATTGGGATGTTGTGGCCGCACCGGAAGGTATGCCGGGCGTGGATGGCCGCCGTTATCGCGGCGCCCTGATTGGCGAGGGGATCGTGGATCAGCGCAGTTGCCTTGCTGCTATGAAACGAGCGGGATATACTGGCTATATCAATATTGAATACGAAGGCAACCAATATCCTCCGGATGAAGCTACGCGTCGTGCGGCGGCTTACCTGCACCAGTTGATGGATGAAATCGAGGCATAGCAGATTTCAGACGCGACCGCCTGTCTGCAGCGCTCTTAAGGAGGGCCGGAATCGGGATATGGAAAGCGGGAGCCAAGCTCCCGCTTTGTCTTCCGCGACGCATGGCTTCGCGATCTCAAAATGGAGGTAAAAGAAACCAAATGACCACCCATGATAACGGCAATGTTCAAATCGGCTGGGCAAGCAAAGATGTAACCCCTGACCGGCCGGTGAATCTGCAAGGGCAATTCCATATGCGGATATCAAAAGGCGTGAAGGATCCTCTCACGGTAAGCGCGCTGGTTTTGTCCGCTGGAAATGATTCAGTTATTTTCGTCTCATGTGACGCGCCTTATGTGCCTTCCGCGATTTACGACCGCTGCCGCGCCGCAGTACGGGCCGAAGTTCCTGAAATTGATTTAAAAATAATCATCATGAACGGCACCCATACGCACACCGCTCCCCAAATTATCAACAATATATTTTATCCGCCGGTGCCGGCCGGGGTTATGACGCCGGAGGAATATGCGGAACTGTTCGTGGGCCGGGTGGCGGAAGCAGTGGCGGAAGCATGGAACGGACGCAAGCCGGGAGGAATAAGCTGGGGATTGGGAACGGCGGTCGTAGGCCATAACCGGCGCGCAACCTATTTTGACGACATTGGCGCCAGAACGAATGCGCAGACAACGGGCAAATTCACTGATGGTTTCACAAAAATGTACGGCAACACTAATGACCCGAAGTTCAGTCATATCGAGGGTTATGAGGATCATTATGTTGATCTAATGTTCACTTGGAATCAAAGCCGGCAACTGACCGGTATAATCATCAATCTGGCCTGTCCCTCGCAGGAAACGGAAGGCGATGTTTATGTGTCCGCTGATTTCTGGCACGAGATAAGAAGTGAAATTCGGAAACGGCACGGCAAAAACATCTTCATTCTGCCCCAATGTTCGACGGCGGGCGATCAGTCGCCGCATTTGCTTTGGAATAAATCCGCCGAACAGCGGATGCTGGATTTACGGGGACTTGATATGCGGCAGGAAATCGGCCGGCGGGTGGCGAACGCCGTGGACGACGTCCTGCCTCTGGTCGGCAAAGACATCCAGTCCGTGCTTTCATTAACTCATATTGTGAAAGATATTGACCTGCCGAAGCGGCTTATTACCGATGCCGAGGCAGCCGCCGTCAGGGAAGATTTGGCAAAACTTGAGGCCGAAGAATCCGCCAATCAGACCAAAAATATAATGTATAGCAGCATCGGGCGGTGTAAAGACACTCTGGCGCGCTATGAACTTCAAAAAACATATCCGAAAGACAGGATGGAATTGCATGTTTTGCGGCTGGGTGAGGCGGCATTCGCGACCAACCGGTTTGAGCTGTTTTTGGATTATGGAATACGTATTAAGGCGCGCAGTCCCGCAGCACAGACTTTCTTAGTCCAGCTTGCCGGCGGAGGCACATACCTGCCGACCGAGCGCGCGGTAGCCGGCAAAGGTTATGGCGGCAGCGTGTATGACAATATAGTCGGTCCGGACGGCGGACAGGCGCTGGTGGAGGAAACCCTCAGAGTGCTGAACGAACTTTGGGTATAAATTAGACCCGTCGCGTTTCTTGACCGAGGTGATTTTGCCGTTCTATCGAACGGCATCTACACCGATTCGACCCGCCATCAAAGCTGGTAGCACTGGGGGCAGGTGGAGCGGCGATTCGATCCCGACTCTCCGAGAGGTCGGGAGAGAACTGCAAGGGTTTCTATGGCTAGGTAAAATTTCCGTGAGTGTTTTCAGCCTGATTCCGACGGCAGCATCTGGACGGTGATCAGGCGCGCCGGTTCGCGGCGCAATGCCCGGCCGCGCACCTTGGTACGGGCCGGCGCGTAAAAGGCGTCGCCCGATCGAAGGTTGACCGGTTTGCGGCCTTTAATCTCCAGCAGGATTTCACCCTGAACCACATAGCCGGCAAAGTCGCCGGGCATGGTCTCATACTGGGGATGTTCCCCGGGTTTGCATTCCTCGTCCAGCATCAATAAGCGGATGTCGGGCCGCGAGGGGAGAATCATTGTGTAGAAACGTTTGCGGTCGCTGATGGTGCGCATGGTTTCACGGCGAAACACATGTCCCGTTGTCGTTGCCTTTTGCTTTGAAAAAAAATCCCCGATATCGGCGCCCAGGGCGTTCAACATCTTGCGCAGGGTGGCGATCGTGGGTGAGATCCGGCCGGCTTCCACGCCCGAGATGTAGCTGGCGGCAACGTCCGCTTTGGCCGCCAACTGGCGCATGGACAGGTGACAGCGCTGGCGCAGGTGATGAAGCCGCTGGGCTATGTCGAGCTGATCTGTGTTGGGTGAAGCTCGGATCATGCTATATTCCTTTAATGTTGGCTGAAAGAATCAAACAAGGATGGGCAGCCGCCCGCCCGGGTAATCCATCGAACAATATGAAAATATCCATTGATGGCTTGGGAGTCAACGATCAAAAATAAATAACATATATTACTTGATAAAGAACAACCGTACAGTATATAGTACTGGTGTAAATTACAAGTAAAACTATATTTACGAACGGCTGCTGAGGTTGACCGGGTATTTCTCGGATTCAGCATCCCGCAATAAAGGATGTGTTATGACATCACGTGAACGACTGTTGGCGACCATCCGCCGTGAAACGCCGGATCATACGCCGCTGTATTCCTGGGTGTTCGGCTTTGAGCCGGCTCCCTGCTGGCAGTGGCAGGAATCCGGAAAGCCGGTTGCCCACTGGTATTCGGGCCGACTGGAACACCTCCACGCCCTGCCGCAGGCGTGGGATGTTGCGCAGGACTTCAAACGGGTGGATGCCTGGCTCGCGCTGGGCGTGGACGATGTGCTCGATGTCAGCATCCCCTGGAGCCAGGCACCGGAGGTGACTTGGAAGGACTCGGAGAGTCCCGTTGGAAAGGAGGATCCGCAGTATCCCGTCATGACGCGGGAATATCAGACGCCCGCGGGTGCGCTTCGTCACTCCGTGCGGCGTACGGGTGAGGATCCCGGTGCGGGGTGGGTGGATCAGCCCCGGCATGTGCCCCTTATAGAGGATTTCAATATTCCCCGCGCGGTTCATCACCTGGTCGCCGCGCCGGAAGACGTTGAGAAAATCCAATGGGTTTACCGGCCCCCGAACGCCGAACAATGCGTTCGAGTTCAACAGCGCATTGCCGAAGTGAAGGCGTTTGCGGATAAGCGGGGGGTGATGGTGCAGGCGTGGGGCGCGTTCGGCATGGACGCCGCCGTATGGTTTGCCGGCGCCGAGGGGGCCGTGATGCTTTGCATGGATCACCCCGGGGCTTTTCATGCCCTGCTGCGGACGATTCACGAAACTGACAAGGCCCGGACGGCCCTGGCCCTGGATGCCGGCGTTGACATGGTTTGTCAGCGGGGCTGGTATAGTTCGACCGATTTCTGGTCACCCGCCATTTTCAGGCAATATCTCAAGCCGCACATCGCCGAACTGGCGGCCATGGCGCATGCGCGGGGCAAGTTGTTCGCTTATGTCATGACCACCGGCGTCATGACGCTGGGAAAAGATCTGATGGAAGCCGGTGTAGATCTGCTGTATTATGCGGACCCGATTCAAGATCACGTGAATCTGGTCGAAGCCAACTGTCAATTTGGAGGCCGCATGGCGGTCGCGGGAGGTATTAACAGCAGTATCACCTTGAGCAAGGGCTCGCCGCAGGAAATTAGCGCGGCAGTACGCGCGGCGTTGTCTGTTTATGGGCGCGCCGGCGGGTTTATCCTGTCGCCGGTGGATGCGCTGTTCCCGGATACGCCTTGGCAGAACGTGCAAACCATGATTGAGGCATGGAAACAGGCATCGGCAGGAATATGAAAAATATGTGGTATGGAGCGATATATTATCCGGAGCATTGGCCGGAGGAGCGCTGGGCGACGGATGCGCGCCTGATGCGCGAAGCGGGCTTCAACGTGGTACGCCTGGGCGAATTTGCCTGGGCCAAAATGGAGCCGGAAGAGGATCGGTTCGATTTTGACTGGCTCGATCGGGCCATCGGAATTCTGCAACAGGAAGGGATATCCGTATTGCTTGGCACCTCGACCGCCGGTCCGCCGGCCTGGCTGGTGAATGCCGACGACCCGGCGCGGGATTGCCGGCAGGTCTATGAGAGCGGGCTTCGTTGGCAGTTTGGCGGCCGGAGCATGTGCTGTGTCAATCATCCCCGGTTTATCGAGCGCTCCGGCCGCATCGCCGGCGCTCTGGGCGGGCATTTTGCCGGACATCCGGCGGTGATTGGATTCCAGATAGACAATGAAGTCGGCATGTATGGGACCCGATGCTATTGCGATATCTGCCATCAGAAGTTCCGCGACTGGATGCGTGGAAAATACGGCTCGATCAATGCCGTGAATGAACGCCTGGGGACGATATTCGGCGGGGGTCTTTTCCGCGATTATCAGGATATCCCCATTCCGCGCATCGGGCAGGACCTGCATAGCCCCGGCCTGATCCTCGATTCCCAGCGGTTTTTTTCCGCAAGCAACGCAGCTTATCTGCGTCTGCAGGCCGAAACCCTGCGCGCCACGGGTGTGCGCACTCCGATCACCACCAATGTTTGTCATATGGCCTCGGGCTGGTCCGGGCTCGATGAACAAGCGCTCTTCCAGCCGATGGACGTGGCCGGCTGGGACTGCTATCCGCAACAGTTTGCCGTAAACCCCGAACCCGCAACCATGGGATTCCTGCACACTATGGCGCGTGCCTACAAGCAAAAACCGTATTGGATGCTCGAACAGCAGAGCGGCGGGCCATTCGGGATGGCGGCCGACGATCCGCGCCGCATCCGGCTCTGGACCTGGCAATCCATTGCCCACGGCGCCGAGATGATCCTGTATTTTCGCTGGCGCACGTGCCGGTTTGGCGGCGAGCAGTACTGGCGCGGGATTCTCGATCACGATGGCCGGCTCAATGCGCGCTACGAAATCATTGCCCGCACCGGAGCCGAAATCCGGCGGTTGGGGGAGAACCTGACCGGTATCACCCGCCGGCGCGATGCGGCGATTCTCGTGGATTATGATACCTGCCAATCGTTCCATCTCAACCATTCTAATTCGCGGATCAACTATCGCAATCAGGCCGAAGCATGTTTTACGGCGCTTCAGCGCCTGGGTGTCGGCGCCGACGTTGTCTTCGAGCCGCCGGACCCGGGCCGTTACCGTTTACTGGTGGCGCCCGCCTTGCGGCTCATGGATCCGGCCTGGGCAGAGCGCCTGCGCCGGTTTGTCGAGCAAGGGGGTATCCTGGTGGTCACGATCTGCACCGCAAGTCTTAACCGGGACCATGTGGCCCCTGCTGAACCGGTGCCGTGGCAACTGACCGAGGTCTTCGGTGTGCGCCGCGTGGAATGGAGCAACTTGAGCGGCGTGGCCGCGCCGCCCAAGGAGCGTTTGGGTGAAGACGCCTCGGCGTGGAATCACCTCCAATGCGCGGGGACGGTCCCGGTCGTGGCGGCGGAGGGTCCCCTGGCCGGCCGCTATGCGGCCGATACCTGGTGCGATCATTTGGAAGTCGAAGGCGTGGAGGTGGAGGTGCTGGCCCGGTTTGCCGAGGGATCGCCGGCGGGCGGGGCGCCCGCCGTGACGTGCCGGCGCTTCGGGTCCGGTCGGGCGGTTTATGTGGCCGCGTCCATGGAAGCGAAGTTGAACGAACGGCTGATGGAATGGCTGCTGGGACGGCCGGCGGCGGTCCCCCGCGCGGAAAGCGATCGCGTCGAAATCGTTCCGGCCGAACAAAACTTGCGGCGGCTCTATTTCATTCTGAATCACGGGGCCACGGCGGCCCGGGTCGCACTGCCGCCGGGTGCCCGCGATCTATTGAACGGAACGCCCTTGACCGGTGAAATGAACCTGGGGGCTTATGATGTCGGGATTATTGTGTGCGACTGATGATTGATCCGCAACAGGCAAGCGGATCTGCCGGGGTGGAACCCATCCCAGACAGGGAACGGAAATTCATGCCATAGCAGATCCGCCTTTGGCAGAAATGGATTGAAAATAAGCCCATAGCCCGGAATTAAGCCGGGCTCTACCCACATACTGATGAAGGTAGACTAGGCTTTTCCGCCAGCGACGGACCAGCCTCTGGCTGGACGCCTGCTGTTTTCAAGGGGAGTCGGCCGATGAACATCGAGATTGGCGCCAGTACACTTGTATCCATGGCACCTCCGTGTGAAACACGGTGGGGCTTTTGGAATTTTCCCTACCTGTTCCGGATGCCGGATGGAGCCCTGGCCCTTACGCACCATGTTGACCACGACACCGAGGAGACCTATGGCAAGACGGCGCCGTTGTTCGTGTCCCGCGACGAGGGCCGTTCATGGCACTCCCTTCAGCCGCCTTGCCCAGAACTGGGGCTTCATCCGACGTTCATGATGCACCTTAATGATGGCGAGTGTTTCACGAGTGTCGGCAGGGGAGTGATCCCGTTGAATCGCCTCCGTTCGACCCAGCCGATCGGTTCGTTGTGGTGTTACTGCGACAGCAATCTGTATGACCTGGCATCGCTGGAAGAAGAGGATCGTTATATCCCACTAGTCAGATGGTTGCCGAAACGCCGAAAGTGGATAAGCGAGAAGGGCATCCTGGACGTTCCGCAAGCGCTGGTGTGGGAACGCGGTGGAAATGTGTCTACGTTCTTTCTGGAATCCAAGCCCATCCTGGCACGCGACGGAGCGATCATCGTGGCCGATTTTCGTACCCCGGTCCGCATGCCGGATGGCTCAACCCCGACGCGCCGCGGGACGATGATTCTTCAAAGCACCGACCGCGGACATTCCTGGCAGCTCCGGAGCATCGTCGCGTATGACCGGCAGATCACGTATGCCGAGCCGTTTCTGGCCTATGCGCCCAACGGCGAACTGCTGTGCACATTGCGAACCACGTGCAGGGAGGAGAAGGATGAACCGCTCCACCTGGCCCGCAGTGGCGATGACGGGCGCACCTGGTCCGCTCCGGAGCAGATCGCCGAGGTTGGCGTATTCCCGAATATTTTAACCCTGGGCTGTGGCGTGTCGGTGATCTCATTCGGCCGACCCGGGATGTGGCTGATGTTTTCTGACGACGGAGCCGGCCGACGATGGGGCAACCGTCGAACCCTTGTGGAACCAGACCCAAAAAACAACTGCGCGGCAACTTGCGGCTATTCATCCATGGAAGCGCTGGACGCAAGGCGCTTCCTCGTGGCGCATACCATCTTTCGCCATATCGATGTAGCGGGATGTCCACGCAAGGCCATCGTCGTCCGGGAAGTCCGCGTGGACCCGTGAAAACAACATTGGAATGGGAGATGAAGAATGGGTTGACCAGGACCTCCTGGACCGGTTGGTCGCCGGGCTGGCCGGAGCGCCGCCACTCCCGGTCACCGCCGCCGCGGTACGCGCGCGGGGAGTTGACGATCAACGGCTACCGAACCACTGAAACGCAAAGAAGGACGCCGCCTTAAGAGAATAACCCATGATGAAAAAAACAGACAACGCGTTGCGCCGTAAAGGCGACTGTTGGAACGAATCTTTCGTCGCCTCCGACCCGGTCACCGAACGGAAGGTGCGGCGGCTGACCGCCGCCGGCTTCAACGAAAAGCCGACCTACCACACCAACACGGCCTTTACGGCCGATGGCGAGTTCATGGTGTTCGTTTCCGGACGCGTGGGGCAGACCGCGCTCATGAAGGCGCACTTGGCGAGCGGGGAACTCACCCAGCTCACCGAGCCGGTGCAGGGGCTCGTTTCGCGGACCGATTTCCACAAGCTCAGCGCCCCGCACCGCTGCCCCGGCGACGGGATCGACGGCACCCGCGTCTGCCTCGCCCCGCGGACACATTGGACGGTATTCATCCAGGGCCGGTCTCTGCGGTCGGTGCAGCTAGACTCCCTCGATGAGCGCACGCTGATCGAAGACATGGGCGAGGACTGGCTCGAAGGCGCGATCAGCATCGATCCGGCCGAAACCGAAGCCATCGTGCCGCTGATCCCCGCCCACCCAGAACTTCGAAAGGGACTTCCGAGGACGCGCGACTACATCGCCCACTTCGCGGCCTCGGGCGGCATGCGGACACGGTACATGAGGGTCCCGTTGACGGGTGGCCCTGCGGAAGACGTGTTTATCGACGAGGGCCGTGGCAACGCCCACTGCCCGCATTGTTCCGCGGACGGCAAGCTGCTTCTCATCGATCGCGACCTGCCGCCAAAGTTCTGGTGCGGCGGCGACGACGGAAAAACCAATCGCTGCTGGATCCTGAACTTGGAAACGAAGGCGCTGACCCCCATCGTCCCGCGCAATCGCCAGCGCTTCCAGGTCCACGCCTGCTGGACCTTCGACGGCCGGTACGTCTTTTACCACGGCTGGCGCGCCGAAGGGGGTTGGTACGTTGGCGTGGCGGATCGCAACGGACGGATTGTCCGCGAGCACGACTTTCCCGATGCTATCGGCTACGGACACGTCTCGGCGGATCCGAAACGCCAGGCGATCATTCTCGATGGCAACGTCACCAAGGACATGCTGATGTGGCTGTTTTGGGACGCGGACACCCCGCGCCTGGAGCCCATCTGTCGGCACACGACGGAGTGGGACAGCCTCTGGGGCCAGCTTCACGACCCCCATCCCGCCGCCGATCCCACCGGCCGCTGGATCGGGTTCAACGCCGCGCATGGCGGGCGGTCGGATGTCTTTGTGGTAGACGTGGAAAAGGAGGCCTGCGCATGACTACTCGATTCAGCAGGAGCAAGCGTGAGCGAGTTGAAGCCACGCTGAACCACCAGCCCGTGGATCGCTGCGCCATCCTGGAACAGCTCAGCTACAATCCGCGGGTGATCGCCGACTGGACCGGCAAGCCCATAGACGGCTTCGACTACACCGTGGACGATATCTGCGCCGTCATCCGTCAGACCTGCGACCTGGTCATGCCGCCGGTGGCGCCGCGCGGGACCACACGCGTGACTTCGCCCGACGGATTCGTCACCCAGCATGACAACTGGACGAGCTGGCGCGTCAGCCGGCCGTTCTCCGATGAGCACGGTGCCGCGGCTTGGTTGCGGCGCCGTGCTGCGGACATGCAGGCTGCCCATTTTGACCGCGAAACGGCCCGGGCCGACTACCGGCGGGACATAACGGAGTTGCAGGTGAAGATCGGCGATACCGTGATTCTCAATTACTCCGGGACCGGCTTCTGCGGCGCATTCGACAGCATGGGGCTGGAGATCTTCACCTTCTTCCAAGTCGAGTATCCCGACGTGCTCAAGGCGTATCTAGAGGCCTCGGTCGCGTGCGAACTGCGTAGGATCCATGCCGTAGCTGATCCGGCCCTCTCACCGGTCATCCTCATCCCAGAAGATTTCGCCACCAAGCAAGGTCCGATTTTTCCGCCGGCGTTCCTGCACAAGTTTCACTTTCCGTATGTGAAGAAGCTGGCGGATGCTTGGCACGAACACGGTGTCAAGGCGCTCTATCACAGCGACGGCAACTGGAAAAAGGTCATTCCCAACCTTAAAGCCTGCGGCGTGGACGGGTTCTACTGCCTCGAACCGAACTGCGGCATGGACATCGTGGAACTGAAGAACGCCTGGCCGGAGATGGTCTGGGCGGGCGGCGTGGATGGCGTGGATTTGCTGGAGCGCGGGACGCCGGCGCAGGTCAGGGTCGAAGTGCATCGTCACATTCGTGAGACAAATGCCCTGGAGACTGGCGGCATGTTTGTGGCTTCATCCAGCGAAATCAATCCGCCGGTCAAGCCGGAAAATTTCAAGGCTATGGTGGATGCGGTCGGCGAATTGAGGAATCCTGGCTTCTGACAACTTGACTCCCTGCATTCGTCTCGTAACCAGGCAGGGACATCGGACGTGACGAACAAAGCGAGTCCAGTCACAGATTGCGAAGGAGAAATGTCCGTGAATCGAAAACAGCTCCAAGCCGAGGCCGAGCAGGTGCGGCGCCGCACGGTTGAGTTGGGCGAAGCCGGCGAGGTCGGCGCGATTCCAGAACTGCTACGGTTCTGCCGGCACGCGCAGCCGGCGGTTCGTCGTGCCGCCGCCTCGGCCTTGGGCAAGCTGTCCACGAGCGAAGGTATCCGTGCGGCGGTGCCCAGCCTGTGCGAACTCGCCCGCGATACACACCCGCAGGTGCGGCAATACGCCCTATTGGCGCTTGGCAAGATCGGCGAAGAATCGGCGCTGCCTGTCCTCCGCGATGCGGCTAACGATCCTGCCGTGCCTGACTACATACTGGGCGCGGCACTGCGCGCCATCGAGCAGATCGAAGCGGCCGTGAAATCCCGCCAGAAGTGCGGACCGGTCGCTTGTTCACGCTGCGGGCGCGACACCACGGCGGAGCAACGCCAATTGTCCGAAAGGCAGTTTCAGCGTGCATACTGCGGAGAATGCTTCGATGCGGTCTTCATTGAACGGCGCAACTTCGACATGAAGGTCCAGAATCAGAAGACTATTCTCGCCGCTGACCGCACCGTGGTACAATCAAAAGGCGAGCGGCTGATCGCTGATTGGCTCAGCGCCCATGGCATTGAGTATCGCTACGACGATAAATTTCAGATTATCCAGGGATTTGCGGTGCGGCCGGATTTCTACTTGCCACGCTACGACCTTTACATTGAGTATTGGGGCTTGGACACGACCGACTACAAGATCGGTATGTTGCTGAAGCAGAAGCTTTATCAGCAAGAGGGGAAGAAGCTTGTTTCGTTGTACCCGGATGATCTGACCGGCCTGGATACGAAACTAACAAAGAAATTGCGACCGTGATGTTGTCCGAAAAAGCCTTTCAATGACTTTAAAAGATCGTCATCGTGAATGTTCGAAATAATACCAAGGAATCCCACATATGCCATCCGCGACTAAACCATCCCTGCCCAAGCCACTGCCGCTGCGCGGCCTGATGCTCGATGCGGCCCGGCTGGTCGAGTCGTCGGACTACTACCGGCGGTTCATTGACTTTTGCGCGGCATGGCAGGTCAACGTCGTCATTTTTCGGCTCACCGACGACCAGGGAAGCGCCTTGCGCTTTCGTCGCCATCCTGAACTGCTGACGCATCCAAACGCGCTGACGCCGGAGGCGGTTCGTGATCTGGCGGAATACGCCCAGGCCGCCGGTGTGGACCTGATCCCGGAAATCGAGTCGCTGGGTCACTCGCAGTATATCACGCGGACCCTCGCGCATGCCGACCTGAACGACAAGGGCGCCGACGGCCCGGACTGGGCGAATGCGCTGGTCCCACTGCACCCAAAAACCATGCAACTGCTGGGCGATCTGTATGCCGAGGCGGCTGAACTGTTCCCGTCGCGCTATTTGCATGTCGGTTGCGACGAGACGAACTGGGGCGGATCGGAATTTTCCCGCACGCTGCTCGCCACGCGATCCAGAGCGCAGATCTGGGGTGTGTATCTGAACGCGTTGCACGCGAAGGTGCAGTCATTGGGCCGGGAGATGATCGTTTGGGATGACATGGTGCTCCAGCACGACCCGGCCATCCTCGATCACCTTGATCGCCGCATCATTCTGCACGACTGGCAGTATGGCGACGACACTGCGGCGCCCGTGACGGCCAGGCTTACCTTGGGGCTGAACAAGGGTTTCCGTATGATTGGCGGGCCAGCCCTGTGCTGGTGCAAGTGGGGGCCGCGCCCGGGCCGCGCGCAGTTGCGCAATATCGAGGCCTACGCCGATGCGTATGGCGCGGCCAACAATGCGCGGGTCCTGGGTGTGATCGTTACCAACTGGGTGCCGTCGAGGTACGTGCAGCGTTCGCAGTGGGATGGCCTGGCTTACGCCGCCGTGGCGCTGGCCGAGGGCAGCGCCCGCGCCCGGGAAACCGCGCTGCCGCGCTTTGTCGAGCGCCATTACGGTGTCGCGTGGGACCAGGCCTGGGCGGACGTGTTCGACACCCTGTACGACTTTGCGCCGACGCGCCAAGGCGCCACGCCATTCCCGCTCGTCGTGCCATGGACCAACGATGATGAACTCAGCCAAGCCATCAAGGCCGACCGCGTGTTCGCGCCGCCATTCGAGTTCATTCTTTCGCAGCTCGATCAGCTTCAAAGCCGCGTTCGCCGGAACTATGCCGATTTCGCGGCCTTCTGCCTGAGCGTCGCTTACCTGGCCCACCTTTACTGGCGGCAGGATGAAGAGGTATTGGCGGCACGTGAGGGGCGCGATCCGAGTACGGTTTTGAAGGAAATCGCCCTTCGGGACGCGACGCTGGCCGCCGAACTCGCCGCTGACTGGAGCGACGGACGTGCCGGCGATCCTGCCGTTGAATTTGATACAGCCGCCACCGTGGGATTCAACCCCGAGGACTGGCTGCATGGGTACTTCCAGCAGGCTGCCCGCGGTTCCGCTGCGCTGGTGGCTGTAAAATACCGACATAATCAGGAATACAAACATGATCTCGCGTGAGGCACAGGAATTCCGTTCTAATATATTGGCTTTCTTTGAATCCTTGCGCCTGCCGGATGGCGGATATGGCCGCTATCGCTACGCGGCCTGTCAGACTCAGCCGGTTTTGTACGCCTCGCTTTATGCCGCCATGGCGCGGCATTTGTTGTGCGATTTGGATCGGCAATCGCCGGCGCAAAAGGCGGAATGGATTGCGTATATCCAATCTTTTCAGGATGACGACGGATTTTTCAAGGATCCGCCGATCGCGCATCCGGGGTCCTGGTATGTGCCGCCGCACATGGAATGGTGCGGCTGGTGGCATTTGAGCTGTCATGCCATTATCGGACTGACGGCCCTGGATGCCGTGGCCGCGCGCGAGTTTGCCGTGCTGAAGCCGTATTATGATGAAAAATTTCTGCGGCAATGGTTGGCGGCGCGCGATATGAATAAGATCGATTTTGTCGGGAATGAAGTCTTGAACCTGGGACAACTGCTCCAATATGCACGGGATTTTCAGCATGTCCGTCCCGCCGGCCGTGCCATGGAAATAGTTCTCGACTGGCTGGATGCGGCCCAGGATGCGGCTACCGGCCTGTGGGGTAGGGCATTTGTCACGCCGGAGGATCGCAACAAGGCCTATCAGGGTGCTTATCATTTTTTCCTTTTATATGACTATGATTGCCGTCCGATCCGCTACCCGGAAAGGATTATTGATTTCATGCTGACGATGCAGACGCCGCAAGGTGGATTCGGTATTCACGCCAACACCAGCGGCTGTGAGGACATTGACGCCATCGATCCTATGACACGATTGTATTTCAAGACGTTGTATCGTCAGGCGGATATCGAAGCATCCTTGCGCCGCGCGTTTGACTGGGTCCTGCAAAATCAAACGCCGGATGGGGCCTTTGCGTTCATTTGCAATCAGGATATGTTCTATGGGAGCCGGCTGATGTATTCAGGCAAAAATGAAGGCAGTGCCTTTGCCGCGTGGTGGCGGATGCTATCTCTGGCGATCATGTCACAGGTGATGACTGACCATCCCTTGTCGCAGATTCCCTGGCAGTTTGTGCGTTGCCCGGGATATCAGCTTGCACCGGGAGCTGTTCAATGACAAGCAATGAACGAGTCCGAAGAGTCCTTACGTTTGAAGAGGTGGACCGGATCCCTATCGAAAACGGATTCGAGGGGGAACTGCAAAGGAAATACCCCAGCGATGTGGCGGTGCCGCCCTATCGCTATCCGGCAGGAAAAAGCTGGGGAGAGGAGAACAAGAAAGGCTCTCGTATGGACATATGGGGATGCCTCTGGGAGGCAGGCGAAGACGGCGTCTGCGGCGAGGTCAAGGATGCTCCGTTGCGGGCGGGTTGGGAAGGGCTGAAAAACTTCAGGCCACCTTGGGGCGTTCTTGAAGGAGCAGACCTCTCGCCGGTGAATCCGGCCTGCGCGGAATCGGAGCAGTTCATGATCTCCATGTGGGACAGCATGCCCAACCCTTTCGAGCGGATGCAGCACCTGCGTGGTTCCGAGCAGCTTTTTCTGGATTTGGCGTATCTGGAGCCTGAGATCTATCAGCTTCGCGACATGCTGCACGAATACTTCCTGAAACAGATGGCGATGTGGGCTGAAACTGACATAGACGCCGTCCACATCTCGGATGACTGGGGCGCGCAGCAATCGCTCCTGATTTCTCCTGACCTGTGGCGGACATTCTTCAAGCCGCTTTACAGAGACTACTGTGATGCGGCCCACGCACATGGCAAGTATGTGCTCATGCACTCCGATGGATACATTAGGGATATTATTCCGGACCTGATCGAGATCGGCGTCAACGCAATCAATGCGCAGCTCTTCTGCATGCCGATTGAAGCTCTGGCCGAGGAGTTTGCCGGGCGGATCTGCTTCTGGGGTGAGATCGATCGGCAGCGGCTGCTCACCTCCGCCACGCCCCAGGAAGTAAGAGAAGCGGTGCGTCGCGTTGCCGGGGCGTTTTTGAAGAGAAAACGAACGGGAATCGTGGGTCAGTGCTTTTGGGGAAAAGATCACCGCATTGAGAATTGTGAAGCCGTCTATGATGAATGGAGCAAAGTGTGAATCGCATGAAAATAATTACAATCGCCAACCGCCAGCGGAAGAGAAACTGATGACCTCAGGCACCACGCGTCCGCGCATAGGAGAAAAGCGATATGAGTGGTAAGCGCAGGATAATCTACAACAATGACGGGACATTCATTTTCGCCAACGGGGCTCATGGGAAGCGTCCCATCACCCGCGATGATGTACGCGATTATGTCGATCTGGTCGCGGGAACTCCGGTCACGACATTCTTCATATGCACCAATTCCTCCATGCCGTACTATCATAGCCGCCATGAGCGCTTTCTCGGCAGCATGGAAGGATGCAAACATTTGGCGGGGGGCGACTCGCCTCATCCCGGCGATGATTCCGAAAAATACGGCCAAGCGGTGACAGACCTGGCCGCCCAAGGATTAGATATAGTATCTCTCGTTATGGAGCGTTGCCGCGAAGTGGGTCTTGAAGCCATGACCAGTATGCGGGTCAATGACCTGCATTTCAATGAACGCGACAAGATATATCCCCACGCGCAGGGCGAGTTCTGGCTCGATCACCCTGAATATGAATTGGGGGATGCCGCGATCGAGGATTGGCACAGCAAAGGCGCCTTCAATTTTGAGCACGCGGCGGTCCGCGAATACAAGCTGAACCTCCTTCGGGAGAGCATCGAACGTTTCGCCCCGGACGGGCATGAGATGGATTTTATGCGCTTCCCTGTATATTTCCCGGCAAACAAAGCCAGGGCTTGCTGTCCGATCATGACGGATTTCATCAGGCAGAGCCGCGCCATCGTCAAGGACACTGCCAGGAAATCCGGACAGGAGCGCTTCTTCGGCGTGCGCTTGCCCGCATCGGTCGAAATCTGCAACACCATTGGTCTCGATCCGAAAGCCTGGTGCGAGGAAGGGCTGGTTGATTTTATCACCGTCAGCGCCTTTTTCTATGATGTGCCGCATCTGCCGTTGGCACGATTCCGCAATGATCTCGGCTCACCCGAACTGCCCATCTACGCCGGACTCGACCACGGCGTGGCTGAACCGCGCGGCGGCTGGGGGCATTTCCGCGCCTCCGCCGCCAACCGCTGGCGGGAAAATCCGGATGGCCTTTATTTCTTCAATTTCTTTTATCATACAATTGATGGCGTAAATTTATTCTACGAAACAACGGATCATCAACCTGCGGCGATTGGCGCAACCCGGTATGGTCCGTCGCGGGCACTCCTGTGTGAATTGTCCGATGCCGCGCGCCTGCGCGGTCGCAATAAGATATACAATGCCGGCTCCAAGAAGAATTGCTACGGCTCAGATATTACCTTCGACCTTCCAGCCGAAGCAAATGGATGTGTGGTTGAATTCCGCCTGCCAATGGCAGAAGGGAATGTGAGCCCCGAAGAAGCGATTCTCTTCCTGCGGATCGCGGGCGCAGGGCAGAATTGTGACGTGACATTCAACGGCGTCAGTTGCCGGAAGTGCGACAGCGATGCGGGCTATTATCGCTTGAATGAAAAGCTTGCCGATGGCCGGCGCCTCATCGCCTTCGCAGTGAATCCGGCCCAGATCAAAGACGGTGATAATCTTGTCCGCGTTGAATGCCCTGGCGCCGGAAGCTTTTCAGTGGAACGCGCTGATTGCGTCGTCATTCACGGACCCGTGGAAACCCATGGATATTTTTAAACATATCAAGCTCGGCCGGTCGTCAGTGGTGGTCGTAAGCCCGCCTTCGGAAACGCGGCGGGGCAAACTTGCAAAGCCATCAAGGTGCAGGAGGTAACCGTTACGCCCGCCAGGGAGGAAAAAGTCAGGGAGGCAAGACATGTTAGAAAAAATGATCTATGGTGTTGAGTTCTTCCGCCATCCAGGGCCAAGCTTGGATGAACTAAAAAAGGATATGGGCCTGTTCAAGGAGAAGGGGTTTAATACTATTCGCGTTCAGGAGACGTGGAGTTATGAAGAGCCGGAAAAGGGTGTCTATGATTTCGACAAAATCAGAAGGATTGTTGACTATGCCGAACAGATCGGAATGGATGTTGTCATTACCTTTACGCTGGACTGCGTCCCGGCATGGCTTTGCCAGGATCACGACATCTTTCTTGTGAATGGCCGAGGTGAGAAATGCATCACGATCGGGAATCCGTATACGGTGGTAGCTGACGGAAAGCCCGGTCCCTGTTGGGACAATCCGATTACACGCCGAGCCGCAGAGAAGTTCGTTTCCGCTTTCCTGGCCGAATTCGGCAGCAGCCCGGCGATCAAGGGATGGTCGGTCTGGCAGGAGGCCGGTCTCTGGGCCGTCTTCTCCCCATCTGGCGGCTATCATGGGGCTATGTACTGCTTTTGCAAGCATTCCCTGCGTGAATTCAGAGACTGGCTAAAAAAGAAATACATAACAATCGATGCATGTAATGAAGCATGCATGGTCAATTATCGTTCATGGGACCGTATTGAGCCGCCGCGCAATCGCGGAACAACTCCACTTGGCGCAGAACACGCGCGATGGCTCCTTGAACGCTCAGGCAGGATCGCTGCCTGGAAGCGGGAACTTGTGCGCAAGTACGACCCCAAGAAACGCCCGGTCATGTGTCATACCTCGGGCTCGATTCCTGCATATACAGTGGGCAACTTCTGGGCCGATGACTACCTGATGGCGAAGGATATGGACGGCTTCGGCAAGTCGATCTATCCCGGCTGGCACGCCACTTCCAATGACCACCCCAATGAGCACCTGCACTTCGCAGGCTTCATGCTTGAGGCTGCCCGCGGAGCTGCTGACGGAAAGACTATCTGGGCTGCGGAACTGCAAGCCGGTCGTCCCTTTGACTGCGATGGTCTGTTTCGCTGCACACCCCCGCGCGTCCAAGACTTGGAGAACTGGAACCTGATGGCCCTTGCCTGCGGAGTCAAAGGATTCATTCACTGGGCCTACCGCGAAGAAATCCTTCTCCAGGAATCATACGGGTTTGGCATGCTTAGCCGACGCGGGGAGCCGTTCCCTTGGTTTGAGGGCTTAGTGGCGTTGACGCGGTTCCTGCGTCAGCATGAGGAGTACATCAAGCCGGGACAGCCTCCGCGCGCAGAGGTGGTTATGGCTATCAATCGCGATGGATACATCCTGGGGCACCAGTCCCGGATCGATGACCTCGTTATTAACTTGACCAAGCGGATGTACGAGTGCCTTCTCGACGGGAATGTCTTCGTTGACTTCATCTGGAACGAGCAGGTGGAAAATGGCAACCTGCGCGGCCGGAAAATTGTTTTTCTACCATTCCCGCTTATGATGTCGGAGACGTATGCAAAGACACTGGCCGATTATGTCCATCATGGCGGGGTATTGATCAGCGCCGCCTGTCCGGCCATTTACAATGAACTCTCAAACGCAACGATGGCAAGTCCCGCGTATGAACTGGATGCAGTCTTTGGCTGCAAGGAGGATAATGTTTACTCCGTCAGCGACGAGATGCTGGAAGGAGACAACGGATTACATGTCAAGACAACCCACTCGGTTCAAACCTACCGAGACGTTCAGGGAGAGGTCATCTTGAGATGGAACGGTCTGCCGGCCGGCGTTGTCAACCATTTCGGAAAGGGCAAGGCATACATCATCGGCACGTTCTTTTCCCCAAAAGTGCACAATCGCGAACTGATCCAATACCTGCTGCACAGGGAAGGAATTGTGCTTGCTCCTGCCGATTCGGTTATGGTGCGACGGCTGGAGTCAGAGCATGGGCAGGTGGTTATCCTCTACAACCGGGGCAACCAGACGGTGCGGGAAGATCTAGGTCTCTCTGAGTATTCGCTGATAGATAGCTATGGTGGTAGAGTTACTATTAGAGAGGATTGTCTAAGGGTGGAATTAGAGCCGCAAAGGGCAGCCTGTCTTATTTTGGGACGGCCATTCAAGACCTGAGCTCGTGAGGGATGGTTGAAGATGATATGGTGCAGGAGGTAACCGTTACGCCCGCCGGGGAGGGGAAAAGTCGAGACAGCTATTCCTGAAATGTTGAGTCATTCAGAGTCAATTGTCATTGTTCGAAAACAAAGCGGAAGGAATTGCATCATGAATGATTTTGCGCATGCTTCGCATGACCTTGTTGCCGGATACGGCGAGAGCGTTATTACTCCTCCCATGGGAGTGGAATTATGCGGCTATGGATTTTACCTCCAACGCCGGGCGGAAACGGTATTGGACGATTTAAAAGCCAGGGCTGTATGCGTTTCCGGCGGCGGAACAACGCTTTTTCTGATTGCCTGCGATCTGATCGGATTTGACGTGGCAACGTCGGATGCAATCCGCAAGGCGATTGCCGATGAGCATCATGTTCCGATCGCCAATGTTCTCCTGGCCTGCACGCATACGCATTCTGGTCCCGCTTCTGAATTCCTGCGCGGTTTTGGGGAAATTGCGCCCGAATACGTTCGGCGCCTTCCGGAATTAACCGTGGCGGCGGCGCGCCACGCGGCGCTTGATCGCGGTCCATGCATAATGAGAATGGGGTCGGAAGAGGCGGCCCCCATCGGGTATAATCGCCGTTTTAAATCATTTCATCCTATCAATCCGAATATTGCCGCCGTGATATTTGAGCGGAAGCATTTTCCGATTAGTCTGTGCGCGTATGCCTGCCATGCGGTAACACTGGGCTTGAGCACGGCCGTCTCGGCCGACTGGCCGGGGGCTGTTGTCAAAGCCATGGAGATGGATGGATATCGCTGTGTCTGTTTCCAGGGCTTTTGCGGCGACATTGATCCCGTCTGTAACAAGACCAAGTGGGGATCGGGCACATCGGCAGAGTTGGATTTATACGGCATGATTTTAAAACATCATTTGTTGAATATTGCGCGCAACGGTCAGCCGATAAAATCGGCCGCCCTGACGGCAGTTGAAACAAGAATCTCCCTTCCGTTGGAAGTTCCGCCGGATAAGACAGCGATAGATAGTGAATACAGGGCAATGCTTTCCCAGGAAAGCAAAGAAGCTTTTAAGAAATTTGCGGATGAATGGCGTAAAGCCGCGCATGAGGAATTTGACGGTTTGCACCAGCATCCATATCGGGATAATATTCCGATCCAGGTCATGCGGCTGAACGGAATGAATCTGATCGCGCTGCCGGCCGAGGTGTTTTGCGAATACGGACTTAAACTGCGCCCGCAATTTTCACCCCTGCTGACTATCGGCTATGCCAACGGCAACACCGGTTATTGGCCCGCGAAAACTGCCTATGATAATCAGGCTGATTATGCCGCTTATGAGGCGCCGAAAATATACGATGTTTTCCCGTTCGCCTCATCATTGGAAGACACAATACTGAATGTTTGCAGAAAAATTATAAAGTAACTGGAGTCATAATTGTTAATTGTTGTATCAAGGAGGAGTACGCTCTGTCATGTCCGCAAAGGAAGTTTGTTGGTTGTCTCTGTTGAAGATAAATGATCAAAGCCAGTCGAACAGGAGAAGTCTATGAATGCATGTCAATTTAAGCAATTATTTCCATTGGGATCCCATTTGTGCCGCGAGCCGATGCCGCCCATGTTGGAACTCAAGAAGGATATGGAAAATCTGAAGCGCCATGGCTTCAATCTGATCAAACTCCAGGAACACTGGATGATTGACGAGCCGTTGGAGGGTCAATACGATTTCTCCCGTTATGAAGCTTTGATTGAACATGCGGCCCGGCTGGATTTAGGCGTGTATCTGGGCCTTACCTGTGAACAGGCGCCGGCCTGGTTGTGGCAAAAACACCAGGATTGCCGCATGGTCGGCCAGAATGGTCTGCCCATGGCCTACGAAGCGCAGACCACCATGCCGGCCGACGGTAAACCTGGTCCGTGTTATGATCATCCCGGCGCCATGGCCGATCAGCTCCGGTTCATCCGGCAACTGGTGCAAACGCTGGGGCGTTATGAAAACGTCGTGATCTGGAACACATGGCAGGAAATCGGGTACTGGTCGGTCGCTTTTGCCGGGCAGGCGGTATGTTATTGTCCGCATACCCTGAAGGCGTTTCGCGACTGGCTTAAGGAAATGCACGCCAATGATCTTGACGCGCTCAACCGGGCCTGGAACACACGTTATGCCGATTGGTCGGTCATTGCCCCGGATCGCTGTGTTATGAAGCAGTCCGTGGCCGTGAACGTGGCTTGGCAGTATTTCCTCGACAACGAACGCCTGGCCCGCATTTTACGCTCCCGGGCGGCGGCCATTTACGAGACCGACCCACTGAAGCGCCCGGTCTTTGCCCACAAGGGCGGACCAATCATCGGCGCCGGGCAGGACTGGACTTATGCCCGCTGTCAGGATTTCTTGGGTTCCTCCTGCTATCCGGCCTGGGGTTCCGCGCTCTATCATGGGGTGAAACCCGATGAGCCGCACGAGGCGCTGTTGGGCGAACTCTACAAGGTGGCGCAGAACTTCGATTACATTCGCTCCTGCAATCGGCGTGGCGCGCCGGTCTGGGCCGCCGAGTTCCAGGGCGGACCGGTCAGTACTGGGTTCCATAAGGGCCGTGTGCCGTTTCCGGAAGACATCCGGCGCTGGATGCTGACGGCAGTCGGATCGGGGGTGTCTGCCATTTCGTTTTGGGTAACGCGAGCCGAGATCATGGCTCATGAGTTAAACGGCTTCAGCCTGCTTGACAGCGAGGGCGATACAACCCCGCGCTTCGAAGAAGCGGGGCGGATCGGCCAGGCGCTCAATCACCACGCCGATTTGTTTGGCAAGCCTTCATGGCCCGGTGCGGAGGTCGGTATTCTGATTAACGAATGGAATTATCAGTTCTGCGCCACGATGAACCAGGGCGGGGGAAACCTGCGCATGAGCGTCCAAGGCTGGCATCGCATCCTGTGGGAGGCGGGGATTCCCATGGATTTTGTCGAAGTCTCGGAACTGGATGAGTCTTGCATCTCAAAATACAAGACATTGATTTTTCCGTTTCCTCTGTCGCTCTCCGAGAGCTTGGCGCGCAAACTGGTTCATTATGTTGAGCAGGGCGGCATCCTGATCAGCGAGGCCGCGCCGGGGCGCATCGACGAATACGCTTTTTGTAACCGGGGGGAACTTTCGCCGGTCATGCGCGAACTCTTTGGCGTGCGCCAGCAAAGCTTTACCATGGTGCGTGAGCCGGATGGCGGGACCTGCTGGTCGCCCACACCGCGGACCTGGGGCGAGTATCTGGATGCCGCCATGCTGGAGGGTACAGGACTTCTGGCCGGCCATCGGTTGCGGGCCAACGTCTATATCGAAACCTTTGCCGTTCAGCAGGGGGAGCCCTGCCTGTTATATGGGCGCAACGCAGTCGGTGTGTGGCGCAAGGCGGGGCAGGGGGTAGCCATTCTCCTGGGCACCTATGTGGGCCATAACGGCGTGGCCTACCGTGACGACGAAACGCGCGCCTGCATTACGGCGCTCCTGCAAAAATGCGGCGTGACCAGCGCGCACCAGGGGAAGTTGATCCTGCGCAAGCGGGCGATTCCCGGCAAGGAAGCGTGGCTGTTGACCAACCTAGGCGAGTTGCCCGTGCAAGAATCGATTTCGGTGGCCGGCTGGCGGACTGTGGAGGATCTGCTGGGCGAGCCGTTGTCCCGCAAGGGAGACGATATTACATTGACCGTTAACAGTTTGGATGTCCGCGCGTTGATAGTTTCGCAATGATACAGATAATCACAACAACAAATAGGAGGAAACAGAACATGGCAGGAAAATTCAAATTCTCATTCGGTCCGTGGAACATTCATGAGGGCGCCGATCCGTTCGGGCCGACCGTGCGCAAGAGCATTGTCTTTAACCGAAAATTAGCGTTCTACAAGAAACTGGGATTCGACGGCGTTCAATTCCATGATGACGATGCGGTGCCGGACATGAACCGGCTCACTCCGGAACAAATCGTCAAGAAGGCCGGCGCCGTGAAACGCGCGCTGGACGTGCAGGGCCTCACAGCGGAATTCGTGGCGCCGCGCCTTTGGGAGGATCCGCGCACTGTGGATGGCGGCTATACGTCCAACGATCCCAAATGTCGCGCCTATGCCTTGGAACGCAGTAAGCGCTGTGTGGACATTGCCAATGCGCTGGGTACGAACCTGATTGTGCTGTGGCTGGCCCGCGAGGGAACCTATATCCGCGAGGCGAAAGACAGCGCCTGGGCGACCGACCGCATTCTCGATGCTCTGAATGTCATGCTGGCCTATGACCGGAACATCCGCATTGCAATCGAACCGAAACCCAACGAGCCCATGGATCATACCTATATTCCAACGACCGGGCATGCCATTGCCCTTGGATTCCGCAGTATTGATCCAGTGCGCGTGGGAGTGAATATCGAGAGCGCCCACGCCATCCTGGCTGGCCTGGATCCCTCGGACGAAATGGGCTTTGCCCTGTCTTTCGACAAGCTGTGGACCGTGCATCTGAACGACCAGAACGGCTTAAAATTCGATCAGGATAAAACCTTTGGGGCCGTGGACCTGCGCCGGGCGTTCAACCAGGTGCGCATCCTGGACCGGCACAACTATGGAGCGAATGGGGAATTTGTCGGCCTGGATGTCAAGGCCATGCGCACACAGAAAGATGATGTCGCGACAAAACATTTACAAAACAGCCGTGCGATCTTCCTGCGTCTTCTTGAGATTTCACGAAGTCTGAAAGAAGACAAGTTGCAGGTAATGATCAAAGCGCGGGACTACGAGGAACTGGAAATATACATTGTCAATCGGCTGTTAGGGAAACGATAACAAGTGGTCACGGTAATGCCTCAGTCACGAGGGGGGACGCTCGTAGCGGCGCCGCTTCCGGCGCCGTCGGAACGCGAAGGCGTTCCGCTACGTCCCCCCGTAACTGCCCCATTACTGGTCACGAGAAAATGCGACGATGGCCGCCGTAGAACCTGCCTGTGCGAATGCACAGATAGGCAAGTGCCGGATAGGAACAGAAAGGGCGCATAAGGTATGAGCGGACGAAACAACTCATGCGGACAGTCGGGTTGTTGCGCCGGCGGGAAGATCTTGACCGCTCCTGCTTACACTTCGGCAAATCCGTCCGGCACGGTCCCGTGCGGACGGCTTCGAGAGGTATTGGAAGTGGTGGAACAGGGGTGGACGCGCCGGATGATTCACGCTGATCACCCGGTCTACAGTGCCCGCATCGAATGGGAACGCAACTGGGAGGCCCCGGGGGTGGCGTATGATGGAAACCACTTGGGGATGTACATCTTGCGTGGGCTCGGCAAGCTGGCCTGGCTGTTGCCGGACTCGGAAACGGCACGGTACTTTCGTGGCACGGTGTTGCCGCGCCTGCTCGCCTCCCAGGATCCGGACGGATACATGGGAGCCCGCGATGCGGGGGACCATCACGGCCCGTGCTGGGAACTGATCGCCGAATCCGACATGCTGGAGACGTTGCTGTTCGAGTACCGTGTGACGGGGGATGCAGCCATCAGAGAGGCGGCCCGGCGGTTGAGCGAGTTTCTGGTAACCGATGCCGCCTACATGGGCGGCATCGGTTACCCGAGCATGCCGTCCACGGTTCCGGGCACGCGTTGGGACCATCCGAAAGCGCTGTTTCGTGGAATGCTGATGGCGGCGCATGCGTTGACTGGCGACGCGCGCATTCCGACACGATTGCGCATCTGCTACGGACACATACGGGAGGCAATCCGGACGCAACTGGAGACATCGGGGACCGAGGAGCACTGGTCGAGCGGACATATGAACGATATCTCGCATGCCATCCAAGCGCCTGCCGTCATGTTGCTGTTGACTGCCGACCCGGACGACTTGGCGATGGCGATTCGCGGCGCCGAACGAGTTATGGAGATTGCCGGACAAGTCTCCGGCTATCCGGTGGGATGGGAGGCATACGAAGCGAAAGATCCGCGCAAGACGACCGAACACTGCAACTTCATCGAGTGGCCGACGGCCTGCCGGACGCTGTTCAACGTAACCGGCCAGGTGCGGTTTGCGGACTGGGCCGAGCGCGCCCTCTACAACGGATATTGGGGCAGCAAGACTAAAGACGGCGTGGCACTTCAATATCAATCGGCGCCGAATCAGCTTGTCCTCGCCCCATGGATGCGCACGACGCGTGATGGGGACAAGTATGGTGTCAATCACGGATGGTTCGACATGCAGCACGGTCCGGGTTGCTGCAATGTTTTTTCGGCTGAGGCGTTCCCTCGGCATGTCGAACACGCGGTGGCGCGAGGACAGTCGGGCGGGGTAGCCGTAGTGTACTACATGCCTTGCCAGTTCATGGCGCCGATGGAAGACAGCAACCGCCTGGAACTGATTATGGATACCGACTATCCTTTCGATGATCGTGTGCGCTTGGAGCTGCGGCTCGCGCAAGCGGCGCGGTTCCCGTTGGAGTTGCGGATTCCGACTTGGGCGCGGGGCGCGGTCGTGACGGTTAATGGATCTGCATTGGATGTCGTCGTGCAGACCGGGAGTATGCTGAAGGTCGATCGCGAGTGGAAATCCGGCGACCTCGTGGAGATTGCGTTTGATTTCCCGCTGCAACTTGTCTGGCACCATGAAGAAGGTTGCGTGCCCGGCGCGGCCATTCAGCGTGGTCCTCTCGTGTTTGCGTTGCCGGTCTCGGCACGGTGGGAGTTCGCGGGCGAAGGGCAGATCGGACCGGACAACATCCGGGAGCGTTGGCATCTCTTTCCGGCGGCGGGTTCCTTATGGAATGCGGCGTTGGACGTCGATCCAAGGAATCCGGAGCATTCCTGCCGTCTGGTCCGCATGGCGAACCCAGGCTTGAAAAAGGCATGGCAGTATGCCCCGGTCGGGTTGCAGGTGCGCGGCCGCCGTGTGACCAACTGGGGGCTTGCGGGTACTCCGGAAAGGCCGGAAACACCGCCGATGCCCGCTGCGGGCATGCTTGAGATCGACGATACTCCTGTGGACCTAACCCTGTTGCCGATGGGTTGCACGGAGTTGCGTATGACGTGCCTGCCGTTTGTGGAAAGGTGAGTAGAGAGAAAGGAAGATACCTATGAAGAAACGTGATGATAATTGTCTACTGCGTAAGAAACCCTTGCCCTTTGAGTTCCCTGGCGCCAACTGGTTCGACCGTCAGGAAGAACGGGCCGCGTTGCGCGTTATCAGGGCCAAGAGCCCCTTCCGGTATTATGGGCCAAAATGCGGGTTCGAGGTGGATCGCTTGGAAGATGAGTTTGCCAGGGTCAACGGTGTGAAACACGCCTTGGCTGTCAGCAGCGGCACCCAGGCCCTGGCCACGGCCATGGCGGCTCTGGGCATTGGGCCGGGCGCCGAGGTTATCGTGCCGGCCTACATGTGGATCGCCATCGTTGCCAGTATCGTGCGGCTGGGCGCTATCCCGGTTTTGGCGGACATTGACGATTCGTTCACCCTCGACCCGCGACGGCTGGAGCAGCGCATTACCCGGCGCACGCGCTTGATCGTGGGGGTCCACATGAGCGGCGCGCCGGCCGATATGGCGGCCATCCTGAAGGTGGCCCGCAGACACAAGATTCCCGTCCTCGAAGATTGCGCCCAGTGCAACGGCGGCTCATTCCGGGGCCGACAAGTCGGATCCATGGGCACGCTGGGCA
The DNA here is from genome assembly GCA_018898455.1 of Verrucomicrobiota bacterium. Classification (GTDB taxonomy): domain Bacteria; phylum Verrucomicrobiota; class Kiritimatiellia; order JAAZAB01; family JAAZAB01; genus JAHIJO01. The sequence goes on along the minus strand of JAHIJO010000147.1, from coordinate 9,776 downwards.
TCTTCAGCTTTCAACTCAACAAGAACATGACCACCGGCGAAGGAGGGATGCTGGTTACAAATTCGACGCATCTGTTCCGCCGCGCCTCGGCGATTCATGATCTCGGCTATCCGCGGATCGGCGGACGTCTGGTCATGGAAAACGGACCCTATGCCCTGTGGGGATTCGGAGGCCGGCTCAACGAAATTGCCGGCGCCATCGGCCGCGTTCAGTTGAAAAAACTGCCGCTTGTTGTCGCGGCGATGCGCAAGGCCAAGGCTCAAATCAAGAAAGGCGTTGCCGATATCCAGGGATTGACCTTCCGGCGTTTGAACGATACGCGGGGCGACACTGCCGCCTTCCTGATCATGATGCTTCCGGACGCGGGCCGGGCCGGGAAGTTTGCCAAGGCTCTCAATGCTGACAATATTTTTGCCGGCATGTCGCCAACCCTGCGCGTCGCCGATTTTGGGATGCACGTCTATTTCAACATCCACTCACTCGTGGAGAAGCACAGCAACAGTCCGGACGGTTTCCCATGGACTCTGCCGGCCAACAAACATAGCGTATATAGCTATACCAAGGGAGCGCTGCCGGTTTCGGACGCCCTGATGGAGCGCAGTGTGATCATGCCGATCCCTTCGGTCATGACCGGGCAGGATATTCAAGATACCATCAGTGCAATTCGCAAGGCTGCCGCACAACTGCTGTAATGTGTTTGAACAAGCGGGGTGATAACAACTTTGGGTCCGGAACATCTGCCACGGATTTGATCATTATGAGCGCAATGATATGTTTCAAAGATATCAGTCCGACCGTCTTCCTGCGCCGGCGGGGGACTCGGCTGGAACAGCTGGCGCAGGTGACGCTCGTCAATGTCGGGCCGGCATGCCGGGGCACGCTGTCGGTCGAAGGGCCCGGCGGCAAAATCATTGCCACGGCTTCGGTTAGCCTGACCGCGGGCGAAACCACCGTGGATGTGTTCGTGCCGGAACTCAAGGCGCCGGCGCAATTGGTTTTTTCCGTCAAGACAAATGAAGGTGAACCGGTTTGCCGGGAGTTGACCTGGTTGCCGCCGCGGCGCTGGGTGGTGCACGTGGTCCATCTTTCGCATCATGATGTTGGCTACACCGATCTTGCCTCCCGTGTCATCGCCGAACACGATGTCTGGCTGGATCAGGCGCTGGAGATGGCAGAGGCCACCCGCAGGTATCCGGACGAAGCCCGATTCCGGATTGTAGTGGAGCAGGCCTGGTCCATTGACCATTATCTCCGTCATGCCTCTGCGGCGCGGCGCGCGCGCATGCTGAAGCTTATTCGTGCCGGGCAGGTGGAGGTGACCGCCTTATTCGGCAACATGATCACCGAGTTATGCGGCAGCGAAACCCTGGCGCGTTGTGTCTATCCGGCGTTTCGATTACAGCGCGATTTCGGCATTCCGATCATCTCGGCGGAACATAACGACATTCCCGGTTTTTCATGGGGCCTTAGTCAAGTCCTGACCGAAGCCGGTGTTCGGATTTTCTGTCCCGGTCTGCCGCTCTATTATTCCTGGGGAGGCGGGAACCGGCCCTCATTCTGGGATGAGGAACGCATTTTTGGCTATCGAGGCATGCCGGGGTTATTCTGGTGGGAGGCCCCAAGCGGCAAGCGAGTTCTCTTCTGGAGCAATAACCAGGGATGCGGCGGAGACTGTCACGGTTCGCTCCCGGGTTTGCCCGGACGTTTGCGTGAGTTGGCGGAAAACGGCTATCCCTACGCTATCCTCCGTTGGCCGGTCAGCGGCGGAGCCCGGGATAATTCCCCGTATATCGGCGATTATGCCGATACGATCCGCGACTGGAACCGCCGCTGGGCCTATCCGCATCTCGTGAGCAGTACCAATGCCCGTTTTTTCACCGATCTCAGCCGCCGGATTGATTTCAACACGCTGCGGGTGTGGCGCGGCGATGTTCCCGGACAGGATTACCCGGTCGGCGCTATTTCCACGGCGGGGCCAACGGCCGTTAATCGTCATAACCATTCCGGAATGGTTGCGGCCGAAACGCTGGCGATTCTGGCGACCATTCATGCCGGTCATGCCTATCCGCAAGCCCCACTGCGTGACGCGGTGGAGGAAATTCTCTGGCACGATGAGCACACATGGGGCTACCATTTTCCCTGCGGACCTGCGGCGTGCGCTTCAGAACTGGAGAAGGCGGTCCATGCGCACCGTGCCGCGGCGTTGATCCATGAAGTCTCCACCAAGGCGATGGCTCGGATTGCCGATGCTATGCGCCTGACTACCGACGGCATTCACCTGGTGGTTTTCAATCCTCTGGCCCAGGAGCGGACAGGTTTTGCCGCAACGCCGTTGCGTCAGATTGACAACTGCGGCAGTGAAATGATTCCAGTGTCGGCGGAGAAGTATCCGCAGAAAGGCGGCTACCTGCGCGGCGTGATCCTGAATACCCGTTGGCCGGTCCATCCGCCGCCGGAACTATTGGATGGGAAATTCGACCTGGTGGATGTGACCACGGGTGAACCGGTGCCGTACCAAATCGTGGAAACAGACTCCATCCTCGGACCCGAGGTGCACGCGGCTCAGCGGCTCGGTCTGGCCGCCGGCGGAAAACGCTATGGATTCTTTGAAAACCCACTCGGTTTGAAGAAAACCCTTGTTTTTCGCGCTAATGCTGTGCCTGCCCTGGGCTACCGCACGTATCGGCTCGTGCCGCGAGCGGATCATCCTTCATTCCCTTCTGCGGTTTCAATTACCAACGAATGGATCGAGAATCGGTATTACCGTATCGAGATGGATACCAAAACAGGCGCGGTCTGCAGTCTGAAAGACAAGCAGAGCGGTCGCGAGTGGATTGACCGCGATACACCGCACGCGCTCGGTCCTTTGATCGTGCGCGATCAGACCGGCCACGAGACTATCGCCTGCTGTGAGGGGGTGCGCGTTGTCCTCGCCGGTCCACTGTGCGCCGCAATGCGCGCCGTGTACGCGGCGCCGGGGCATCCACGCCTGGAATTGACTGTGATGCTTCGCGCCGAGGAGCGCCAGATCGCGGTTTCTCTTGGCATGCTCAAGGATCCGACGCCTCTGCTGGAAACGTTCATGGCCTTTCCGTTCCGGTTGCCCGCGGGCAGGTTTCTCCATGACGGACCGTTGTGTGTAATTGATCCGGCAACCGATCGTTTGCCGGGCGCCTTTGCCAACCGCCTGTCGGTCCAAAATTGGGTGCGGGTCTCGGATGGAGAGGCCTCGGCGCTCTGGAGCAGTTTGGATGCGCCGGTTGTGAGTCTCGCGCGCCTGTGGCCTTCGCGAGTATCACCGGCCCATTCGTCTGTCATTCCTCCGGACCTGGATCTTCCACCACAGCAAGAGAATGAATTGCGCGGCGGCTCGATCTACTCGTGCCTGACATCCAATAACTTCGGCACGAATTTTTCCGTGTCCCAAAGCGGCCACCTGTTATTTCGTTATGTCCTGGGTCTGCGCGAAGACGAGGCCAACGCCACCGAATCCGCCGCGTTCGGCTCTGCGGCGGCCATGCCGTTGCAAACGATCTTTACCGAAAGACGAGGCAATGTTGCCGGCGCGCTCCCCAGCGCGAAAGGATTTTTGGAAATTGACCATCCTGCGGCGCAATTGCTGGCATTCAAGCGGGCTGAAGATGGGGGTGGTGTCATTATCCGGCTGTGGAACGTTTCAGCGCAGGCGGTCAGTGCGCGCCTGCGTCTTCCAGGCCGACCGCTTTTCAGCGTCTCTATCTGCACGCTGGCCGAAAAAAACATCGGCCCGCGCCTGGCGCATGGCTATAACAGCATCCAAGTGAAGCTGGCGCCGCAACAGGTTCTGACCCTGCGATTAATAATCCATAAATGGAGGAGGAGCTGGCAAACCACTATACATAATAGGAGTAAAAGTTATGATTAAACTACCGGAAAAAGGGGTCTGTGCGCATCGCGGTGAGATTGCTACCTGCCCGGAAAGTACAATAGCGGCATTAAAAAAAGCGGTTTCTATCGGCGCCCAAATGATTGAATTCGATGTTCGTAAATCAATAGATGGTCATTTCTTTATTTCTCACGAATTCACCTTAGAACGTATTGATGGAAGAAATATATCCCCTACAGAATTAACTTGGACTGAATTACAGAAACTAGATGTAGGCAGTCATAAAGGAGATCAGTTTAAGAATGAAAGAATCCCTACATTGGAAGAAACATTAAAAATTATGCCGGTAAATGTCTGGCTCCTTGTACACTTATGGTCCGGAGATTTGAAAATGGCGCAGGAAGTAAGCCGGATAATTTCCTGCAACCGTCAACATCAGGTTATTCTCGGAACAACTCCTGATCGAATCAAAGTGGCGCGCGAGGTCTGCCCTGAAATAAAGACTATGCATTGGAGTAATAACTGTCCAAATTCGTTTGACTATGTTAACGAATCCATTGAATTGAAAGTTGATTTTCTGCGGTTCTGGAGTATGCAGTGGGCAAAGAAACCGATGACACAAGAGCTTGTTAACAAAGCAAAAGAAGCGGGGATAAAAGTTCTTTATTGTGAAGCATTAAATTATGATGAAATAGTGCGACTGCTTGAAATGGGAATAGATTTTCCAATAGTGGATTGTGCTCTGAGTGAAGCCATGAATGCCTGTAAAAAATTAAATTATTTCCCGGTAAAACCAAACTTTCCGGAAGATATTAAAAGATAAAAAGCTATGATATATCTGATATTATCAATTTTATTTCTTTCCTTGTTGCCAGTGACAATGCGTATCGGTTTGGAATAAGGAGGAAAACCGGAGGGGATGAATGTGTTTTATCGTATCATTCCCGGGATCATAGCCCTGACGATGATATTTTCCCGGGATCATCCGATAGAGTTTGTCTGCCTTGCCGTAAAAAGTTTGGCGTTCTTTTATGGCCTGGTCGGAACTGTTTTCTTTTGGCTTGGTGGATACGCCAGCATCAAAACAGTTTCTTATGGCCCCCTTGGCAGAGACCAAGAATTATCAGTCTGTTTATTACTATGCCGAAACTAACGTTGGGACACTACTGTTTTATGATTAACAAATTATCACCTTATGTCGGAATAGCCGCATTGGCCAGTCCGATGGAAGTCGGCGCCGGACGGGCTGAACAGGCCGCGGCTGATCTTGGCCGTGTGCTGGAATCTGCCGGATGCAAGGTTGTTAATGGCGGAGCAATCAAGAACGCTGACCAGGCGCGAACTGCTGGCCTGAATTTTGCCGAAAAACACGTTTCCTGTATTGCCTTAGCGGCGGCAAGCTGGTTTGAAGATTATCTTGTCCTGGATTTGCTGGAAGAATGCGATGTCCCCGTAATTTTCTGGGCATTGCCCGGGATGGAAACCGGGGCGTTGTGCGGCACTCAGCAGGCAACCTGTTATCTGAATCAATTGGAGAAACCATGTCGGACGGTCTTTGGCGAGATTGGGGTAGGGGAGTCGTTTGCCCGGTGCATGAGTTTTGTGCGCGCAGCCGCGCTATATAAGTGTATCTGCCGCGCGAGGATTGGATTGGCCGGTCAGCATGTCCGCGGTATGTCAGAAGTTGCCGTCAATGAATTTGCCTTGAAAAAAACGATTGGCTCAAGGGTTGTGCCGGTGGATATGGTCGGTTTGCTGAATAAGGCGCGTACGGCAAGCCAGGCTGAAAAGCAAAAATTATGGAATCAGGTCAAGTCGTCGGTCGGGGTTGTCCAAGTTGCCGATGAGGCCGGACAGCTTGCGGCCGGCATGACTTTGGCTGTCCGGGAGGTTGTCCAACGGGAAGGCCTGTCCGGTCTGGCCTTCGGATGTTATCCGGATTTCATGGGATATGCCTGTCTGGCTGCGTCTCTGCTGGCGGATGATGGCGTTCCAATAGGCTGTGAGGGAGATGTCAACGGCGTGGTGGGCATGCTGATATTGACCCTGCTCACCGGTCAACCGACGCATAACACCGACTGGCTCGATCCCTTGCCGGATGGAAGTGTCGTGTTCACCCATTGCGGCTCTGGATCCTATGCGCTTGCCGAGCGGCGGAAGGATATCTCCTTGGCGCCGGTTCGTCTGGTGAATCAGGGTGTCTGTTCGCTTTTCCCGGCCAAACCGGGACCAGTGACGCTTGTCAATCTGGTTCCCGTGGGCGAAGGGTATCAACTGGCTGTGATGGAAGGCGAGGCGTTGCCGGCGGATATGGTTTTCCCGGGCAATCCGCTGTGCGTCAAATTCCAGCCGCCGGTTCATGAGATCATCGAGTGGATTCATGACGAAGGCATCGGGCACCACTGGATGGCCGGCTATGGCCACGTGGCGGCTGAACTACGCGCTTGGGCGGCCATTGCGGGTTCCGGCCTGCGCCTGATTCGAAAATAAGCTTGATGCGCTGAGGAAGCCGCGCCCGGCGCGGGTTCCGAAGTCGCATCCGAGGCTTGATGTGCTTTACTTCTGAAACATTTCGGTCAGGATGTCGAGGATTCGGTCTCCGGATGTTTGCGAGAGCTGTCCGAGTTTCTTGACGAGCCGGACCTTGTCCACGGTTCTGATCTGATCGAGCACGATTTGTCCCTCGATACCTTGAAAGGTACAATTCATGCGTGTCGGATAGTGCCGCCCCTTGATCTCATGCCCGACCGTTGGGTCGAGAATGACGAGAAAAACGTCGAATCGGTTTACTTCCATTGCCAGTCCTCGGCATCCCAACGTGTTGAAATGGGTTGCGGATCCAATAGCTTGTCGTCACCAAGCCGGGCCCATCTTTTGGAAGGCTTTCCCCCATCCAGATCGGGTGCGGCGGGGAGAATAAATGAGGATCATTCGATCCCGTATATCCATCTCGATCTTCCCTGTCAGTCCGCATTGCTCTATGAGGGGCTTCGGTATGCGAACTCCTCGTGAATTACCTATAGGAACGAGTGTTGTTTTCATATTGTTGCCGTAAGCACATTGTGGTTACTTATCAAGCTGTGATTTTCTAGTCCCAACATCAGAGGTTACCGTTTCCGAAACCGCTGCGGGTAAGGCATACGGTATCGGGGAGAGGAAGGCTGGGGAAAACCGGCGGGTTGATGAATAAGAACCGCATATCAAGGCCGAAGCGATGCGACGAGTGGGCACTGCCCGGCGACCCGATTGGACTTTGCTCACGATGGAATCGGATTCTCATCACTCGTAACGTATTCAGCGAAGCTTTCCATTGCCGCACAGAAACAGGCTTTGACAAACTCCAAAGTTACACAGAGGGGATACTTGTCATGGACCTTGATCATCGCCGGAATACCACCGAGCTCCATTGCCACAGCTAGCCCCAGCGACTTCGTGTAGCCCCTTGTGAGGTTCGTGCGTGCGTGCGTTTCGTCGATCTCGTTTACTGCATCCGGCATTGCGTCAAGGCGTCTGTCCCACGCATCCCAGATTCGTCGTATGGTCGCGTTCGCAGTGAGATCGGGATCATATCTGAGAAGCGCATGTGCCTTCCGTTCGTCCCAGTGATTCGAGTGCCATTCGATAAAGAGCCATGGGTGCCTCTTCCTCAGATATTTCCACAAGGCAACTTGCTCGACCGGCGCATCGTGATGGCCTTGAATCGTGTGCTGTCCCATGAAGTACACAAACTTCCCCGCGGCATCACTTGCGGTATAGCCGAGAGCCGCGCCATCCGGATTGGTATGTGGCACGAGGCAGACGCGATGACGGGATAAGATGCCGCTTGCTTCTTGCGTGCCGCTGAGCAAGAAATCGAGTATCGCTCGACACGCCAGGGCGCCCATCTCATTGGGTTGGGGCGTGGCTGCGCATACCACGGTTGGCACATGTTTATTAGGGTTACCGATCTCGGCAACCCACACGTCGCGGCCTTGGATACTCTTGCACAGGGAGCGGAGATCGAGCTGCTGATGCTTGCCGGCCATGGCTTGGAGGTATTCAGACATCTCGGACGGCGGGCACCAGTGATAATTGCTGAAATAAAGCACAGGGTTGGCGTCGGATGCCGGAGGCAGCTCACAAGTGAACGCAATGGAGTGGCTGTCACGGCCCTTCAATATATTCCACTGCGGTACGTGTGACCATTCGTCTCCCTGCCGGACTATGACAAATTTTGTTCTACCAGCGTAAGACTTTAGGTGCACCTCATCGGGATGATTTGCAAGCCATGCCATGATCTCCTTATCAGCCGCCTCACGATTGCCAATTGCAGCCGTCACTTCGAAAGTCACGTTGCGGGGCTTGTCATCCTTGTTCCTGACGGCGAAACAAAAGTAGTAGCCGCTACCGGAAAACAAGTGATCGCCCGGTTCGGGTTCGATATCAAGAGCGTAACGCCCGTTTGCCAGTCGGCGAAACCGAAAACCATTTCCACTCTCGAATGTGCTGGCAAGCGCTATTGCTCCGTCTGACCTCGAATCGATGGTCAGAAAGTTCATGTCGAACATTCTCCCAAATTGGGTTGTAAAGGTCTTCTATGTTCATAGTCCTGATCCAACGCTCCGCGTGAACCTCGCCGCGCTTCGTGGCGTAGTGTTCCACTGTCTTGGGTGCGCCCAGCATGGGCGCGTTGTAAATAGGGTGAAAGTCCCTTGGCGGAGGACCATTCATGGCAACATGAAAACAACTACCACCTGAAGCCAACGTTGATAGGTTGGCCGATCAGGGGGAGGAAGGCAAGAGAAAACCGGCGGGCTGATGAACATGAACCGCCAATCAAGGCCGACGCGATGCGACGAGTTGGCACAACACAATACAACACAACGAAGTCGAATGGTTCAGTCGCGGAGGTACATGCGGCGGTTGCGTCGGGAAGCAAGGCGTTCTTACTTGGGGAGAAACGCCGGGATCTCTTCGTTCGCGATTTGATTGGGTGAGCGTCGATAATACCGGGCAAACTCAATCATCGCATGCTAAGAATCGTGGGTGCGCGGAGAAAACCAGCGCGGGAACATATAATCGCAGAACCGGGACCGAAGGGGGTCTTTCCGCCGCGGCGGTCGCGCCCTACATATGACACCCTAAATGGACTTTGGTTGAACCATGCCCGGATTATCTATGAATGGTGATTGAAAACGAAGGGTTAAATGGTATGATGCGTTGCAAAAGGATACAGGCGGCATGAATAAGACGGGCATAGGCTTTGATGCGCATCGGCTGGTTGCCGGACGGAAATTGATCCTGGGCGGCGTGTGTTTCGATCATCCGTTGGGGTTGGAAGGGCATTCGGACGCGGATGTCTTGTGCCATGCCATTGCCGATGCGTTGCTCGGCGCCGTGGCGGACGGGGACATCGGCGACCATTTCCCGGATTCCGATCCGCAATGGAAAGATGCGAACAGTCTGGAACTTCTGGCGCGGGTGCGGGAACGGCTGGAAGCGCGGCGAGCAAAAATTATTAATGTGGATGCCGTCGTTCTGGCTGAACAGCCGAAAATTGCCCCGCATCGGAAAGCGATGTGCGCCAATCTCGCTCGTGCGCTGAAGATCGATCCTGATTGTGTTTCCGTGAAAGCAACCACCATGGAAGGTCTGGGCACCGTGGGACGCAAGGAAGGGATTGCCGTGATGGCGGTGGTTGCCGTGGAGCAGGGGTAATAAGATAGATCGTCAGAGATCAGAGGATGGCCAAACTGGAGTGCTGAGGCGGAGTCTGGTAGATTATAAAAATTGCCTCTACGTCAGAATCTGTGGATAAGTTCCGGCATGGGTAACTTCCCGAGTGTATGATAGAGCATGATTTCCAGCACATCGAACGAACGATGGCCGTAGGCTCGTCTGGTGACCACACGGCATTTGTTGTTTAGTCCCT
>JAHIJO010000146.1 GCA_018898455.1 Verrucomicrobiota bacterium | reverse complement strand
TCTTCAGATCAATAAGTCGCATGCTCTTGCCTCATGATTGCTAATGATATACACACCCTGACAGCCCCCCCGAATCGCCCCATGAGTGTCGATCGCTTAATTCGAGTGAATGCGCTGCTGAAACGCGAAATCGGCAGCTATCTCTTCCGGATTATGAACGAAAATCAGTTTGACCTGTCCGCGGTGACGATTACCCGGGTGGCGACCAGCAAGGATCTGCGCGAAGCCCGCGTCTTCGTTTCCATTCGCGATCATCACGGGGAGCGCGCGCGCATGCTGGCGATCCTGCGCAAGCACCGCGCCGAAATTCAGGCGCACATCAGCGCCACCATCGTCCTGAAATATACCCCATGTCTGACATTTGAACCGGACACATCCGTGGAGGAAGGCGACCATGTGCTGAATCTTATCGCCCAACTGGAAACCGAAAACCCGGCGCTGAAGGAAGATTCCTTTCCCGCCACCTGAACACCAGCCCAATTTTGGTTATCACGCACCATGACTATGTTCACGCCATCATCCGTAAGACCATTTGACGGCATACTTCTGGTTGACAAACCTTCCGGCCTCACTTCCCACGACGTGGTGGATCGCATTCGCCGGCAGTTCCAATTCGACAAGGTGGGTCATGCCGGCACGCTGGATCCACAGGCCACCGGCTTGCTCGTCATCATGATCGGACGGGGAACCAAGATGGCAGAGTTTCTCCTGGCAGGCGACAAAACCTATGATGGCACTCTCCGGCTGGGCGTGGCCACCGATACACAGGACGCGGAGGGCACACCTATCCGGGAAGCGGATTATCAACAGGTGACCCGGCAACAGCTCCTGAACGAAATTCAACGACGGACGGGAGATATTCTGCAAACGCCGCCGATGGTTTCCGCGGCCAAGCGAAACGGCGTCCCCCTGTATAAACTGGCACGCAAGGGCCAAACGGTAGAGCGCCAGCCAAAATTGATTCACATTTACGAATTCCGTCTTCTGACATTTGATCCTCCGCGCGCCACCTTTCACTTGCGCTGCAGCAAGGGGGTTTACGTGCGCACCCTGTGCGCCGACATCGGCGACGCCCTTGGATGCGGAGCGCATCTGGAACAGCTCCGCCGCATGCACAGCGGGGATTTCAGCATTGAACATGCCGTTCCTCTGGCCAATCTGCTCCAGCTGAATCGTACTCGACTCGCCGACCTGATGATCCCCTTGCACCGTATCCGGCGGCCCGGACAGCCGCCGATGTAGCCCGCGTTAGCTGAAATGAAAACGCTTCACAGCCTTAACGATCTGCAGGCAACGCGACGGCCCATCCTGCTGGCGGTCGGCTTCTTTGATGGAGTGCATCGCGGACACCAAAACCTTATTCGCCGGGCAGTCCGCGCTTCCCGACAGGGGTTGGGCGAAACGTGGATTATGACCTTCGACCCGCACCCCAGGAAGGTGCTATCCCCCGCATCGGCTCCCGCGCTCCTGACTTCCACCTCACACAAACTTCGCATCCTTGAATCGCTGGGAGCAACGGGCTGTGTGGTGGCCCCATTTACCACGGCTTATGCCCATCTTGAACCGGAAACCTTTATCGCCTCACTGGCCAGTTCCGTCCCGACATTATCCCGCATTTTCATCGGGCAGAACTGGACTTTCGGACGACACAGACGCGGCAATGCCGCGCTGCTGAAGATTCTTGCCGGGAATTATGGATTCCAGGTCGTCACCATTCCTCCGGTCTGCTGGCGCGGCCAACCCGTGTCAAGCACACGCATCCGAGGCGCGGTGGCATGCGGGCGGCTTTCAGACGCCGCGCGCATGCTGGGCCGTCCATTCAGTATCCTGGGCACCGTAATCCCTGGTCGCCAGATTGGCCGCACCCTTGGAATTCCCACCGCCAACCTGGATCCCCATAATGAAGTCCATCCTCCCTCCGGCGTATATGCCGTCATGGCCATGATCAACGGAAAACATTACCTGGGAGTCGCCAACCTGGGCACCCAACCCACAATCGGCCGGCGCCGACCGAAAACCCCGATCCTGGAACTGCATGTACTCGACCTGCGGCGGAATCTTTACGGTAAAAATATTGAAATCCTTTTTCTGAAACGACTTCGCGCTGAACGGAAGTTTGCCTCGCGGGAAGCATTGCGGGCTCAAATCTTACGGGATATCGACTGCTCCCGCCACTGGCTCCGGCACCGGGGCTGACGTCGCGATTTAAGGCCTTCGGCAACTTTTCCAGGTGGGAGGCGTGACTTTTTCTTATGGTAGGGCAGGACAGCCTGTCCCGCCGCGTTTTTGCCGTTCGGACGGCCGGACCGGCAGTCCGGCCCTACCTTTTTAAAATTCCTAGACATTGAATCAGGCCGCCAGAGCCAGCAACAGCCGTTCTGTCGAACGGCCGCAACAACTCAAGCCCTCTGCCCAATTCGGCGGCGTCACATTCCCCCTGTAACTGAGGGATAATTTTTTTTCATATACCCCCTTTACAACTGCGCGCAGAATCTCTATACTCGCGCTTTAAAAAAGACATTACTAGCGGAAGATTTTATGGAACCCATAGCCAAAGCGACGATTAAGAAAGAATATCAGTGTCACGACAAGGACAGCGGTTCCGCCGGTGTCCAGGTCGCCCTCCTGACTCATCGCATCGAACGGCTCACCGACCACCTCAAGGCCAATAAGAAAGACCATACTTCCCGGTATGGGTTGATCAAAATGGTGAGCGCCCGCCGCAAGCTACTGGACTACCTCCAGCGATCGGACAAAAAGCGTTATCAGGACATCATCGAACGGTTGAAACTACGGCGATAAACCGGGAGTTGAGCGTCAGGCGCCGAATTCTTCATCCTTTTCAGGCGGCCCCTGACTGTCAATCTTCCCATCAAACCACAACGCAATTAGAACAGGCTCCTATATGAATACTGCGACTGCTGTTGAAGTCACACTCGGCTCGAAAATCCTCCGCATCGAAACCGGGCTTCTCGCCCAACAGGCGGCAGGCGCCGTTACCGTTCGGTTAGGCGACACCATCCTGTTTTCGGCCGTCACCGCGGCCGACAAGCCCCGGGAAGGCATCGACTATTTTCCGCTCCAGGTGGAATACCGTGAGAAATACTACGCGGCGGGGAAATTTCCCGGCGGTTTCTTCAAGCGGGAAGCCCGGCCGTCGGAAAAGGAAGTCCTGACAGCCCGTTTCACGGACCGCCCCATTCGTCCCCTCTTCCAGAAAGGCTTCATCAACGAGGTCCAGATCAACAATATGCTGTTGTCGGCGGATGGCGAGAACGACGCGGACATACTCAGCATCGTCGGCGCCAGCGCCTCCCTGACCCTCTCCGAACTCCCATTTCACGGCCCCATCGGCGCCGTCCGGATCGGCCGGGTCGACGGCCAGTGGATCATCAACCCGACCAACGAGGAGCGCCGGCGCAGTGACCTGAACTTGATTTACGCCGGCAACCGGGATGTGCCCGTCATGATTGAGGGCGAAGCCAGGGAAATCAAGGAAGCGGACCTGCTGGCGGCGATGAAAGTCGCCCACGAAGCATGCCGCAAGCTGATCGATGCCCAACTCGATTTACGGCGCCAACTGGGACGGCCCGACAAGAAGGTCATAGACGCCCAACCGGATTTAACGCTCCTACAGGCGGCCCTCGACATCGCCGAGCAGGATCTCTGTGCAACGCTGAACCTGCCGGGGAAACACGAACGGCTAACGCGCGTCAAGGAGATTCGGGAATCCCTCAAAGCCAAACTCCTCGAATCCCATCCCGAGATGAAGGATGAGCAGTTCCGGGCCATGTTCGACGAGCTGGAAATCCGGCTGGTGCGGCAAAACGTGCTCCGTCATCAGCGCCGCATCGGCGGCCGCGGCTTCGACGAAATCCGGCCCCTGGCCGGTTCCGTGGGATTGATGCCGCGCGTCCACGGCTCCGCGCTGTTCAGCCGGGGAGAAACCCAGGCCCTGGGCACCATCACGCTGGGCAGTCAGTCCGATTCCCAGACGCTGGACGTGATCACCGGCGGACCGGAGGGAAAGACGGAAAAGACATTCATGGTGCATTACAATTTCCCGCCCTACAGCGTGGGCGAAGTCGGCCGACTTGGCTCGACGAATCGCCGGGAACAGGGGCATGGCGCCCTGGCAGAGCGGTCCCTGGAACAGGTCATGCCGCCCGATTATCCTTACACGGTGCGCATGGTTTCGGACATCATGGGGTCCAATGGTTCTTCGTCCATGGCCAGCGTCTGTGTCGGCACCCTGGCCCTGATGGACGCCGGCGTGCCCATCACCAAACCGGTGGCCGGCATTTCAATCGGCCTGTTCACCGATGAGCGTCAAACCGTGCTGGTCACCGACATCAACGGCGAGGAGGATCATTGCGGAGACATGGACTTCAAGGTTGCCGGAACGCGCGACGGCATCACCGGGTTCCAGGTGGACCTTAAAATCCACGGACTCCCTTGGGACCTGGCGACCCAGGCGTTTGAGCAGGCCCGGCAGGCCCGTTTGCGCATCCTGGATTTCATGGCCACGATTATCGCGGCGCCCCGGGACCATATGTCGCCCTACGCCCCACGGGTAACGGTCGTGAAGATCAACCCCGAAAAGATCGGCGAGCTGATCGGACCGGGCGGTAAAAACATCCGCCGCATCACCGATTTGACCGGCGCCCAGATTGACATCGACGATGACGGCACGGTTCATATTTTCAGCAACGACCAAGCCTCCATGGATATGGCAGTGCGCGAAGTCAGCCTGATCACAGCGGAAGCTGAAGAGGGCGTCATCTACAACGGCACCGTCACGGGCATCAAGGAATTCGGCGCCTTCGTGGAAATCATCCCCGGCAAGGACGGCCTGGTTCATATCAGCGAACTGGCGGACTTCCGCGTCCGGAGCGTCGAGGATGTCTGCAAGATCGGTGACCAGATGTGGGTCAAATGCATCGGGATCGACGACCGCGGCCGTGTCAAGCTGAGCCGCAAAGCGGCGATGCAGGAGAAAGGTTTGTCGGACCAGAAAGAATGAGTCCCGGCGACCGCACTCCAAAGTTGGATGATTCGCCGAATATTTACCGCTTCTGTTTTTCGCGGGGTAATGCTTTATGAACCCGGATTGCATTTTCTGCAAAATCGTGACGGGCAAGCTCCCCGCCTGCAAGGTGTATGAAGACGCTGACACGCTGGCGTTCATGGATATCGGTCCCATCGTCAAGGGACATACCCTGGTCATTCCCAAGACCCATTATGACCCCCTGATCCAAACCCCCGCAAAGGTGTTGCATCAATTGATCACCGTGGTTCAACGCATTGCCGCCGCGCAAGTGCACGGATTGAAAGCCGACGGCGTCAACGTCATTCAGTCGAACGGACAGGCGGCGGGCCAGGTGATCCCCCACATCCACTTTCACGTCATTCCGCGTTTTCTTGAGGACGGGCATTCCTGGAACTGGCGGCCGCGCGCCTATGCCGCCCCCGACGAAATGCACAAGCTGGCCGAGAATATCAGGCAGGCGTTGGATAGCCATTCCCCGGCTCAGCCGGGCTTCGCCCTACCTTTGAGTTGCGGGCAAGGCCCGTAGCGGCAAACTTGACGTCCCCCGCCGCAGGGTGTAAAACTACCGGCATTATGAGAGTCATTAGCCCGGAAGAAACCGCGCAACTCCTGAAAGAAGACCCGCGCTATAGTGCGGAGGCTTATCTCTTTATCAGCGAGGCGCTCGACTTTACCACCAAGGCGCTGAACAAGCCATCCTCGGGCCCCGGTCATCATATCACGGCCGCCGAACTGCTGGACGGAATCCGCAAATACGCCTTGCAGGAATACGGGCCCATGGTTATGACCATTCTGAACACCTGGGGTATCCACGAATGCCGGGACTTCGGCCAGGTCGTCTTCAATCTGGTCAACAAGAAGATTCTTGGCAAGAGCGAGGAAGATTCCCTCAATGATTTCAACAACGGGTTTGATTTCAACACCGCCTTCCGGGCGCCATTTGAACCGGATAAGAAATTAAAAATTAAGAATTAAAAATTGAAGGCTCATGAAAATATGCTTTCCGGTATTCGCAACGCACGGATGATTCTGCCTGTATTTTTTAATTTTTCGTTTTTAATTTTTAAGTTACTGCTCGCCCCTTCTGCAATGGCCCAAGATACTTCCATGGACAAGGCCTTAACACAGACTACCGCCGGCCTCTCCCGGTTCGTTCTGGACAACGGCATGGTCATCCTCGTGAAGGAAGATCACACCGCCCCCCTGGTTTCCATCCAGATATGGCTGGGAACAGGGTCTTCCGGCGAGGAAGAATACCTGGGAGGAGGGCTTTCCCATTGGATGGAGCACATGATATTCAAGGGAACACCGGCACGTCCCCCAGGCCAAATTTCAACAGCCATCGACCAAGCCGGGGGGTCCATCAATGCCTATACCGCCACCGATCGCACCGTGTTTCTCGTGGATCTACCCTCCCGCCACTGGCGACTCGGGATTGAAGTCCTGGCCGATGCCTTGCACAACGCTTCCTTTCCTAACAAAGAATGGCAACGGGAAAAGGACGTCATTCTCCGCGAAATGGCCATGATGAAAGACAATCCGGATCGCCAACTGAATCGTCTGCTGTGGGAAACGGCCTATCGAGTTCATCCCTGCCGGGTCCCCGTCATCGGATACGAGGATATTTTCCAATCACTCACCCGGCAGGACCTTATAACGTTCTTCCACCGTTATTATGTGCCGGATAACATGATCGTTGTCCTGACCGGCGATATCAGGGCCACGGAAGCGGAAGCCGCCCTCCGCGAACAGTTCGGCGCCTGGCCTCGCCGGGCACGCGCCCCTGCGGTCATGCCGCCGGAACCGGATCAGATCGGAGCCCGTTTCTCCCGGCGGACGGGACCTTATGCTGTAACGCGCGTTGCCATGTGCTGGCATACCGTTGCCCTGACCCATCCGGACGCACCGGACCTTGACATCCTAGCCACCTTGACGGGTAATGGACGCAGTTCTCGATTGGTTCACGACATCAAGGAAAGTAAAAAACTGGCCCATGAAATCAGCGCCTGGTCGTCAACGCCGCGCGAGCCCGGCCTGTTCGGCATCAGCGCCGTCTGTGACCCCGACAAGGAACCCGCCCTGATTGAAGCCATTCAAGCTGAAGTCAGCCGCTGGTCCACCGAACCATTCCACCGCGATGAGATCGAGAAAGCGCGCCGCCAATTGCTGACCGCCACGCTGTCGGAATTCCAAACGATGCATGGCCAGGCACGGCAGTTTGCCTCCGGGGAATTCTTCACCGGGACGCCGTTTTATTTCCAAACCTACCTGCAGCGGCTGGAACGCGTTTCTCCCGAGTCCGTCATGGCCGTGGCGCACAAATATCTGCAGGCGGACAATCGCACCCTGGCGATGCTTGCGCCGGAACTCAAAGGGCATGAATCGGCAAACATCCCCCACCCGGCTTCCGCCGGCAAGATCAGCAAAGTCATGCTTTCCAGCGGCATCCCCCTTCTCATCCGCGAAGACCACAAGGTGCCCATGGTCTGGATATGCGCCGCCGGCGCCGGCGGCCTTATCCTGGAAAACGAAACGAATAACGGAATCACCGCCCTGATGGCGGAACTCCTGACTCGCGGCACACGGCACCGCGGCTCCGATATCATTGCCCAGACTATTGATTCGCTGGGAGCATCCCTGACTGCGTTCTCCGGGCACAACAGCTTTGGCCTGCGGGCGCAAGGATTGTCCCGGGATGCTTCCGTTCTCTTGGAGATTCTCGCCGACTGTCTGCTGGCGCCGACCTTTCAACCCGGGGAATTGGACAAGCGGAAAACGATTCAGCTTGCCGTCATTCAGCAACAACGGGAAGCGCCCATGTTCATTGCCCAGGAAGTCCTGCGCCAAATGCTGTTCCCCGGCCACCCCTATCGCTTCACCGTTGAAGGCTCGAAAGAAACAATCGGCAGGATCAACGCGGAACAGGTGCGAGCCTGGCACGCCAAAACCATCGTCGCCGGAAACGCCGTGGTGGCAATATTTGGGGACATCACCCCCGACCAAGCGCAAACTATGGCGGAAAAATATTTCCAGACGTTTCCGGCAGGCCCACCGGCTGCAGGTGGTAAGGATCATTTGGATCCGGCCAGGTATCCGCAACCGGACTTGCCACAGCGCGCCCGCCGGGTCGAGCCCAGGGAACAAGCCATCATCCTGGCCGGATTTCCCGGCATCGCTATTCTCGATGAGCGAGCCGACGCCCTGAGCATTCTTCAACAGGCGCTGAACGGCTTATCCTCCGAACTGGTTATTTCGATCCGTGACAAACAGGGACTGGCATATTACGCGGGCGCTTTTCAACAAAGCGGGATTGACCCCGGCTGTTTTGCATTCTACGCCGGAACACGGGCCTCCGCCCTGGACCGGGTTGAGGTCCTGATCCGCAATGAAATTCAACGCGTCACCCTGCAGGGCATTCGCCAGGATGAGTTGGATCGCGCCCGTCAAAAGCTCGTCACGGATCATGCCCAACGCCTTCAACTCAACGGCGAACTGGCCTTCGAATGCGCGCTGAACGAACTGTATGGACGCGGATACGAGTACAGCCTCAAGATGGAACAGCGGCTCCTGGCCGTGACGCGGGAAGCGGTCCGGGAAGCGGCCGCATCCATTCTGAACACCAACCGGATGGCGATTGCGATAGTGGAGCCGGAGCCGGACACAACGGAATGACTACAGGCTGCCGTTCTGTCAGAACGGCCACCCCATCATCAGATATTGTGCCAGCTGGTGTAGCGGCGGTTCGATAGAACCGCATCCCTCCGTTGTTTAGTGTAGCGGCGGTTCGATAGAACCGCAGGATGCCGTTCTGTCGAACGGCCGCCACACCAGACGGGGAATGCCGTTCTTACGAACGGCCTCTACAACCGACTTGAAACAAATTGATGTAAATCCATGACACGAGTTTTTCGAAAACGGCCCACTAGACTTGCCTGTGTTTTTTCCGGTTATCAACCAGCCTTGTATTTTATCACCATTTGCACCCGAGACCGGAAGACCCTATTGCATTGCCCGGAAATACACCAAGCATTTTACAAGGCAAACAAGGATCCTATTGGCAACCCGGTTTTTTTGATCATCTTCTCAGGGGATCGGAAAGTTATTCCCAGAAATGGGAATATGTGGTACAAAATCCGATACGAGCGGGAATTGTCGCCACTCCAGAGGAATGGCCGAAATCGTTAGAATCGATCGTGTGTAGCAGGATGCCGTTCTGTCGAACGGCCGCCACACCAGACGGGGAATGCCGTTCTCATGAACGGCCTCTACAACCGGACTAAACATGAAACATGTATAATCATCAACACAAGGAGAATACGCCCCATGACCAACCAAACCCCATCCCCCAACGACCTGAACAAGCCCCTGTTTGTCAACCTTATCAGCATGCTGAGCATGTCCGCGATGCAGGAGTTGGGCAAGCTCAAGAATCCCTTCACGGGAAAGACCGAGGTCCAGCTCGCCATGGCGCAGGCCACCATCGATATGCTGGACATGCTGGAAGTCAAAACACGCGGCAACCGGGATAGGGACGAGGACAAGCTGCTCAAGGATACCCTGACCATGCTGAAGATAAATTACGTGGAAACAGATTCGGCTGCGGCAGCCGAATCTCAAGTATCCCGCCCGGAGCGGGATACGCCGGAAACCGGCAAGCAAAAGGACAAGGGGCCAATTGCCCCGACGAGTCGGGGCGACGCGGGAGATCAGCAAGTTGATCAAAAGACAGCCGGACAGGAGGATAAGAAGGCAACAGAACAGGGGGATTCAAAACAAACCGCAGAAGACAAACCGCAACCAAAAGACCCGAAATTCCACAAGAGCTATTCCTAAGCGGGAGCGGACGCTCCCGCTTGTTTCCATATAGATTCTGCTTCGCAGAATCTATTGGGCCACGGCATTGATATCCGCTTCCGCTCCACCCTCTTCGATGTACGTGCCGTTCATCGTGCGATCCGATATGGTCCCGGATCCGCTCACGGTACCCTGCAAAGCCCCGACAATGGTGACCTTGTATCCCTGGGACGATCCGGCGGCGCTGAACTGGGCCACGACCGGGCCGTTCGTCGTGCCGGCGACATTGCCTATGGTGCCGTCATAACTGCTGCTGTTGCTATCGATGATCTGCAGGCGGTTACCCGTCTGATACACGACCAACGAATAAATAGCTTTACCATGATTTCCTTGCGAGGCATCCCCCAGGTAGTAATAACCGGCCAGGATTGCCGAACCGCCGGCGATCGGCGCCGGAAACACCAGCGACCATGCGTGGGTCGAATAATTCAGCGTTCCCGAAGACCCATCGGCGGGAGTAACCACCAAGTTGACGGTGTCAACCCCGCCGGTCCCAGTGCCGACATCCGTGAATCGATACGCTCCGACCGTAATGTTCAGCGAGCCCCGCACCGGCGCATGCGCCAACGTGCCTGAAAACGCGGTGGCCGATCCGTTGCCGGTTCCGATCTGCTCTCCGGCCACCTGATTGGTGGACGTGGTGGTGCCAAATGACCGGACAAGGATGCCGCCGTCCGGCGCCTTATAGGAACCGCTGAAATCGGCCCAGGAAGGCGTCTGACTGGTGCTCCACGTTTCCACGCCGCCGCCGGTCGTCCACTCACAACCACACATTAAAGCCAAGCTGGTTAGCAAGCCAACCGATATTAACAATGTCTTGATCATTATCTTTTCCTCCGTTTCTTAATAAATCCGAAATCCGAATCTCGAAATCCGAAACAAATTCGAATAATCAATAACACAAATGCCGCCGCAAATAAGAAAGATTAATACCCTTATTGGCTTTTTCGAAAAATTGCGCCAAAAATACTCGTCAACTCTTTGGCTTCCTTTCGGCAGATTTTGATTCGCATGACAAAATCTTTTTTACTCAACGCCTCATTTGCTTCAATATAATTAGCGCCCACCGATCCGGAAGCATTCACCAACTGCCTTGCATCTTCCCGATTAGCAAGCGTTCTTGGCAAACTCCCGATAAAAACTCTAACAGCTTTCGCAAACTCAAATGTCCTGTCTTCCAAGTCATAATGTTTTGAATTTTGCGCTTCTGCCATTAGAATTTGTTTCGGATTTCGAGATTCGGATTTCGGATTTTACGAATTACCGTCCTCTAAGGACGGGGCTCGCGGGCGGCGCGCCGAACTGACCCTGATACTGCTGACCGGAAATAGTGTAGACAAACCACATCCCGGAAGCCGGATCATACACCCCCGCGTCTTTGCGCCCGTCACCGTCATAATCACCGGGCACCGGGATGACGCCATTCCAGCCGAACTGCCCCGAAACGAACTGCTGATTCCAGGTGAAAATATACCAGGTGGCGGTCGGGACCTCGTACACGGCAAAATCATATCGGCCGTCGCCATCATAGTCACCGGACACCGGAATGCAGCCGGAGCGGCCAAACTGGAACTCGGTAAACTGACCGCGCCACGTGTAAATATACCAAGTGTTATCGGGGACATGATAGACCGCGAAATCGTATTTACCATCGCCGTCGTAATCGCCCGGCACCGGGATGCAGGCCGAATTCCCGAACTGGAACGACGTGAACTGGCCGTTGAACGGCGCGTAGATGTACCACATACCCGTCGGCACATCGAACACGCCCAGATCGGTGCGAAAATCTCCGTCATAATCCGCCGGGACCGGGATCATCTGCGAGTCGCCGAAGGCCAGCGACCCGTACTGCCCCTGCATGGTATAGACATACCAGGTTCCGGATACAGTGTCATACAGCGCGGCGTCGGTCCGGCCATCGCCGTCATAATCGCCCAGCAGAGGCTCAGTCGTCGCCGAGCCAAACTGACCGCTAAAGGATTGTCCATTCCACGTCAAGATATACCACATGCCGCTCGCCGGGTCATAAACGCTGACATCCGTCCGGCCGTCACCGTCGTAATCGGCCGGACTCCCGACCGGACCAAAACAAGACGGCGCGTAGCCCGGGCGGCTATCCGGATCCAGCGGATCGGTATGATACCGGCGAATCTCGGAACCGTCCGAATACGCGTCACCATCGGTGTCCCAGCGCGTGGGATTCAGCGACTTGCCGTCCGGATTGCTGACGGCATCAAACGGGTCATAATCCGCATTATTGCCGTAGCGATGCTCGTAATAATCGGTCAACCCGTCGCAATCGGTGTCGAACAGGGTCGGATCGGTATCCAGGAAATCAAGCGCGTATTCCGTCAGGTTGTTCTCGCCATCGCCGTCGTAATCCATGTCCCCGGTCTGATCCAGGTTGCCGAAATAGGACATTTCCCAGGCATCCGGCAGGTGATCGTTATCCGTATCCCGATCCCGGATGACCATCTTGGTTTCCTCAACCAGGTGGGTATTCGTCATATTAATCGCTCCCGGCTGGAAGTCGTTACTGGGATTTTTAACGAAGCCCCATGATTCCCAGTAATCGAGCTTACCGTTCCGCTCGGCGCCGCCGGCCGGTGTGATATCCGCGTAAGCCCGCACATAATAGATCTTGTTCTGCAGACCGCGCAGAATGAAGGCGGTTTTCAGAGCATTGTTAGTACAGGGTAATTGATAAAGCACCCGTGCTTCCGGTTGTCCGCCAAATCCGGGATTATCAAAGGCTTCCACATAAATATTGGTCGCCCGCGCCTTGCCGAAGTAATAGATATCGCCGGAAATCCAATAGGAATTAGTTGCCGTAAGATCAATATTGAACGACTGCGCATCCGACCACTCGCTTTCACCCTCCGGATTACAGCCGGCCACGCGCCAGAAATAGGGGCCGTTCGCCCACTCACCCAAATAGAACGGCAATTGATCCCGATAAACGCCACCCGCGCCGGGATAAGGCGCCGGCAGATAATAATTAGTAATCAGGTTATACGAAGAATCGGTAATTTGCAGATGATAACGGGTGGCGTATTGATCCATTGTCCAGGAAATTTGGTTGCGCGCATAATAAAGCGAATCACCGCGCGGGAAAACCAAGGAGGGCTTACTGACACTGGACGGCCAAGTCACCTGGAACATTCCATTCGAAGTTGACCCGACCCACCACTGGTAGGAGCCGGAACCTAATCCGTACTGCCCCGCCAGTTGATAATCCCATTCATGAAAATAGTAGCGCGGGGAGCGAATCGATCGGCTGATAACCGTCGGGCCGCCGGATTCGCTGATCTTGTTGATGACGACAGACACCATGTCCGTTCCTCCGGGCGCGGTCCAGGCGAACCGGCCGTAGCCCGGATACGTATCCCGAATGCCAAGATTAATGTTAGTCAGGCTGGACCAGGACAAATACAACGGCTGAGGATGCGTCAACCCGCACGGTTCGCCAATGTTCCATCTCCCATTGGCGTTGATGTCCATGTATCCGAATAAATAGAAATCCCCCTCCTTGAATCCGGTGATGGAGAAATTCGTGGCCGGTAACATATTGGCCGAAACGGCGGGAACACCATCCATGGTGTCGGTCTGATAGCCCATGATCGTCAGCGACACGGCATTGGTTCCCGCGTAGCTCAGGTTTCCCGAAACCATAGGCATCGGACGGCTGGTAACATCCTTCGGATTGGTGCCGGCCTGATATTCGGCATAATTGTTCCAGCCGTCGTTGTCCGGATCCAGATGGGCGTCATAATAATTCGGATCCAGACCGTTTTGAATTTCCCAGGTATCCGGCATTCCATCGCCATCATCATACAACTCGCCCCAAGTGCGCGAGCCGGGCCCGCGGCGGCTGTCGTAATCGCCGATTCCATCGCTGTTGGTGTCCCATTTCTGCGGATTGGTGCCGGCCAGATATTCGGCGCGGTTATTCAGACCATCAAAGTCCGGGTCGCCCCAGGCGCCATCGTTGCCGTTCGCGCTGTTCATATCCAAACCGTATAACTGCTCCCACCAGTCAGGCAAGCCATCGCCATCCGCATCGGTCGAATCCGGATCATCAGTCAGCGTGGACAGCCAGGTGTTGGTCTTTAGCCCTTGCGCATTACCGATCAGGAACAGGCCGCCGTTCCCGACCCAATTACGCGAGTCATCCATGAAGTTATAGGGGTTCGCACTGTTGCGGAAATCAGCGGGTAATACGACGTCCAAATAATTATTGGCGGTGGTAACGCCCCAAAGATCGACCACTCCGTTGGAGGAAATGGGCACGTTATCTATCACGCGCGTATCCATCGGCGGCATGGACGGAAGTCTTTTCACTATATCCCGGGCCATCACAAGATAATTGGTATATACAAGCGAATAATTTTGAGCGGGAGGAGGACGATCCTGATTGATGGGGAATCCGACCGGCATTGTTCCATCCACCGTCGGATCCGGGAGATCGGTGAACCTGAAATAGGAGAACAAGTTGCCGTTGGCCTGCTTGAAATTTACGATGCCCATAGCTATGGTCCCAAATTCAGCGGGAGTCAACCGGACATTTTTTCTTGCCTTAATCTCGCCCACGGTCAGCACGCGGTCCCACACCCGCACTTCGTCAATGCAGCCGGCAAAGAAATTCGCTCCGTTCCCTGGAGTTGGCAATGGCCTACCCGCAAGACTCATATCGCGCGCTCCGATGCTGAATCTACACCAATCAGGCCAGAATACATAATCAACGCTCCCCGGCACCATCAGGCTCCCCCGCGCGGGAATATCAATGGTGTAATGGGTGGCAGAGGCTTCTCCGTTGACATAGATGGTCAATCTTGATCCGTCAAACACACCCGCCAGATGCACCCACTCATTGACCTTCAAAAGAGTCTGGTCCGCCGCCAACGCCCGATTCGTATTTAATCCGGTTACGTCGTGGAATAAAATATACGGAAGACCATTGGAGCTTATGCCAAGCTGAAAGTTCGCCAGGGGAAGCGAGGCAATAGCGCCGTTCGGGTATTGAAGCATGTGTTCGGCCGATTTCTCGCAAATAACCTGGTCCGCCGCCGTCTGCAAACGCGACGGCCGAACCCAAGCTTCAATGGAAAACCTGGTAAGATCGCCATAGTGCTGCCAGACGCCGAAAGAGCGCAACCAGGAATTTGTGCCGTCCAGCCACAACACCCGGTTACGGAGCGGGCTCTCGTCAAGCAGTGGGTCAGTGGCGGCAATCACGCCGTTTGTCCGGTACCCGGTAACTTCTTCATAGTCGCTGATCAGATCGTTATCGGTGTCATACCCCTCCGTCATGAGCGCAAACCTGAGAGGAAGATACGGTCGGCACCTGCAAATGACGCCATAATTGTCAAACCCCAGACTGGACCACATGCCGAAGTGCGACACGTTATCCTCCCAATAATTCCGCGGGATAAAAGCATAGGGGCCGCCTTGATATGGATTCGTCCTCCAGAGCGGCGATGGGCAAGTGTGAAGAGAGCGGGCGCCCCAAAAGTATTGATACTCATCGATATTCACCAGGCCGTCATTGTCCGGGTCATTGCCGCTCAACCCAAAATTATGCGGACCGATGAGATTTACCACCATAAAACTTGTAAACGGGGCGCCAGCCCGCGCAGTGAGGGCATAAAAAACAAGATCCATGATGTTGTTAAAAGGATTACCAAGCGTCCCCACCTGGTTGCCGGGTGTGGATGGATCTGCGTCAGTCGCTCCGACTCTCAGCCATGCACCCCAATCTGCGGTAAGAAAAACCCCTTTCCACCACATTTCGGTAGGTCCACGGAGTGGATCAAGGCAGTGAAACACTTCCCAGTAATCATCCATCCCATCCCCATCGCAATCGGTCGTATTTGGAGGGGGAGGAGCAGGGGGACTAGGAGGCAGATTAGTGCTAGTACCGGCCAAGAGCGTGTGGTAGATCCCATAAGATGGGCAAGAAGCAGCCGGAAAATTCGTGCGCAACCAGTCGAGTTCCCAGGCTTTTGTTTGTCCAAAGTAGGAGCTTGGTCCGCTGTTTACGTAAAGAAAAGAGGGGTCTGTTATGGGATCCGGCGGTATTAACCAACGCCCGTCCACAGGAGGTATAAGATTACCGGATCCTATGACAAAATACATCGTAAAGTTGGCCTCTTCACTAATAGCCGGCGGGTTCCAATGCATGTAGCGCCGGGTATTAAAGAACATCCTCCAGTTCGGATCGCACATCTGCCATTCAGGCACCGTACCGGTCCAGTACTCCTGCCAATTAAAGAGCCCGTCCTTATCGAGGTCCAGAGTTGAATCCGCAACCAATGGGTCAGTCCCGGCATACAATTCCCACCCATCCGGGAGACCATCTCCATCCGTATCCACCTGGGTTGGATTGATACCCATTGGAGTGGTAATATCTCGTTCCCCTCCATCCGTCACACCATCCCAGTCGGTGTCGTTCGGGTGCGGGTCGTTCGGCGCCGGCGCGACGATGAACCCCGGATCGGTGGGCCATATTTTATTCGCCCAGGTGACGGCGGTGGACCCAAGCGGATCAGTGGAATTTGCCCATTCATCCATATTTACCAACCCATCCCCATCAGCGTCCCCACCGGCGTCGCCGGCATTATTGGGATTCATCCCGGTATAGAGTTCCCAGCCGTCCGCCATGACATCGGCATCGTTATCCTGGGAATTGGGATTGGAATAAGCCGTCCGGGCGGTCGGCGCGCCATCCCCATCGTTATTGCCGCCTATGATCGGCACATCGCCGCCCGGCGCCCAGGAAACCCGGCCCAGGAAATCGCCGCCCTGGTATTCCTGGTAGTTGACGAAGGTCGCGGTATCTTCTGTAACTCCTCCGCCATTAAACCATGCCGTGCGCGGATCGAAACTGGTGAGACCCGGCAGCGGATTTGCCGGCGGAGCCGTATAGACCCAGTCATGCTTGCGCCTGGGATTCACGAGTATCGTATCGCCATCGGTATATGTGCCGCTGTCATCGTTATCTACAAAAACCGGATAGCCGGACTTGTATCCCAACAGGTTAGTGGTGGTTCCGTAATAGGTCGTATGGGTGTAGAGTACTCCCATAATGCCGTTGGTCAGCCGGCCCCTAATGCAGATGAGCTGATCCTGGTACAGGTCAAAGCGGCCGGCGCCGGTATTTGTATATAATTCGATCCAGGCGGTGGCAGCCGCCGTCGCGCTGGTGCCGTCCCAATAGACATCATTATTCGTCAGCCCGGTTCCGACCAAACCAACGGTCAGAACTCCGAGGGTCCCGGAGAGGGCATAGAAATCGTTGTCCGGGTTGTCTGTGCCATCCAGGGGATTCAGCGGATTAAGGATCGTGGGGTATTGCCGTTCCCATAAATCGTCCATAC
This sequence comes from Verrucomicrobiota bacterium, assembly GCA_018898455.1. Classification (GTDB taxonomy): domain Bacteria; phylum Verrucomicrobiota; class Kiritimatiellia; order JAAZAB01; family JAAZAB01; genus JAHIJO01. Next base: position 2,354 of record JAHIJO010000146.1, on the reverse strand, counting down.
TGTCGGCATCGGTGTCGGAATGGGTGGGATCCAGTCCGGCCGTGTACTCCTCGTTGTCCAGAACTCCATCCTTGTCCGTGTCATAATCGCGCTCCGTGGTGGTCCCGCGCACCGGACTGGGGAAAATTCTGACCCAAGCCAGATTCGCGCTGTTGGAAAGACCGTTGGCATAGGCATCGGCCGAACGCCAGTACCAGAAGTAGTATTTCCAGCCGTCGGACCACATTGGCGAGTTCGGTTGCGATGTGTCAAAATCGAGCGGACTGGTTTTCGGATCATCGTCCGGAACCCAGCCGGAGGGTCCATTGGTTTTGTAACACATATCCATTCCGCGGCATTCCAATCCGTTATGAAACGCGTTATTGGTTCTGGCATACCCATTCACCGTTAACGCGGGATCATAGAGCCGGACGCCGCGCAAAGGATATCCGGGATCAATATTGTTGGTGGCCAGATAGGTCATCACAAGGTCCGCGGAAATTGAAATCAGAGACGGCGTATTGGTCGTGGAGGTGGGAATCCAATCGCCATCGGGATTGCCGCCCCAGCCATTGGTTCCTGCCGACGATAACGGATCGAGTCCATAACTTATCTCCCAGTCATCCGGCAGGCCGTCGGCATCAATGTCGCCAAAAGGATCATACCAGAAATAGACCCGGCTGAAGAGGATCCACACGTCGTAATCGCCGTTCATCACTAATCCCGATATGGGATTAGCCAAAGCGCTATAGGTGGTGTAAATATAATTCGACGAGCCGACAGGCAAATAGCGCGCATAGGCTTGGAAATAGAAACTGGTATAATTATTCAGGCCGTCGAAGTAATTGGTCGGAATCGCCGTAATATCCACCGAAATCCCAGGGCTGAAATACCAACTGCCGGCAAAAAAGACGCCATTTATTTGCGCTATCGCGGAAATATCATAGGTGCCATAACCTACTCCATCGGGATAATATGGCGTGTCGCCGCCCGGAAAGTCCGTATAAGGCGGGACGGGATCACGCACGTCCGGACTATACACATGCACAGTCAACCGCCGGCCCATGGAGTAGGTGCCGGTGAAAGTTAAATTACGATTGGACACCGTACTAACCTTGGTCTCATCAGGAGGCGGCGTAAATCCTGGTGACGGGCCCCACTGGATGGTATAGGTGCCCACCGGACAATCGGTCAGAGTCGCGTTGTTGGTCCCGGATAATGCGCTACTACTGTAAACGGAAAAATCCGATGGATACCCGATAAATTGCCACGACGCATTGGTCGGAGACACAGTTACCCCGATAGTACCCAAGGCGCGAGTATATTGCCCCGTTATTGATATAATCTGCGGACTAGCGCCCGTAATATTAGTAATGACCTGGGCAGGCGTGATATAGCCGGCCGCCGGCTGGAACGCCACTGTATATTGCCCCGTTGGAATTGGCGTAAGGTCGAAATTGTTGGTATAGGTGGTTCGATAAGCGCTCGAATTAATAAACTCATTGAACCCCCATGCTCCCCAAGGCGTCACAGTCCATAAGACTTCTGCGCCGCCGAAATTGGTCCCAGGGGTCGTCACCGACAATGTGTTCGAGTAGGGAATATAATAATAGGTACCGTTCGTATCGACCGTGAGATTGATGTTCCGGGAGATGGGAATGTAATAATTGGTATGTGTGGAAAAACTAATCGTCCACAATCCGTCCGGCACCAACAACTGGGTCTGGCCGTGGACGTTGGTTATCCCGGTATATGATTCCACTCCCCACCTGGCGCCGCCCGGAAGGGCGGTCTGAATACGATTACGTTCCTGGATGTAATTACTGCCCGGCCAATTGGTGGTGAGATCGAGATAATAGGTAAGGTTAAAGTGCGCGAAGCCGACGCTGGGAATGAGCGCCAGCATAAAAATCGCACCAAAGAGCGAGGATAATTTTGAAGGTTTTCCCCACATGGTAAAGTTCATACTTTTTCCCCACATAGCGAGTGATTACGATATTTCATTAATCCCTGTTTACATCAAGATGCTCATTTTTTGCATATGCTTTGGCACGGCGAGGCGTCTCTGCCAAGCCGTGTCTTTTCCAGACGGCTCACCATTGCGGTACATCACAAGTCATTGGTGCTCAACGCTAATCGTTGCAACGCCAGCGATTTATCGTCAATCCATTCAATTTATACAATTAACTCTAGTAAAGGTTATCATTTTTTACCGAATATAGACAACCTTTTTTTTGAATTATTTTCACTGCCATCCCATAGCGCGTATTTTAGAAAAAACCAGCTTGGCCCGACAAGGGAAAAACCGTGTCGGTTGAAAAACAGCATTAAGAATCTTTTGTCTTTAATTCATGGTAAGGGTTTTTTCACAAGTG
>JAHIJO010000236.1 GCA_018898455.1 Verrucomicrobiota bacterium | reverse complement strand
TGCCAATTCGATTTCACCATCCCTGGCTCTCCCATTATTTGCGTCGTGGAAAACGCACTGTGATGGAAGAGCCTTTTTCATTGCAAGATCAATTTTGAGTCACAAACGGCCTATGGCTGCTTTTTCAGAAAGTGCAGAACTGATAACTGACAACTGAAAACCATGAAAAAACTCCGAATGGCCGTCGTCGGCGCCGGAAGACTGGGCGGGTTTCACGCCCAAAAACTCGCCGCACGCGACGACGTCGAACTGCTGGCAGTCGTCGATCCCTCGCCGGAGAACCGGAGCCGGGTGGCCGCCGAGTGCGGCGCCGTGGCCCGCGCCGACCACGCCGGTCTGCTCGACCAGCTCGACGCCGCCGTGATTGCCGCGCCCACGTGCTTGCATTATACAATCGCCCGCGAGTTTCTCGAGGCGGGCGTCCATCTGCTGGTCGAAAAGCCGCTCTGCACCAGCCGGAGCGAGGCCGATGAGCTGGTCTCCGCCGCGCGGCGGAACAACGCCGTGCTTCAGGTGGGCCACGTCGAACGGTTCAATCCCGCGTTTCGCGCCGCTGCGGAAGAGGTCTCCGAACCGAAATACATCGAAACCGTCCGCACCAGCGGATTCACCTTCCGCTCGACCGACGTGGGCGTGGTGCTCGACGTGATGATTCACGACATCGACCTGGTATTGTCGATGGTCCGCGGCCCGCTGCGCAAGGTCGATGCCCTGGGCTTTTCGGTTCTCGGCGGGCACGAGGACGTGGCCAACGCCCGGCTGGAGTTCGAGTGCGGCTGCGTGGCCGCGCTTTCCGCCTCTCGGGTCAGCGACGAACAAGTGCGTCGGATGCAGGTCTGGTCCGCCGCCGGTTTCATGGGCATCGACTTCGCCGCCCGCGGCGTTAAGTTTGTCCGCCCCAGCGAAACTCTCCGTCGTCGTCGGTTCGACGTGGACCGGCTGACGCCCGAGGAGGTCGAACACTACCGCGTCCATTTTGCCGAGGAGCATCTGCCCCGGGAAACAAAGAGCTTCGACGCGGTCGACGCCTTGGTCTTGGAGCAGGACGATTTCGTCGAATCGATCCGCACGGGCCGGCGGCCGTTGGTCTGTGGCGAGGCGGGCCGCGACGCCCTATCGGTGGCCGGTCAGATACTCGCCCGCATCGACGCCCATGGCTGGAACGGCACTCTAAACGGCCCTGCCGGCCCGCTGGCCAAATCCCACGGCCATATTCTGCCCGCTCCCCACTTCGATCTCTCCCCCTCGTCGAAGGCGATTCCGCATAAAAAGGCGGGATAAAAAGCTCGAGCCGGTGCTCAAGCATCCCCTGCGGCGTTGACGCTTTCCGCGACGCTCTCTATACTCACTTTATGGACTCGACCATCATCGAAAGAGCCGTCGATTTGATCCTCGAAGCCGCGCCGGCCGGATCGAAAGTACTGTTGTTCGGTTCTCATGCACGGGGCGATGCGGGACCGGAAAGCGATCTGGATTTCCTCGTAATCGAGCCGGAAGTAAAAGCATACCGCGAGGAGATGGTTCGCCTGCGGGAAGTGTTGCAACCGTTGCGCGTACCGGCCGACGTGTTGGTGACCACGGAAGCCCTCTTCGAGGAGTGGCGCGACACGCCGGGTACCGTCCTCTATGAAGCCGCCAAAGAGGGGAGGGTCTTTGATGCAGTCCGCTAAGCTCGCTCAACTCCTCTTGCGGAAAGCAAAGCAAGACGAGTATGTAATGAATCGACTCTTGGAGGATCAATCGGCCCCGGACGAAGCAATCGGTTTCCACGCCCAGCAAGCCGTGGAAAAAATGACCAAGGCCGTCCTTGCCCATCGCGGAATCGCTTGTAGACGGACTCATCAACTGGGGGAATTAGTTGCCCTCTTGCAGGATTCCGGCATTTCATATCCGCCGGAGCTATCCGAAGCGGTGGCCTTGACACCCTTCGCGGTCGAGTTTCGCTACGACCTGTTTCCCGTTCCCGACGACGCCGCACAACCATTCGACCGACAATGGGCCAAACGTTGCATCGAACGCATCGGCGATTGGGCCTCGTCTGCTCTTGAGGAAAAAGAGTGATCGTTATAATTGTTGACCGTCGCCATCCGCAACACGACCATCTTCCACCGGAATCAAGTGGGCCAACGTGACTGCCCGAAGCTCCTGGCGGGTGTACTCGGCAACGCCCGAAAACGTGCGTTCCAGCTTCAACTTCAATTCCGCGGGTAATCCGTCGTGGATCGGCAAGGTGGAAACCACGGGACCGCCGACGGCCTCGATCAGATCGAGCAAGGAGATGTCCTTCGGACTTCTTCCGAGGGAGTATCCCCCTTCGACGCCGCGAGTCGATTCCAGGATTCCGTGGGAAACCAGGTTGCGCAGGATTTGCAGCAGGAAGCGTTCGGGCATTCCCCCCTCCGCCGCCAAACGGCTGCATGGAACGGGCGCTCCCCCCGACTCCGACCGGGCCAATTGCATGGTTGCATGCAGGGCATACGACACGGTGCGAGATAGCTTCATTAGCGAAAGAATACTCCCCTGCCAATCGTTGTATTGTGTACTGGAGGGAAGTATATCAAGTAGCTTTGCACGGGTCAATAGGAGGGTGAGTTGCGAGGGTGGAAAGGGGTTTCATGGAGCTGAAGCCACCAACGCCAAGGGGACAAATTACTGACTCAGTACCACCAGTAATCACCATATCGCAACTACCGTACACAATGGAACGATAGGCCTCACCCACGGCATGTGTCCCTGCTGCACAGGCAGTTGAAAGGGCAAGATTAGGTCCTTTCGCTCCCAATTGCATGGAGATATGACCAGAAGGCATATTAGGAATGGCCATGGGAATGAAAAAAGGTGAAATCCTCTTTGAACCACGCTCAAGACAGCTCAGATGGTTCTGCTCAATGGTCGGAAGTCCCCCCATACCACAGCCGGTAATAACACCTACCCTCTGACAATTGCTCCCATCGATGATTGCACCACTGTCTTCAAACGCCATCCTGGCAGCAGCGATAGCATACTGCACAAAAAGGTCTAGGTGCTTGGCAAGTTTTTTCTCAATAAAATCTTCTACCTGAAAGTCCTTTACCTCTGCTGCGATCTTTACCGCATAATCACTGGTATCAAATCGGGTGATAAGGCCGACACCACTGGTTCCGGCACAGATATTTTCCCATGTTTTTTGTGTCCCAGTGCCAAGCGGTGTTACCAGCCCAACTCCTGTAACCACAACTCTACGCCTTGCCATGTAAACTCCCCTCAGGCCAACAGATTTGTTTCTCACCAATACATGAGGCTCTCGTATTCCACGAAAATCCCATTTTTCAAATTAATTTAGCTTAGTTAAGCTTATTGATATAATCAATGGCATTTTGAACTGTATTGATTTTCTCGGCATCTTCATCGGGAATTTCAACATCAAAGGCCTCTTCCATGGCCATAATCAACTCCACAAGATCCAGAGAGTCAGCACCAAGGTCATCCACAAATGAGGCGTTGGGAACTACTTTATCTTTTTCTACACTCAACTGCTCAACTATAATATCGACCATCTGTTGATCTATCGCCATTTTTTTCTCCCATTTTTTTTTATACGTTAATAAAAACAAAAAACACAATACCGAAAATCAATTCAACACTTCAGGGAAACCTTCCCCTTATTCCATCTACATATACATACCACCATTAACATGCAAAACCTGTCCTGTCACATAACGACCATCATTGCCAATTAAATAGGCAACTGCTCCCGCAACGTCTTCAGGTGTTCCCAACGCGGCCAGTGGGATTTCTCCTTTGATCTTTTCCTGAATTTCCTCAGACAAAGAACTTGTCATATCAGTCACAAT
>JAHIJO010000145.1 GCA_018898455.1 Verrucomicrobiota bacterium | reverse complement strand
CTGACTCCTTTTCGAGTCCGGTTTATTCCGGAACTCGTTGGAGTCAGCTTAGCGCATGGGAAATAAAAAACCGCTCCGCGTTTCAATCCGCGAAGCGGTTCCGTTCAACAGTGTTATTGAGCCTACTTCGCGCAGAGGACATTCCCCTGCGCAACGATGAGATGGTATGGATGCGGGCGTCAACAGTCAAGGGTTTAAATGCTTGCATATCAGCTATGTTTCAACGCGCCATGTTTTGCGCTTGCCGCCAAAGTAGGCTTTATGCTAAATGCTAAAGTCTGACGTATGCAGAAATGCGATTTGGCGATATAATAACACGTATAAAGCCTACCTCGTGGAAAATAGGGGTTCCCGACATGCGCACGTTATGGATTGTTCTTTCCGCCGGAGGCGGACCTGCCTAGGGCATGGCACTACGGACCGAATGCCCGTATCTGACGCGACGGCCGAAGACGTTGGCGTAGGCTGTTTGGAACCGCCCGGTGCGGACCCGCATGCCGGGCCTGTCCTCCGTAGCCATTCAGGCGAAGCAGGATGGTGGGGCAGCCGGGCTGGTCCTTACGGGTCCCGGCGAGCCGATTCGCGGCGCGCAGCGCGCTGCGGGCCATGCACTGGCGAAGCAGCGCGCCGTGAACAGGGTCTTATGCCTCAAACGCCTCCCTCTCAATAACTTCACAAACCAAGCCTGTTTTCGAGTCCTTTTTCAATCATAAATCAAAAATCATAAATCCAAAATACTACAGCCGCTGGCACAGGGCGAGAAGAAAATCCCGGTTGTCCGCCGACAGATAACGCAAGGCGCCGCCCATCCGGCTGAAGCTTTTGTTGAAACGCTGGTAATAGGCCGGATTGTTTTCCGGCGGCGCGCCCCGGCGCCAGTCCCAACCGGCCTTGGCCAGGTCCACCACGAATATGTAATGGCCGTTAATCACTCGGCCCCGCTGGCGGGCCAGGTTCTGGGCCATGGCCATCGCTTTCTCGAAAATCATTGGGGACATAACCGCCGATCCGATGGAAAGGTACACGCCGTTTTGGATGCGGCTGACGCTCTCGGCGAATGTCAGAAAATCGCGCAAAGCCGCCCGGCCCAGCAGGGCGCCGTTGTTCATGGGATGATTATAAATGATGTCGTGGCCGATCATAGGATGTCCCGTGAAAGGTATGCCCAGCCGGAACGCCGTGGCCTGAACGCTGGCTGATTTCCAGGGATGGGGAATCCGCAGGATACCGGGCTTGATCCGGAACGATTCCAGAACCGCCAGCAGTTCCGCGCGGGCCGCCGCCTGATCCGGCTTGGTTCGCAGGAGGCGCGCGGCGCGCCGGCGGAGATGGGTCACGGACGGCACGACCAGTTTTTCACGCTGGATCATCGCCCCCACGGATTCCCCGTAGCCTTTGCCTTCACAGGCGCCGAGGTTCAGCGCCAGGTTGATAAAAAACCCGGTTTCCTGCCAATGCCCAAATTCACCACGGGCGATATTTTCCCGGACGTCTTCACTGCTGGCGCCCTGGTACGCGAATTCCCAATCGTGAATGATGCCGGCCCCGTTGGTCGCCAGGTGGGTCAGCCAGCCGCCATCCATCAGTTGGATGAGAACCGGCGCCAGCCCGTTCTTGATCGTGTGCGCTCCGAAACTGATTATCACGGGACACCGTTTTCGGCGGGCGGCCCGAATGTGCGCCGCGCACTCGTCAACCAGGTCCAAGGCCCGAGCATTCAGAGAGGGCTTTTGGGTGACCGCCACAAAATCACGATTCACGAGCACGCGATTGCGTCGTTGGCCCAGCGGTTTCATCAGCAGGCGGGATCGATTGAGTTGAGGGTAGGGCATAGGCGCACCTTCTCCGTGTAATATGAATTTAACATTTATCAGGCGTCCCTATGGGACGCAATGCTTATTATTTGTCTATCCGGCAGGCGCTGAAGCGTCTGCCGGTTTCCGTTCGCCCCTAACGAGGCGCCGTACGACTTTTACCAAACTTCAATTGTATTTCGAGTGTAGCGAATTGTCCTCCGCGTCGGACGGCTTGTCAATCGCCTTTTCGACAATGTCCAGCAGGCGCTCGCAGTCGCCCGCGTGCTGAAGGGCGCGGCGCATCATCCGCAGGGCTGGCGGAATGTATTTGCCGAACCACGCGGTGTCCGGCTGAGCGCACAACCGCCCGTACGCGCCCAGCGCCTGGGCCAATCGTTCCACCGCCGCCTGCCAGAACAGGCGCTCTGGAATCGGTTTGCCGGCGGTCACGGTTTCGTTATAATAAGTCAGGAGCCTTGTCTGGCAGGCCAGCGGCAATTCCACATAGGGGTCACAGAGCAAGGAGGCCACGTCATAAGCCGCGGCGCCAAACCGCATACCCTGAAAATCAATAAAGAAAGGCTTGCCCCCGGCGAATACAATATTGCTCGATTGAAAATCCCGATGCACAAGCGCTGGTGGGACTTGCAGGAGATGCTGTGCCACATGTTCCAGCTCCAGGAGAATGGCCGCGATGTCCGCCGGGGGCAATCGCAGGCGGGGATGAAGGAACTGCCGGGCAAAGAATTCACGTTCCCAGCGGTATAAATCGTTGGAAAACGGCGCCACCAGTTTCAGGCGCTTGCGCCGGGCAACTTGGGTTCCTAGTTCATGGAGACCATGAACGGAACGTACGACGGCGCGATAATACTTTTCCACCTGCGGCCGCATGGCGGAAGCCGCTAGACGCTGGAGGGACAGGTCTCCCAAGTCCTCTATAATCACAATATGTTGTTCCGGAACGTCGCATAATACCGTCGGCACGGGCCAGCCGATGGCCTTGAGAAAGCGGGCATGCGGCACATATAGGGCGTTTTCCTCACGCACCAGACTGTACCGGATCATGATCACGCTCCGGCGCCCGTGTTCCAGCCGCGTAAATACCCGGGCCGAACCGCGCGGCTCGAAATGAATCACGGTCGTGCCCGCCGGATCCCATTGCAATTTGGCGAGCGCTACGGCCAACTGAGGATCCGCGGGCCGGCTTTCCGGTTGCATGGGAAAATCCGAGCGCACGGCAATGCGGGGAACGCGGCCATGAACCCACGTCCGGGTTCCCACAATCGCCTTCTCAATGACGGCATCGGCGGCTATATGTGCGTTGTCCCATATGACCGAATCGGACAACCCGGCGCCTTTTTCAATGACAACGCCGGAGCCGATGGCGGCAAATCCAGTAATCCGAATCCCGCGGCGTTTGAACGAAGTCATGTGTCGAAGCATATCGGCCTGCACCAGGTTGTGCCCCGGCAGGCGTTGGCGATACCGCTCCAACGCATCACGGTGGGCATGCAGGTAGCTTTCGGGTGTTCCCATATCGGCCCAGAAAGAGCGGGGCAGACACCCCCCCAGGATCCGATGTCCGTCCCTCATCGCCCGGTCATACGCCCGGATGATGGAAGAAAAACGCCGTTCAGGAATATATTGCAGAATTTCGGGCGCTACCAGGTGCAGTCCGCAGAAAGTGAACGTGCCATCGGTTCCCGGTCGGCTGCTTTGAAAGTTAGTGATAACGCCGCGCGTCATCTCCACGGTTCGCGGTCCCAGCGATGGATGGAGCCAGAGTGCGGCCAGGCATTGGCGGGAAGCAAAGGCTTTCAGCAAAGGGGCGGGGTTCAGATCCGCCACGACATCGGCGTTGATCATCCAGAAAGGTTTGGAGTCCAGGAACCAGCCCGCCTTGTTCAGCGCGCCGCCGGTGCCCAGGATGTCAGGTTCGAAGGAGAGGCACACGCGAAGGTTATCTCTGCGCTTCTGCCGCGCGTACTGGAGAATGAGGTCCGGCTGATGATGGAGGTTGATCAGTGCCTCCCGGACTCCCCAGTGGGCCAGCATATCCAGGACATGCCCGAGAATCGGCTTGTTCCAGAATGGCATCATGGGTTTGGGGATATCCAGGCTCAGCGGCAGCATCCGCGTGCCGAACCCAGCCGCCAGGATGATTGCTTTGGTGGGATGTTCCATGAAACCACGCGTAAATTAAGCCCGCCGAGTGGGCAACTGTTATCAGGTCCCGATCCGGATCGGGACCTGATTTGTTGCCGCCTGAAAAAATAATGTTTGACTCCCGGGCTCAAAGTGATACACTATCCATCGTAAGGTAAAAATCAATAAAGTTATAACGCATATTTATAAACCCGGTGATAGGAGGAGCAGGTCATGAACAAAGGATTGATATTGGCGGTGGTAGGGTTCGTGACGGCGGCGGCATATGGTTTTCTTCCGGATGATCCGATTTCCGGCGCCAACCAGGGAATCAAGGCGGCGGTGCCCTCGATGACGGTACGCGCGCCCAGCGCGGCCCAGCTCCAGGCGGCCAGCCGTCTGCAGGCCACGGAAATGCAATGGGATCAGAAGACTGGTGCCCCGTTGTCGGTGCGCGGCAAGCTGCTTGGCACGCAAAATCTGGGCGGCAAAGGACTGAGGGCGGCGGGGAAAGGCGACTATGCTCAGGATGCCATTGCCATCCTGGACAGCCTGACCGACGTCTATGCCTTCAACGACGCGCAAAAGGAATTTGCCGTGTTCCGGGTTGACGCCGACAACATCGGTTTTCATCATGCCCGCGTCCGGCAGATGTACCAGGGCTTGCGTGTGGTCGGCGGCGAACTCATAGTCCACTTCAACAAGGACAACCAGGGCTACCAGGTCAATGGCCGCTACATTCCCGAGATTACCGTGGCCACCACGCCCACCCTCAAGCCGGATGAAGCCGTGGCCAGGGCCCAAGCGGAGCTGAAGGCGCGCGGCAAACCGGAAGGCACCCTCAAGGGAATTCCGGAACTCATCGTGTTTGCCGATAACAGCGACCCCAGGCTGGCGTTCGAACTGATCCTCATTTACGACGCGGTTGCAGGGTCCATTCCGGGCCGGTGGATTTACACGGTGGACGCTCTTAGCGGAAAGATACTGAGTGCCTATAATTCCATTCCGTCAGCTGCAGCGACAATTTCGGGCAATCTGCTGACTGGGGAGGGGGGCGCAAGCGTCACTGTGACTGGAACTTCTGAAAGCGGAGCGTATTACCTGAAAACCTCTTTGTGGCTCATTCATAACTCAGACACCACCAGTTCTTTTCCGGACAGCGGCACTGACGCGCATCGGGCGACTGCCTCCTGGGGCACAACCGACCCGGTGGCAATATCCGCCGCTTATAATTATAACGCCATTCAGTCGTACTATTCCACCGTCCACAGTCGGAACAGTTATAACAACTCGGGTGTGCTGGCGACCGTCAACGTCCATCATGAATACGGCTCCGAATATAACAACGCGTATTGGTCCCCCAGTGCCCAGCAGTTTTTTTTCTATGACGGCGACGGCGCCAGTCTCAACGGTCTGACCATCACCGACGTCGCCGCGCATGAGTTCACCCATGCCGTGGACGAATATTCCGCCAATCTTACGTATCAATACGAGTCCGGCGCCCTCAACGAATCCTTCTCCGATATTTTCGGCGCGCTGGTCGAGTTTAAAAACCAGCCGGATGGGCGCAGTTCTTATCCCAACGCCACGGCCGGTTATGCCGACTGGCTGTTGGCGGAAGATTGCATGATTTCAGCGACGGCCATGCGGGATATGCGCAATCCTGCCAGCACCACTACGCTGGGTTCGGGGTCTCAACAACCCAGTAAATATCTTGGCACCTACTGGTATTCGGGGTCGGGTGACAATGGCGGCGTACATTACAATAGTGGCGTGCAGAACTTCTTCTTTTACCTGCTGTGTGAAGGCGGGAGCGGCAATAACGACGGCACGAGCTACAGTGTGACCGGCATCGGGATTGACAATGCCGCCCAGGTGGCCTACCGGGCGTTGACCGTGTATTGCACCGCGAGCACCGATCACTCGGCCGCTCGTACGGCTTGGATTTCGGCGGCAACCGATCTGAATTCAGGCTGGGTCAGCGCCGTGCAGGCGGCCTGGGATGCCGTGGGGGTCAGCAGTGGCGGCGGCGGGACGGCACGCTACACCCCGCTCATGGATGATTTCGACGGCGATTATTACGGTGACCCCACGCTGTTTGATTCCTCGGCAGGATACTTTTATATCCGCCTGTCACGATACGGATATGCCCTGGCCTCGCTCTACTCGGGCGCCAGCTCCGCTTACCGTTCGCTGTCAGGGTTCTGGGACTACGACTGGAACTCGGATCCCACCTTGTATGATACCGCCTCGGGCTATTGGTACATGGCGCTGTCAACTTATAACTACAGTTGGTATTATCTGTACTGGTACGTGACTGCGTCAAGTTTACCGGTCTGCGCCGACTTTGACGGCGATATGTATGCCGATCCCACACTGTATAGCCCGTCCTCGGGCTACTGGTACATTCTGTTATCGAGTTATGGATGGGAATATTATTATTCGCTTGGGTATTCCGCCTCGGCCGGCTTGTTGCCGTTCGGCGGCGATTTTGACGGGGATTGGTATGCCGATCCCACGTTCTACAGTCCGAATTCCGGAAACTGGTATATTTTGTTATCCACATACGGTTACCAATATTATTATACGCTCTGGTTTGGCGCCTCGGGCTACACGGCTGCCTTGGGAGACTTCGACGGCGACTTCCGCGCCGATCCGATCCTGCGGAGCACCGCTGGGCACTGGTATGTCCTGCTGTCCAGCCTGAGCTATCAGAACTACTATGACTTCTCTTGGTAAGTCCAAGCCGGATGCGGGCGATGGATGCGGAATCGCCCGCAAAACGTGACTTAGCCTGTGAAGTTTTAGATTGCGGGATCCGGTGCTCCTGCTGATAACTGTCGGCTTGTGTAACGGCTGTGTCATGCTCGGTTCGGCACAGCCTCGCCGCTTTTGTCCTCCTTAGACATTTCCTTTGAATTCATGCGCCATTCGTGGTTATATAGCGCTGTTTTTGTCGGTTCATTCTAACAAGCATGGAAAGCAGGCGTCCAGCCATGATCATCACAACCCGAGCCTATCCCCGCGTCGGTCTGGTGGGTAATCCGTCCGACGGCTACTACGGGAAGACCATTTCATTTGTGTTCAGTAATTTCCACTGCGAAGTGGTGCTGTACGAGACGCCGGAACTTGAAATCATTCCCAATACCCGCGACCATTCGCGGTTCAAAAACATGAAGGGCTTGGTTGAGGATGTGCGCCTGTTCGGCTATTACGGCGGTATCCGCCTGCTCAAGGCGACGGTCAAGCGCTTTTACGATTACTGCCGGGAACAGCATCTGCATCTTGAAAACAAGCAGTTCACGCTGCGCTACCAGACCAACATTCCTTCTCACGTGGGACTGGCCGGCTCCAGCGCCATCATCACCGCCTGCCTGCGCGCTTTGATGCAATTTTACGGTGTCCGGATTTCAAAGCCTCTGCAGGCAAACCTCATCCTCTCGGTGGAAAAAAACGAGTTGGGGATTCCCGCCGGACTCCAGGACCGGGTGGTCCAGGTGCACGAGGGCCTGGTGTATATGGATTTCAACAAGTCTGTCGTCGAGCGCCAGGGCTATGGGCAATATATCCCGATGAATCCCGAACTGCTTCCTCCTTTGTATATTGCTTACCGGGACGATCTCTCCGAGGGGTCCGAGGTGTTCCATAACGACATCCGGGGGCGTTTCGAGCGGGGCGATCCGAAGGTCATCGCCGCCATGACCTTCTGGGCGAATCTCACGGACCAGGTGCGTGCCTGTCTGATAAATAACGAGCGGGATAAAATCGGACCTTTGCTGAACGCCAACTTTGACATGCGGCGCAAAATCTATAATATCAGCGGGGGCAATATCCTGATGGTTGAAACGGCGCGCACGGCGGGCGCCAGCGCCAAGTTTTCCGGCTCCGGCGGCGCCATCGTCGGCACGTATCAGGACGAGCCGATGTTCGCTCGCTTGGCGAAAGCGCTGGAAACCATTCACGTGACAGTCATCAAACCGGCGATCAAGTTCCCGGAAAAGGAATCTTATGATCCGTAAAGCCGTTATTCCCGCCGCCGGATTCGGAACCCGGTTTCTGCCGGCGGCCAAGTCCCAGCCCAAGGAAATGCTGCCCATTGTGGATACTCCGACCATCCAGTATGTGGTGGAGGAGGCAGTGGCCTCTGGAATCACCGATATCCTGATGATCATCGGCAAGGGGAAGCGGGCGATCGAGGAGCACTTTGACCGGAATTTTGACCTGGAAGCCGAACTGGAGACCAATGGTAAATTCGACGAGCTGGAAGCAATCCGCCGCATTTCCGATCTCGCCAATGTCCATTTCGTCTGGCAGAAAACGATGAACGGGCTGGGAGACGCTGTCTCCTACGCGCAGTGCCATGTCGGCCAGGAACCGTTTGCGCTCCTGCTGGGGGATACCATAGTCGAATCGTCATCGCCCGTTACGCGGCAATTAATGGAGGTGTTCGAGCGCTACCAGGAATCCGTCGTGGCCCTGGAATCTGTCGATCCGGAAAAGGTCAATCGCTACGGCATCATGGCGGGCAGTCCTATTTCCCAGAACCTATTCTTGATCGAGGATTTTATTGAGAAGCCGGAACCGGGCGAAGCGCCATCCAACCTGGCCATAGCCGGCCGCTACATCCTGACCCCCGACATTTTTGAATGTATCGCAAGGGTCAACGCCGGAAAAAATGGCGAGATTCAGTTGACGGATGCGATGCGGCTGATGGTCAAAACGAGGGCCATGTACGGCCTGAAATTCGATGGCGCCCGCTATGACATCGGTAACAGGTTGGATTTTATCAAGACGAATATCATCTTCGGTCTCAAGCGGGAGGATTTGCGGGAGGATTTGCAGGCCTTCATCAACGGATTGGCGAAATAAATGGAGCCGGGGTGCCCGCACCCCGGTCTGAGGAGCCAAGGAACATGCCAACCGTGAATCGCTGAACCGTTCCGCCATAAGCGAATCCTATGGCGGAGTACAAGACAACCTGAGTGTTGGTCATGAAACAAATGGAACATAAGGTGGTGTTCGAGCCGACCGGACGGCATGTATTTGCCCTGCCGGGCACCATTCTCCTGGAAGCCGCCGCGCTGGCGGGTTTCATTATCCAGACGCCCTGCGGCGGCGCCGGGAATTGCGGCAAGTGCCGGGTGCGGATCACCGGCGGTAATTGTCCGCCCTCCGCCAACTGCAAGACCGTGCTGGGCGAGGGCGATGTGGCCAACGGGTTCCGCCTGGCCTGCCAAGCTCAGCTCACCGGCGATTTGGTCATCGAAATCCCGGCAACGTCCCTGTTTGAAACGCAACAGCAGATCCTCGTGCAGGATTCGGGCGCTCCCGTGGATCTCCAGCCGGCGGTGTGCAAGCATTATGTGGAACTGGGTCTGCCGGACCAGACGGATTCCCGATCCGACGTCGAGCGCCTGCGGGCCGCCATCCGTCCGGACACGTTTACCCACGTCGGAATTCAAAGTCTGCGGACCCTCTCCGGCGTCCTGCGGAAAAACGATTTCAAGGGCACTGCAATTCTTGTGGATCATGAATTGATTGACTTTGAGCCCGGCAATACCGAGACCCAATGCTACGGGGTGGCGCTGGACGTCGGCACCACCACGCTGGTGGGCACACTGGTCAACCTGAAGACCGGAACAGAATCTGCCATTGAGGCTCGGATCAATCCGCAGACTTCGTATGGCGACGACGTGATTTCCCGCATCCTGAAGTGCCGCGAGGAAGCCAAGGGACTTTCCCAGCTTCAGCGCGTCATTATCGGGGCCATCAATGACATCATTGATGCCTTGACAACTGCGACGCGACTGGATCGCGCCAGCATTTACGAGATTGTGCTGGCCGGCAACACAACCATGCAGCAGATCGTGTGTGGCATTGACCCGTCGGCGCTGGGAGAACTGCCGTTTGTCCCCGTCTTTACCGACGCCCTCCAAATGCAGGCCGAGGACCTGGCCCTGGATATTAATCCGAACGGCCAGGTTTATGTGTTCCCGCAAATAGGGGGCTTCGTCGGCGGGGACACCGTGGCGGGCATTGTTGCCAGCCGGTTGGACCGGGAACCGGGAACGACCCTTTTCGTGGACATCGGAACCAACGGAGAAATAGTTCTGGCGCACAACCGAAAACTGATCGCCACTTCCGTGGCGGCCGGCCCTGCTTTTGAAGGCGCCAGGATTTCCTGCGGTATGCGCGCCGTCAGCGGCGCCATCGAAAAAATCGTCCTGGACGGGGATTTACGCATGAATATCATCGGCAACGTCCGGCCGGCGGGACTTTGCGGTTCCGGCCTGATTGACGTGGCGGCGGAGCTGTTGCGCGTGGGGATACTGGATCCCACGGGCCGGATTCTCCCGCCGGAAGAACTCCCGGAAAGTGTGAACAAGTCCCTGCGCAAGCGCCTGGTGCTACGGAACGACCAGGTTGATTTCATGCTGGCCCAGAAATCGGAAACCGCCACCGGCGAACCGCTGTTTCTCACCCAGAAGGACGTGCGGGAACTCCAGTTGGCCAGCGCGGCCATCCGGTCGGGCATTAACATTCTGTTGCGCCTGGAAGGATTACAGCCGATGGATATCGGTGGCGTTCTGCTGGCCGGAGGATTCGGCAATTTCATCCGGCGAAACCATGCGCGGCGGATCGGGCTGCTGCCGCCGATTCCCTGCCAGCGCATCCGGTTCATCGGCAACGCGTCCTCCATGGGCGCCAAGCGGGCGCTATTGTCCGTGGCGGAAAAACAGTATGCCGCCGATATCGCCGCCAAGGTGCGGCATGTTGATTTGTCGCTATCTCCGGAATTCCAGATGGAATTCGGAGCCGCCATGGTCTTCCCTGATAAGGATATGGGGGATGAGGGGGTTGATTTGAATGGATAGGAATTTTAAAGTCAGGTTATGAATGATCTCACGCAAAGTCGCCAAGCCGCCAAGGGGAAGAATATGACGGAAAATGATGTGGCCAAAGTGGTTGTTGATTGGGCTTTGATAAACTGGGAATGCTGATCAATTTTGGTGAAGCCCTTATGAAAATCGGTATCAAACGCGTGGTTAACGGTCTTTAATTAGCTTGGCGTCTTGGCGGCTTTGCGTGATAATAATCCATCTTAAGTTGCCCCGTAGCGGGGCCTAAATGCACAGGAGCAAAGGCCAATGGCCGGTGAGCGCATATTAATCGTTGAAGACGAAAGCATCGTTGCCAAGGACATTCAGAACAGCCTGAAAAACCTTGGCTACGTGGTTCCCGCAATAGTTTCCACCGGCGAGGAAGCGGTGGTCAAGGCCCATGAACTGAAGCCGGACTTGGTCCTGATGGATGTCATGCTGAAGGGACAGATTGACGGCATTGAGGCGGCGGAACAGATCCGCGCGCAAAGTCACATCCCCGTTGTATTCCTTACCGCCTATACCGACGACCAGACCTTGAAGCGGGCCAAAGTCTCCGAAGCCTTCGGCTACCTGCTGAAGCCGTTTGAAGATCGGGAACTGCGCACGACGATTGAAATGGCGCTCTATCAATGTATCATGAAGCGCAAACTGCGGGAAAGCCGGGAATGGTTTGAAACCACGCTGCGATGCCTTGGCGATGCCGTGGTGGCTACCGATACCCACGATTGCATTCAAATGATCAATGCAACCGCCGAAGCGTTGACCGGCTGGCCGCGCGCCGACGCGATTGGACGAAAACTGACGGATATCTTCTGTCTGAAAGATCGGCCCCAATCCCTGTTGCTGGAACAATTCAACACTAAAATACTCCAAGGCAATGAGGCCACGGAGTTCGGGAAGGATTCCATTCTGATTGCCCGGGACGGCCATCCCATTCCCATTGATCACAGTATAGCTCCCATCGTGGGCGGAGAGGGGAATATCCTGGGAATAGTTGTCATTTTTCGCGACGTGTCCGATCGGCATCTATCGGAAGACCGCGAGCGGGATCTTCAGAAACGGTTGTCGCGGTCCAAGCGCATGGAATCGCTGGGAATCCTGGCGGGCGGCGTGGCGCACGACCTGAATAATATTTTGGGCCCGATCATTGATTATCCTGACCTGATCATGAAGAATCTGCCGGCGGACAGTGCTCTGCGCGCCGATCTGGAGATCATTAAAAATTCATCGCACAAGGCCATTGAGATGGTGCACGATCTACTCACGCTGGGCCGTATCGGCCATGTACCCATGGAGCCTATTGCGCTGAACGAAATCATTGACGCCTGTATGAGTTCCACGGAATTCCGCACCCTTCAAACCAAGTTTCCCCTTGTGATGGCGGAGCACCAACTTGCGCCGGATTTGCATCGGGTCATGGGATCCAGGCAACACCTGTACGAAGTGGTCATGAATCTCTTGATTAACGCCTTCGACGCCATGCCATCCGGGGGACGGTTAATGTTGACGACATCGATGAAACAATTAAACAAGGCGCTGGAAGGTTACGAGGTTATTGAGCCCGGAAAATATGCTGTTCTGCATTTTACCGACACAGGACGGGGCATTGGTGAAGAAAATATCAATCAGATTTTCGAGCCTTTTTTCACCAAACGAACCCTGGGCTGGGAGGTCGGGAGCGGGCTTGGATTGGCCGTGGTTTACGGCGTCGTAAAGGACCACAAGGGCTTTCTGAATGTGACCTCCAAGGTGGGAACGGGATCCGATTTCGATGTGTATTTCCCGGTTTCGGAAGTTCCCGCCGGGATAGCAGCTCATAAAACCGAGCCGGCGGCTTACCACGGAAGGGAAACCATCCTGGTCGTGGACGATGATGAGGAACAGCGCAAAACGACCCTCCGCTGGCTTCGCAGTCACGGCTATAAAGTCTTGGCGGCCGCCAACGGCAAATCGGCCTTTGAGACGTTTCAAACAACAACCGGATCTCTTGAAGAACCAATTGACCTGGTTCTTCTCGATATGATCATGGCTGATGAATGGGACGGTTTGGATACTTATCGAAATATTCTGGCTATCAATCCCAGCCAGAAAGCCGTTATTGTCAGTGGTTTTGCCATTACAGGACGTATCAAAGAAGTACTGCGCCTCGGCGCCGGTCAATATCTCCAGAAGCCTTACACAATGGCGGAACTCGGCAAAGTGGTCAGGCTGGAGCTGGATAAGCCGGCAAACACCCTCTAATCCGGATCTTTTACGCTGGGTGTGAAAGATCAGCCCGTTGGGCTTCGACGCTACCCGGCAAACTGGAGCTTGCCCGTTTGATAAGCTCAGGATTAGTCATTCATCTCGTCCCAACGCCCCGGATCACGCGCGGTTGTATGCCGTCGCATGCATCCGGCTTGTTCGACGTTTGGCTGTATCGCTTATACTCCATTCACCACATTAACCTTGTTTCCGCGCAGAAACGCCTCCGCGTTCTGAAAGGCCACGCTCATCAGCCGCCGGCGCGCCTCAAAGGTGGCCCATGCAATATGCGGAGTAATGTAGCAGTTGCTGGCTGTCAACAAAGGACACTCGGCAGCGGGGGGTTCCTCTGCCAGAACGTCCAGTCCGGCTCCCGCAATCCGGCCACTGTTGAGCGCATCAGCCAGGGCTGTTTCGTTAACGAGGGGACCTCGGCTTGTGTTGATCAGGAAAGCGCCTGGCTTCATCAGTCCGAGCAGTTCTCTGTTCACAAAGCCTTGATTGTGTTCTGTAAGTAGACAATGAAGGCTCACGACATCGCTATCTCGAAAAACGGTCTTGAGGTCCGCAATGACGACGCCTCGCAAACTGCGCGAGGTTATCACAGGATCGTGGGCAAGAACCCTCATCCCGAACGCCGAGGCGATAGTCGCAACGGACGATCCAATCCTGCCCAACCCCACAATCCCCATTGTCCGCCCGGAGAGTTCTGCGAGAGGATACTCCCAGAAACAGAAGTCCTTTGATTGACTCCATATCCCCTGTCGAACGCGGGTGCTGTGCTCTGCGACGTGGTTGCACAGATTCAGTAGATGGGCGAACACCATTTGCGCGACAGACGGTGTTCCATATTCCGGAACATTCGTCACTACTATCCCGCGTTCGGCCGCTGCTTTCGTGTCGACGACATTGTAGCCGGTGGCCAAGACTCCGATATAGGTCAGGTCCGGCAGTTGGCCTATTACATTTCTCGAAAGCGCCGTTTTGTTGGTAAGAAGCATCACTGCCCCCATTGAGCGGGTCACGGTCTTGTCGCTGGGGGTTCTGTCGTAAACCACGCACTCACCCAGCGACCGAAATTGCTCCCATGACAAATCGCCGGGATTAAGTGTGTGTCCATCAAGAATTACGATTCGCATGTTTCTCTCTTTCTGTGAACGGGGCGAGCTGAGCCTCAACGGGATGGAGCGTAGCACGCCTTGCGTGCGGAGATCCAGCCCGTTGAAGGCTCCAGCGACTGGTGTGCGCCCAGCATGGGCGCGTTGTAAATGGGGTGCAAGTCCCCTGTAGGAGAACCGCACGTGAAAACGTGAATAACCAACTCTGAAAGGGTAACCGATCAGGGGGAGGAAGGCTAGGGAAAACCGGCGGGCTGATGAACATGAACCGCATATAAGGCCGACGCGATGCGACGAGCGGGCACCACACAGCGAAGTCGGATGGTTCAGTCGCGGAGGGAAATGCGGCGGTCGTGCCGGGAAGCAACGCGTTCTTACCTGGCTCGTGCTTCGTGGCGAAGGGCCAAACCGAACAGGAACGTTCCGACTGCGTGGAGGACATCGTGACCGATAACGCCGGATGGCGAGGAAACGATGAGCGCCGCCACGATGGGAAGCATAGGAGCGTTCAGGAGCAAGACCCGTTGTGGATGGTTCCTGACAACTTACAGCTGGCGTCAGTTCGGAACCGCCCGGTGCGGACCCTTATGCCGGGCCTGTCCTGCGTAGCCATTCAGGCGAAGCAGGATGGCGTGGCCAGCCGGGGCTGGCCCTTACGGGTCAGTCCCGGCGAGCCGATTGGCTGATAGTTCTGATCCGATTATCAAGGACCGAAGGTAACGTAAGGAACAAATACTTCAAGCGCAACAGACAGAAAAAAGAGTATGATCCCAAGCTTTGCAAGTTGGCGACGATCAAAAAAATAGATTAACGACATGATAAGCAATACTCCCATCAGAGGGAGAGTAATCCACCATAAGCCGATTAGCTTTATAAAACAATATTCTGTGTATGGCCCGATATTTAGAATGCCTAAAATAATACACCACATCATTCCTTCTATTACCTGAAAATTGCACGGAGGCGTGCAATTTTCACCCTCCGGGCCGTCGTAACCCCGCATTAATGCGGGGTTACAAGGGGTTAACCACTTGCGTTGAGCGGATAACCCATTGGGTTATCGGCCCAACGCGACGTCTTTTCGCCAATGCCTTGTCAGCAT